>NZ_BOPD01000001.1:0-923 GCF_016863575.1 Micromonospora sediminimaris
AACAGCTTGCCCATGTCCGGCTTGTCAGCCTGCACCGCGGCGATCGGGGTGATCGGGGTGGGCTCGTTACTGGTGGCGTGGTTCAGGGGGCCGGCGGCGAGTCCGGCGGCGGCGGTGAGGCCGGCGATGCCCAGGATGCTCTTGCGCAGCGTGGTGTTCATGGGGGGCTCCTTCGCGTTCGGGGGTGAGGTCCGTCCCGCCTGCACAGGGGGTGGCGGTGGGACCGTGCACGTGGGGTGCCAGAAGGACTGGTGGAACCGTCGGCCTCTGGGGGTGGGCCGTTTCGGTTCCGAGGGTCTGGGCCGAACTGTCGGCCCGAAGGGGGTGACGCGTGGGGCGGTGCCACTTCACGCGCCGGGACCATGTCCAACGACTGACCGGGGCGGGTCATTCCCGTGTCCCGCCCCGGTCAGGGGTAGGTGGGGTAGGTGCTGCGTGGTCAGTCACCGGTTACAACGCCGACCGACCGCCGATCATTCCGTCCGGCCACCCGCCACCGCCCGCGAAAACCGGACACCACACCACACCACCGCACCCGCCGCGAATCCCGGACACCACACCACACCACACCGCCACCCGCGCTCCACCCCACCGAGCCAAATGGCTCGCCGACTCACGACATGCGGCAAGTCGCGGTCTCCGGCGCCCGGGAACGCCCGACTTGCCGCATCCGGCGACCGGGAGGGCCCGACTTGCCGCATCCGGCGCCCGCCAACGCGCAGCAGGCCCGAGCCAGGTCGCCCGCCACCCGAAACGCCGGGCTGCCGAACCACCACAGCCCCGGATCTTGGTCCGAAACCGCCCACCAGAGGGCCGAATCGCACCAAGATCTCCCCGCCACCCGCCACCCGCCACCCGCCACCCGCCACCCGCCACCCGCCACCCGCCACCCGCCACCCGCCACCCGCCACCCGCCACCCGCC
>NZ_BOPD01000002.1:0-489258 GCF_016863575.1 Micromonospora sediminimaris
CCACCCGCCACCCGCCACCCGCCACCCGCCACCCGCCACCCGCCACCCGCCACCCGCCACCCGCCACCCGCCACCCGCCAGCGCGGCGTGGTGGCGGGGCGGAGGTGGCCGGGGTTGCCGTCGGGGGGAGTTGGGCACTGCCCTGAGGGGTGTGGGGCGAGGGCCTAGGGTTGTGCGGGTGGCGACACTTCTGCTCCTGCGGCACGGACGCACCACCGCAAACGCCGACGGTGGGCTCGCCGGTCGGCAGCCCGTCGAACTGGACGAGACCGGCCGAGCCCAGGCCACCGCAGTTGGTGAACGCCTACGGTTGGTGCCGTTGACGGCCGTGGTTACCAGCCCGTTGATCCGGTGCCGGCAGACCCTGGACCTGGCATTGCCCGAAGCGTCGCCGGTGGTGGACGACGGTCTGATCGAGTGCGGGTACGGCAGTTGGGAGGGTCAGCCACTGAAGAAGCTGGCCAAGGAGCCGCTCTGGCCGGTGGTGCAGCAGCACCCCAGCGCGGCCGTCTTCCCCGGTGGCGAGGCGATGGCGCAGATGGCGACCCGAGCGGTCGCGGCGGTACGCGCCTGGGACGCCCGACTGAGCGCCGAACACGGTCCCGAGGCGGTCTGGCTGGCCTGTAGCCACGGCGATGTGATCAAGGCCATCGTCGCCGACGCGCTCGGCGTACATCTGGATCTTTTTCAGCGGATCGTGGTGGACCCAGCGTCGGTGACCGCGATCCGCTACACCCCTCTGCGGCCCTTCCTGGTACGCCTCAACGACGTCGGCGGTGACCTGGCCGGCCTGGTGCCACCGCCGGGTAAGCGGCGTCGGCGGGCCCGCCGGCCGGCGGACTCGGACGCCGCGGTCGGCGGTGGCGCGGGGGCGTCCCGGTGAGCCGCCCGGCTCCGTGTCCCGCGGCGCGCACCGCGGGCGGGACACGCGGTGTCGGCGGCGTCGCTATTCGGGTCGGTGGGGTGCGCGCTGTGCGGGGCCGCCGGATAGGGTCGTGGGTATGACCCACCAGGTGCACGCCTTCGAGCCGCCGGAGCGGTTCGTCGCCGGGACCGTCGGGCCGCCGGGGGAGCGCACGTTCTTCCTTCAGGCGCGCGGCGGTGGCCGGCTGGTCAGCGTCGCGCTGGAGAAGGTCCAGGTCTCCCTGCTCGCCGAGAAGCTGGAGGAACTGCTCACCGAGGCCCAGCGTCGGTTCGGTGTGGAACTGCCCGAGGCTGCTGCCGTCCCGGTCGGTGACAACGACCCGCTGGAGACACCTGTGGACGAGGAGTTCCGGGTCGGCACGCTGGGCCTGGCCTTCGACGCGGACACCGCGACCGTGGTGATCGAGGCGATCGCGGTCGGCGAGGCGGAGACCGAGATCGAGCTTGGCGAGTCGGAGGAGGAGGACGACCCCGACGATGTCGAGCCCGACGAGGACCTCGACCGGCTCCGGGTCCGGCTGACCCCTGAAGCGACCCGTGCGTTCATCGAGCGGGCCCGGCGCGTGGTCAACGCCGGCCGGCCGCCCTGCCCGCTCTGCGGTCAGCCCCTCGACCCGGCTGGCCACCTCTGCCCCCGGAACAACGGCTACCACCGGTGACCTCGTCCGGCGTGGCTCCCCGACAGGACGGGGGTGCCGCGCTGCGCCTGTTGCGTGACGGTGAGCTGACCGTCGAAGGGCGGCTCGTCGATGCCTCGAACACCACCCTGCGTGGCGTGCTGACCCTGGACGGAGCGTCGGCGCGGTGCGTGTACAAGCCGGTGCGCGGCGAGCGACCGCTGTGGGATTTTCCGGACGGCACCCTCGCGGGCCGTGAGGTAGCCGCCTACCTGGTCTCCGCCGCCACCGGTTGGGATCTGGTGCCGCCGACGGTGCTGCGGAACGGGCCGTTCGGGCCCGGTTCCTGCCAACTGTGGATCGACGAGCCGCCCGACGCCGAGCCACTCGTGGGTTTCGTGCCGGCCGACTCGGTGCCACCCCGCTGGTTCCCGATCGCGGCCGCCCGCGACGACGACGGCATTCCGTACGCGCTGGCTCACGCCGACGATCCGCGGCTGGCCCGCCTCGCGGTGCTCGACGCGGTGATCAACAATGCCGACCGCAAGGGTGGCCACGTCCTGGTCGGTCCGGACGACCGGATCCACGGGGTCGACCACGGGGTGAGCTTCCACGTGGAGGAGAAGCTGCGTACGGTGCTCTGGGGTTGGGCCGGCCGGTCGTTGCCGGCCGACGCCGTCGACATGCTCGGCCGCCTGTCCCGTCAGCTCGCCGGCCCGCTCGGCGAGGAACTGGCCGAGCATCTCACCCTCGGTGAGATCGCCGAGCTGACCGCCCGGGTCGACCGGCTGTGCGAGAGCGGTCGCTATCCGCAGCCGTCCCAGGACTGGCCGGCAGTGCCCTGGCCGCCGATCTGAGCCTGTCGCGTTGATCACTCTCGGGCCGGCGTGACGTCGCCCAACGGCTGGCTAGGCTGACGGTCATGGAGTCTTGGGTGGGGCACGAGGTGCCGCGGCTGCCGGGCCGGAGCGAGACGTTGCGGTTGTTCGACTCGGCGCGGGAAGGTGTGCAGCCGAGTGATCCGGACGGCACCGCCACCATGTACGTCTGCGGCATCACCCCGTACGACGCCACCCACCTCGGTCACGCCGCCACCATGATCACCTTCGACCTGGTGCAGCGGATGTGGCGCGACGCCGGCCACGAGGTCCGGTACGTACAGAACGTCACCGACATCGACGACCCGTTGCTGGAACGGGCCGAACGCGACCGCGAGGACTGGAAGGTCCTGGCGATGCGGGAGACGGCGCTGTTCCGGGAGGACATGGAGGCCTTGCGGATCATCCCGCCGGCCCACTACGTCGGCGCGGTGGAGTCGATCCCGGACATCGCCGAGAAGGTGTTGGTGCTGCTCAAGGACGGTGCCGCGTACCGCCTCGACGACGGCACCGGTGACGTCTACTTCGACATCTCGGCCGCACCGAGCTTCGGCTACGAGTCAAACCTGTCCCGCGCGGAGATGCTGGAGATCTTCCCCGAGCGCGGCGGCGACCCGGACCGCGCCGGCAAGCGTGACCCGCTGGATCCGCTGCTCTGGCGCGGCGCCCGCGACGGCGAGCCGTCCTGGCCGGGCGGCGACCTCGGTCCGGGCCGGCCGGGCTGGCACATCGAGTGCGCGGTGATCGCCCTCGGCCTGCTCGGCTCCACCATCGACGTGCAGGGTGGCGGCAACGACCTGCTCTTTCCGCACCACGAGTGCTCCGCCGCGCACGCCGAGCGGTTGACCGGCGCGGCACCGTTCGCCAACCACTACGTGCACGCCGGCATGATCGGGCTGGACGGCGAGAAGATGTCCAAGTCCCGGGGCAACCTGGTCTTCGTCTCCCGGCTGCGCGCCGACCGGGTGGATCCGATGGCGGTCCGGCTGGCCCTGCTCTCCGGTCACTACCGCGCCGACCGGTCCTGGACCGACGACCTGCTCACCGCGGCCGAGGAACGGCTGGGCCGTTGGCGGCGGGCCGCCGCCGCGACCGCCGGACCGTCCGGGGCGGCGTTCCTGGCCGGGGTACGCGAACGACTCGCCGACGATCTCGACACCCCTGGTGCCCTGCGGCTGGCCGACGAGTGGGCCGAGCGGACCCTCGCCGGTGCCGACGACGACCCGGCCGCGCCGCGCCCCTTCGCCGAGACCGTCGACGCCCTGCTCGGCATCCGCCTCTGACAGTCCGAGCCGGCAAAGTCCCCGACGTCCCCGCCTCCCACGCGGTGCCCTCCCACGCGGTGCCCCTCCGCGCCGGGACCCCCTCCCGCCCGGGCGGACAACATCCCCGATGTTGCTGCCTGGCGTGCTCGGGAGGGGACAACATCGCCGATGTTGCTGCTACGTGTTCCCCGTCGGGGCGCGGTCCCCAGGGGTGGCGGACGTGAGGTGGTGAGGTTCAGCCGAGGACGAGGCCGGGGTCGGGGTCCGGCTCGGCGGTGGGGGCGGGAATCTGGTACTCCTCGGTCAGCGTGGTGACCGGGCCCGGCCAGGTGGCCTGGGCGACCTCGATGGGCCGGCGCTGCGGGTCGTACGCCACGTGCAGCAGGTGCAGCACCGGGGTGTCCGGTCGGATCTGGAGGGTCTCCGACTCCTCGCGACTGGGTTGGCGGGCGGTGATGGTGTCGGTGGCGGTCGCGTACCGGCGGCCGGTGGCCTCCTCAGCCTCCTGGTAGAGCGGGCGGCCGAACGCCTCGGCCCGCTCCAGTGTGGTGCCGGCGGTGTCGGCGGGCAGGAACCAGGAGGCGCCCACCTCGACCGGTGCGTCCTCGGTGCGGACGAGGTGGCGGCGGCAGAGCAGCTCGGTGCCGTCGGGTACGCCGAACGCATCGGCCACCTCGGGCGGCGCGGGGGAGCGGCCGACGGAGACGAGCTGCTGGCGATATCGGGCCGCCAGGTCGGTGTGGTAGCCGCGGAAGCCGCCATAGCGGCCTCGGGATAGCCGGTTGAGCCGTCGCCGGGTGCCCCGCACGTACGTACCGGAACCCGGTTTGGTGATCAGGATGCCCTCGACCCGCAGCTGGTCGACGGCGCGTTGGACGGTCTGCTTGGCCACCCCGAACATCTCGGCGATGGCCGGGATGGACGGCAGCCGTTCGCCGGGCGCCCAGTCGCCGCGCCGGATCTGGGTCTTGAGCTGCGCGGCGATCTGCCGGTGCGGGAACTCGGCCGCCCCCGGGTTGATCTGCATCCCCGCCTCCTCATTTTCAGCTAGGTTCCTAGGATGCCGTACGGGTGGTGAGCGCCGCCACCCCGACACACACGTCGAGACCCCGGGCCGACGAACGACCCGGGGTCTCGAAAGCGGAACGGGGTAGCGGGTTACCAGGAACCGGCGGTGGGGCCGGCAGATCCGCCCCGGCGGCGCAGGTACTTCTCGAACTCCTGGGCGATCTCGTCCCCGGTCAACGGGGTGATGCCCGCGTCACCGACGCGTTCCTCCAGCTCGCGGACGTACTCGCCCAGCTCGGCGTCCTGCTCGGCGGCGCTGCGTACCCGCTGCTCCCACTCGGCGGCCTCCTCGGCCAGGTCGGCCATGGGCACCGGAAGGTCCAGCACCTCCTCGACCCGGTGCAGCAGGGCGAGGGTGGCCTTCGGGCAGGGCGGGTTGTTGGCGTAGTGCGGCACGTGGACCCAGAACGAGACGGCGTCGACCTCGGCCCGGGTGCAGGCGTCGTGCAGCACGCCCACGATGCCGGTCGGCCCGTCGTATCGGGTCGGGGTGAGCTGGTAGCGGCGCGCGGCGTCGGCGTCGGAGGCGCTGCCGCTGATCGGCAACGGCCGGGTGTACGGCACGTCGGCCAGCAGAGCACCGAGCAGCACCACCCGCTCGACCTCCAGGCTGTGGCAGATTTCCAGCACCTGCTCGCAGAAGGTCCGCCACCGCATGCTCGGCTCGATGCCGCGGATCAGCACCACGTCCCGCTCGGTGCCGGCGGGGCTGGCGACCGTGAACCGGGTGGTCGGCCACTCCACCCGGCGGGTGGCGCCGTCGGACATGGCAATGGTGGGCCGGCTGACCTGGAAGTCGTAGAAGTCCTCCGGGTCCAGCTCGGTGACGGGCCGGGCCTCCCACACCTGCTCCAGGTGCTCGACCGCCGCGGTGGATGCGTCCGCCGCGTCGTTCCACCCCTCGAAGGCGCAGATGGCGACCGGGGACCGCAGCACCGGCAGCCCGTCGAACTCGGTCACGCCGTCACCTCCTGTTCGTCACCGGCGGTCCGGGAGATGGTCCCGGTCGTCCGCCCACGGTGCGTGGCGGTGTCGCTGTAGTCCTTCACGTCAGTCAGCCTACGTGCCAGGCCCGGACCCGGCCCGTCGGCCGCGCCGGATGGGGCGGGCGTCGACACCGGCGTAGGACCGCGCGGACACCGGTCGGCAGCGCACGTGTTGGGCAATGCGTACCAAAGCGGGCAACGTGATCCCGATGACACAATGTGGGATCGGACGGCACGCGGGGGTGCGGGCCGGTCCCACCGCACTAACCTGAGGTCGTGCGGACTTCGTTGCTCGATGCGCTGGCAGACCGGATCCTCGTCACCGACGGGGCGATGGGCACGATGCTGCAGGCTGCGGACCTGACCCTGGACGACTTCGACGGTCTGGAGGGGTGCAATGAGATCCTCAACGTCACCCGCCCGGACGTCGTACGTGGGGTGCACGAGGCGTACCTGGCGGCAGGCGCGGACTGTGTGGAGACGAACACCTTCGGCGCGAACCTGCCCAACCTCGCCGAGTACGACATCGCCGACCGGATCTGGGAGCTGTCCGAGGTGGGGGCGCGGCTGGCCCGGGAGGCCGCCGACGCGTACTCGACCCCGGAGCGGCCCCGCTGGGTGCTCGGTTCGATCGGTCCGGGTACGAAGCTGCCGACCCTCGGCCACGCCTCGTACGCCAGCCTCCGCGACGCGTACCAGCAGAACGCCGGCGGGCTGATCGCTGGCGGCGCGGACGCGTTGATTATCGAGACCTGCCAGGACCTGCTCCAGGTCAAGGCGGCGGTGATCGGGTCCAAGCGGGCGATGGCCGAGGCAGGCCGGCAGGTGCCGATCATCTGTCACGTGGCGGTCGAGACCACCGGCACCATGCTGCTGGGCAGCGAGATCGGCGCAGCGCTGACCGCCATCGAGCCGCTCGGCGTGGACCTGATCGGCCTCAACTGCTCGACCGGGCCGGCCGAGATGGGTGAGCACCTGCGTTACCTGTCGCAGCACTCCCGCATCCCGGTGTCGGTGATGCCCAACGCCGGCCTTCCGGTGCTCACCCCCGACGGGGCGTACTTCCCGCTGGGTCCTGAGGAGATGGCCGACGCGCTGGCACGGTTCGTCGTCGACTACGGCGTCGCGCTTGTCGGCGGCTGCTGCGGCACGACCCCCGAGCACATCCGGGTGCTCGCCGAGCGGATGCGCGACGTGCGGCCGGTGGCCCGCGAGCCGCGTACCGATGCGGGTGTCTCCTCGATCTACCACCACGTGCCGTTCGCGCAGGACGCGAGTGTGCTGATGGTGGGGGAGCGGACGAACGCCAACGGCTCCAAGGCGTTCCGCGAGGCGATGCTCGCCGCCGACTGGCAGTCCTGCGTGGAGATCGCCCGTGGCCAGGCCCGCGACGGCTCGCACCTGCTGGACCTCTGCATCGACTACGTCGGTCGGGACGGCACCACCGACATGCGCGAGCTGGCCGGTCGGTTCGCCACCGCCTCCACCCTGCCGATCATGCTGGACTCGACCGAGCCGGCGGTGATCGAGGCCGGGCTGGAGGTGCTCGGCGGGCGCTGCGTGGTCAACTCGGTCAACTACGAGGACGGCGACGGCCCGGAGTCCCGCTTCGGCCGGGTGATGCCGGTGATCATGGAACACGGCGCGGCCGTCGTGGTGATGTGCATCGACGAGGAGGGGCAGGCCCGCACCGCAGCGGACAAGGTCCGCATCGCCTCCCGCATCGTCGACGACCTGACCGGACGCTGGGGGATGCGGCTGCCGGACATCATGGTCGACGCGCTGACCTTCCCGATCTCCACGGGTCAGGAGGAGACCCGCCGGGACGCCATGGAGACCATCGAGGCGATCCGTGAGATCGCCCGACGCTACCCCGGGATCAACTTCACCCTCGGCATCTCCAACGTCTCCTTCGGACTCAACGCCGCCGCCCGTCAGGTGCTCAACTCGGTCTTCCTGCACGAGTGCGTGCAGGCCGGGCTCACCTCGGCGATCGTGCACGCCAGCAAGATCCTGCCGATGTCGAAGATCCCCGACGAGCAGCGCGAGGTCGCCCTCGACATGGTCTACGACCGCCGCCGCGAGGGCTACGACCCGTTGCAGCGGTTCATCGAGCTGTACGAAGGCGTGGACGCCGCCTCGGCGCGTGCCACCCGGGCCGAGGAGTTGGCGGCCCTGCCGCTCAACGAGCGGCTCAAGCGGCGGATCATCGACGGGGAGCGCAACGGCCTGGAAGCCGACCTCGACGCGGCGATGGCGGCCGGCACCGCCCCGCTGCTCATCATCAACGACATCCTGCTGGACGGCATGAAGGTCGTCGGTGAGCTGTTCGGCTCCGGTCAGATGCAGCTGCCGTTCGTGTTGCAGTCGGCCGAGGTGATGAAGACCGCGGTGGCGTACCTCGAACCGCACATGGAGAAGGCCGACGACGGCGGCAAGGGTCGCATCGTGCTCGCGACCGTCAAGGGCGACGTACACGACATCGGCAAGAACCTGGTCGACATCATCCTGTCCAACAACGGCTACGACGTGGTGAACATCGGCATCAAGCAGCCGATCTCCGCCATCCTCGATGCCGCCGAGCAGCACCGCGCCGACGCCATCGGCATGTCGGGTCTGCTGGTCAAGAGCACCGTCATCATGAAGGAGAACCTGGTCGAGATGGCGTCGCGCGGGGTCGCGGAGCGCTGGCCGGTCCTGCTCGGTGGCGCCGCGCTGACCCGGGCGTACGTCGAGGACGACCTGCGGTCGATGTTCCCCGGCCAGGTGCACTACGCCCGCGACGCCTTCGAGGGACTCTCCCTGATGGACCGGGTGATGGTCGCCAAGCGCGGCGGTGCCCCGGTGGTGGACCCCGAGCGGGAGGCGGCCCTGGCTGCCCGGCGGGCCCGCCGGGAACGGCAGCGTGCGGTGGTCGCCGAGTCGCTGCCGGAACTGCATGACACCTCGGTACGCTCCGACGTCGCGGTCGACGTGCCGGTGCCGGTCGCACCGTTCCACGGCACCCGGGTGGTCAAGGGGGTGCCGCTGGCCGACTACGCGGCACTGTTGGACGAGCGGGCCACCTTCATGGGCCAGTGGGGGCTGCGCGGTGCGCGCGGTGGCAAGGGCCCGTCGTACGAGGAGCTTGTGGAGACCGAGGGCCGGCCTAGGCTGCGCTACTGGTTGGACCGGCTGATCGCCGATCAGGTGTTGGAGGCGGCCGTGGTGTACGGCTACTTCCCGGCCTACTCCGAGGGCAACGACCTGGTGGTCCTGGACGAGAACGGGCACGCCGAGCGGGCCCGGTTCACCTTCCCCCGGCAGCGGCAGGAGCGGCGGCTGTGCCTGGCCGACTTCTTCCGCCCGCGCGGCGAGGAACTGGACGTCGTCGCGTTGCAGTTGGTCACCGTGGGCCAGCCGGTCAGCGAGTACGCGGCGAAGCTGTTCGCCCGCAACGAGTACCGCGACTACCTGGAGGTGCACGGCCTGTCGGTGCAACTCACCGAGGCCCTCGCCGAGTACTGGCACAAGCGGGTCCGGGCCGAGCTGCGGCTGCCCGACGGCCGTACCGTCGCCGACGACGACCCGGCCGACCTGGCCGGCCTGCTGGGCACCGACTACCGCGGCTGCCGGTACGCGTTCGGCTACCCGGCCTGCCCCGACCTGGAGGACCGGGCGAAGATCGTGGAGCTGCTCGGCGCCGAGCGGATCGGTGTGCAGCTGTCGGAGGAGTTCCAGCTGATGCCGGAGCAGGCCACCGACGCCATCGTCGTCCACCATCCCGAGGCCAGCTACTTCAACGCCAAGTGACGCCCGCAGGTGCCGTGACCTGCACTTCCAACACCTGCGGTAGGCGTTGAACCAGAACCCACCCGACGCGTCGGCAACGTCATCGTGTGGTCCATCTTCCGAGGCCGGCACCAAACCAAAGCCAAGATCAGTCACTACACCCGACATGACCCCACCGAGCCCGGAAACGGATCTCCTACTGAAGTACTAGGGCCACTGGATGGCCTCGACGACGAGTTCTGCGGAGCACGAGTTATCATCGATTCGCTCGGCTCGGATGGTGAGCGATGACTTGCCCTTAGGCACGCGCAGTTCCTGTTCCTGGCTCCCAGAACCAGCCACGCCATTGCCGAGAGTTTCGCCATCGGCGAGTAGCTCCCACCGAACCTGCGCGCGGTCCGAGCAGCCATCAACGACGATGCTCAGATCTCTCTGGCGTGCCGGACCCGAGAGGGTGGCCTGTGCCTGGATTGCCTGCCCTGGCGAGTCAAGGAGCCAGCGATTGGTGCAGGTGGTATGCATTGCGAAGTTCAGACCGCCGGTCGTGCATTCCTGCTGTGCTGCGTCGCCGATGGAGAACCGCATCTCGGTGCGATTAGGAACCTCAGGAAGAAGTAAGGCAGCGGTTACCGAAAATGCCGGGATGCCAAGTACCACTCCTGCCACACCGAGCCTGCGGCGCGTCTTCTTGCGCAGGATCTCCTTGGCGGTCGTACACTCGGATTCGTATGCGGCCAGGATTTCTGGCTTGTCCAGGGAGAGCGCCAGCGCGCGGACAAAGGGCCTCGCCATATCCAGCGTCGATTTCATCCGAGAGGAGGTGTTCGACGCTTGTACGGCCACGATGACAGCGACCAGCGTACCTGCTATCGCCGCAAACCAGGACCCCCGTTCCAACAAGTCCAACCAGTCCGACATGGCTCTCCCTCTCCACCGCTCGGCAGTTGCAGGAAATACGAGCGAGCATAGACGAACGTCCGGCGGCACACCGGTGCTGTTTTCGCGCTGCGCAGGCAACCCATTGCCCCATTTGCGCGTGTGCTGGCGTGCTCCCAGTTCATACACTCGCCGTACCACTTCCGGCGCGCCCACCACGACGCCAGATTGGTCGTCGCCGCACTGAACATGGCTGCGGTCACCTGCGGCGGCTGCCGCAACGTGGTCGTGCACGAGACCGGCGACCCCGACGTGATCGTGGTCGAGTACGAACTGGTCGGCACACACACGGCGACCGGGGTAACCGCCTCGGCGCTGTTCATCGGGGTACTGCGGACCAGCCACGGCATATTGGCCCAGTGGCGCGAGTATCAGCACACCCTCGCCATCGCTCAGGCCGTCGGCCAGGCGCAAGCCGGCACTACCGAGGTGCTTCTGTGATCAGGACGCCGGCCGGAAGTCCGGGCCGTCGGCTGTCGTCACCAATTCCCAGCCGAAGGCTTCCAGGCTGATGTCGGTACGGGCACCGAAGGTGTGGACCAGTCTGGCGACCGGCCCGTCCGGCAGGCTGTCGCCGACCATGGCGAATACCTCGGCCGGGTCTTCTCCGAGCTGCCGTGCCACGATCCACGGCACCGCCAGAGCCACCATGAAGTCTCGGTCGTCATCGGACGCAAGACATCGGGCGAGGCTGGTCGCCAGTACCGAGCGGCGTAGCAGATCGACGGAGTTCTGTCGCAACGCCAGGGTGGCGAGGCGGGCGCCGTAGCGGCCGAGGGCGAGCGCGGCGGCGGGGTCGAGGGAGTTCACGAAGCTCTGCTCGATGTGTCGCGGTGCGCGGGCGAGGATCTCCTCCGCGAGTCGGTCCTGCTTTCCTGAGATTCTCGCCAGGTTGGGTTTCACCCGGTCAGGGTGGCAGAACTGCGCGAGGTCAGCACTCGGCCCTGCCGAGGCGCGCGAACTCGTCAAGGGAGACGTACCTCGGTACCTCGTCGTTGCTCACGATGGCGGTGGTCATGACCGAGCCTGGTCGCAGACCGGCCAGTTCGGGGAGCCGGAAGGTCACCGCGTGGGTGGTGAAGCTGCTGTTGTCGGCGACGCCGTACATGCGGAAGGCGGCGCGCCGATCAGGGGCAGGATCGGACGGGAATCCCGGCAGTTGGACGGTGGCCGGCGAGGTCGCGTCCCGGGGTACGTCATAGTCCCGGCCTGGCCAACTCGGCCAGTTCGCGGAAGGGACCGGAACGCCGGACGGGGTGGGCGAGACCGCCCTTGCGGCGGTAAGGACAATCACGTCCGGCGGCTTGTCCGCACACCAGGCCAGTGCCGCGAGCAGCCGGCCGTCAGCATCCACGG
Source organism: Micromonospora sediminimaris (assembly GCF_016863575.1). Taxonomy (NCBI): domain Bacteria; kingdom Bacillati; phylum Actinomycetota; class Actinomycetes; order Micromonosporales; family Micromonosporaceae; genus Micromonospora; species Micromonospora sediminimaris. The sequence continues at coordinate 11,802 of NZ_BOPD01000002.1, forward strand.
TGAGGCCGGTGATGCCCTTGATCTCTGGGGTGCAGGCGGTCAGCGCGGTCAGCACGAGCAGTGTGGCGGCCAGCGTGGCGACGATCCGCCGTGTCCTCGCGCGCGTTCGAGCGACCATGCTCTGACGATCGCAGCGCAGCGTCGACCTGCGACCTCGGCTGGGTTTGAGGTCGGTGACGATGACGCGGGACCGTCCCGTCGCCGACGACCGGATTCGACAGGTCCGCGCAAGTCGCATGTCCCCGACACGGCCTGGCTCGTCCGGCAGCTCCTGCCGCTGCACGTCGGAGCCGGGTACCGTCGATTGTGGCGGCTCGCTGGTGTGGAGGCCAGCGGATCGCCGCACAGTCCTCCACCTGGGAGCTTCGCCATGCCGCCGAGTGCGCGCACCATCGTTGCCCCACGGTTCCCCGCTGAGCTTGCCCGACTTCGACGTGTCCGTGGCCTGTCACTGCGCGTTTTGGCACGCCTTGCGTACGTTGGCAAGAGCTACGTGCACGACCTTGAGACGGGCCGTACCCGACCGTCCCGGGAACTCGCCGCGCACCTCGACGACACGTTGCAGGCCGGCGGGAAGTTGGCCGCGATGGTCGTCGATGCGCCGACCGTGACCACCCCCGACGACGATGACCGCCTGGCGTACGTGCTCGCCGAACCGACCCGCCTCGACGCCGCCGCGGTGCGGCTGCTCGCCGAGGTGCTGGCTGCGCAACGCCGCCTTGACGACGTCCTGCCGGCTCCGGTGACACTGCCGGCCATGGTGGCGCAGCGGTCCACTATGCAGCAACTCGCCGAGCGGGCCGCCGGGCCGTACGCCGGCCAGCTGCACGAGTTGGTGGCGGAGTGGACGCAGTTCGTCGGCTGGTTGCATGCCGAAGCCCGCAACGACGGCGAGGCGATACAGGTGCTGATCGAGGCCGCCAGGCAGGCCGACGCCGTTGAGAGTGGCCCGCTCGCGGCGCAGGTGGAGAACTTCCGAGGCTACCTGGAGCGGCAGCGAGGCAACCCGCGCGGCATCGTGCGCCATTTCCTGACCGCGTACCACACACCCGGGGCGACGGCCCTGCAACGCGTCGGCGACGCGGTCCAGGCCGCCCACGGGTACGCGCTGCTCGGCGATCGGCGCTCAGCGGCAGGGCTCCTCGGTGAGGCCAGCGACCTCACCGAGGCGGCCGAGCGCGAGCAGGCACCGGTCCTGGCCTACTGGCTGACGCCCACGTTCAGCAGGATGGGTCTCGGGCTGGCCTATCTGGCGCTCGGCGACACGTCGGCCGGCATCGACAATCTGCGGGCCGGGTTGGCCGGGTTGCCGCCTGACCAGCGGGACGCCGCATGGACGCAGGAGTATCGGCAGGCACTCGCGGTCGCCACCGGCTGAGCTGTCCGTCAACCGTCCCGGACAGGACGCCGGACGCCTCGCACCTGCCCTGAGTGCCCACGGCCATCGCACGATTCTTGTGGGTGGTGGCGGTGCGCCCCCACGTACCGCCGCCCCCGTCCCCGAACTTCGGCGGAGGTGATGGCGTGAGCAGGTGGCGCAGGTTCTGGTGGTGGCTGCGGCGGCGGCCGATACCGCTGACGGACGGCGGGCAGTGGCGGGAGACCGTCGAGCAGGAGGCCGCCCGGCAACGCCTGCTCGACCAGGCCCGGCGCAACGCCCAGTGGCCGGCATGACTGGGCGTGCCGTCAGCTATCGGGACGCGATGGCCGCCGAGGCGGTGCGAATCGGCCGGGCCGCCGACGCCCTGCCCGCCCGGCTCGCCGACGAGCACCTGCCGCGGCGGCCGGAGTGGACGTGCGCCAGCTGCGAGGGCGAACCGCCGTGGCCGTGCGCCCCGGCGCGGGTGCGGCTCGCCGAGGCGTACGGCCGGGACCGGGTGGGCCTGTCGATGTACGCGGGTGCCTTGTTGACGGCGGCGTTGGACGACCTGCCGCGCGAGGATCCCGGCGAGCTGACGACCCGGTTCCTCGCGTGGCTGCGGTGCGCGTGCGGGACGGGTAGCCGCGCCGGGATGTGACCGACGATCGGCACCCCGTCGCATCCGCCGTCCTTTGCGTACGCCCGCCTGCCGGAGACCGGTCAAGCGCGGAACGGCCGGACGGCGGTAGCCGGGTGTGAGATCTGTTGCACGGACACGCCGACACACCATCTGGTGTCTTGCGTTCGCGCGTCGCCCATATATGGTGTCACCCGTAGCTGGTTCGGCGCCCATCCGGGGCGGCCGAGGCAAGAGGGAACCCGGTGGAAATCCGGGGCTGCCCCGCAGCGGTGAGTGGGAACGACAGCCGTCACACAGCACTGGGCCCCGGCCTGGGAAGCGACGGCCAGTAGGAGCGCGCGAGCACGCCCACGAGTCCGAAGACCTGCCAGCACGCCGCCCGCACTCGTGGGCGGCGGCCGCAGGCCGCGTGGGACGGCCGACGCCATGAACGGGCCGTGCCGCCTGCGCGGATCCCGTGGCGTCCTCCCCGCGTGTCCGAGGCCCCAGTAGACGGCGCGAGGAGAGAGACGTGACGGTCGTGCGGGAGATGCCGGCCTCCGACGCAGGTGTGTCGGAGCAGCGCCGGCAGGTGATGCAGGTCCGCAAACGCGACGGCGCCACGGAACCGGTGGACGTCAACAAGATCGTCCGGGCGGTGGAGCGGTGGGTGACCGACCTCGACGAGGTCGATCCGCTGCGGGTGGCCACCAAGACCATCAGCGGCCTGTACGACGGGGCCACCACCGCTGAACTGGACAAGCTGTCCATCCAGACGGCCGCCGAACTGATCGGTACGGAGCCGCAGTACTCGAAGCTGGCGGCGCGGCTGCTGGCCGCGTACGTGGACAAGGAGGTCCGTGGGCAGCAGGTGGCCAGCTTCAGCCAGTCCATCCGGTACGCCCACGGCCTGGGGCTGATCGGAGACGCTACCGCGGAGTTCGTGGCCCGCAACGCCCGCAAGCTGGACGACGCGGTCGACCCGGACGGTGACCTGCGGTTCGAGTACTTCGGACTGCGTACCGTCGCGGACCGCTACCTGCTGCGGCATCCGCAGACCCGCCTGGTGGTGGAGACACCGCAGTACTGGCTGCTGCGGGTGGCCTGCGGGCTGTCGCAGACGCCCGGCGAGGCGATCGGGTTCTACCGGCTGATGTCGAGCCTGGCCTACCTGCCGAGTTCACCGACGCTGTTCAACTCGGGCACCCGGCACACCCAGATGTCGTCGTGTTTCCTTGTCGACTCGCCGCGCGACGAACTCGACTCGATCTACGAGCGTTACCACCAGGTGGCGAAGCTGTCGAAGTTCTCCGGCGGCATCGGCATCTCCTGGTCACGGGTCCGGGGCCGGGGCGCGTTGATCCGGGGCACCAACGGCCGCTCCAACGGCATCGTGCCGTTCCTCAAGACCCTCGACGCGGGGGTGGCGGCGGTCAACCAGGGTGGCCGGCGCAAGGGCGCGGCCTGCGTGTACCTGGAGCCGTGGCACCCGGACATCGAGGAGTTCCTGGAGTTGCGGGACAACACCGGGGAGGAGTCCCGGCGTACCCACAACCTGAACCTGGCCAACTGGATCCCGGACGAGTTCATGCGCCGGGTCGAGGCGGACGGCGACTGGTCGCTTATCGACCCGTCGGACGCACCCGAGCTGCCGGACCTGTTCGGCGAGGCGTTCGACGAGGCGTACCGGGCCGCGGAGAAGAAGGCCGTCCGGACGGTCAAGGCCCGCGACCTGTACGGCCGGATGATGCGTACGCTCGCGCAGACCGGCAACGGGTGGATGACGTTCAAGGACGCGGCGAACCGGCTGTCCAACCAGACCGGTGCGCCCGGCAACACGATCCACCTGTCGAACCTGTGCACGGAGATCCTGGAGGTCAACAGCGACACCGAGACGGCCGTGTGCAACCTCGGGTCGGTCAACCTGGGCGCGCACGTCACCGCCGACGGTGTCGACTGGGAGAAGCTGCGCGCCACGGTACGCACGGCCGTGGTGTTCCTCGACCGGGTGATCGACATCAACTACTACCCGGCCGAGCAGACGGCGGTGTCGAACCCGCGCTGGCGTCCGGTCGGGCTCGGCCTGATGGGGCTACAGGACGCCTTGTTCACCCTGCGCCTGCCGTTCGACTCGGCGCCGGCCCGGGAGTTGTCGACCCGGGTCCAGGAGGAGATCTTCCTGACCGCGCTGGAGACGTCGGCCGGGCTCGCCGAGCGGTTCGGCCCACACCCCGCGTACGCCGAAACCCGCGCCGCGAAGGGTGAGTTGCATCCCGACCTGTGGGGCGCGGAGGTGACGCAGGCGTCGCGGTGGACCGCGCTGCGCGAGCAGATCGCCCGCCACGGCCTGCGCAACTCGCTGCTGGTGGCGATCGCACCGACCGCCACGATCGCTTCGATCGCCGGGTGCTACGAGTGCATCGAGCCGCAGGTGTCCAACCTGTTCAAGCGGGAGACGATGTCCGGCGAGTTCCTCCAGATCAACACGTACCTTGTGCGGGAGTTGAAGGCGCGCGGGCTGTGGACCGCGCCGATCCGGGAGCAGATCAAGCGGGCCGAGGGGTCGGTGCAGGGCATCGCCGAGCTGCCCGAGGAGGTGCGGGAGCTGTTCCGTACTGCGTGGGAGCTGCCGCAGCGGGCGCTGATCGACCTGGCCGCCGCCCGCGCCCCGTTCATCGACCAGTCGCAGTCGCTGAACCTGTTCCTGAGCGCGCCGACCATCGGCAAGCTCTCCTCGATGTACCTGTACGCCTGGAAGGCCGGGCTGAAGACCACCTACTACCTGCGGTCGCGTCCGGCGACCCGGATCCAGCAGGCCACCGTCGCCGTCACCCCGGCGGCCAGGCCGATCGTCGCGGTCAGCGACGACGAGGCGTTGGCCTGCTCCCTGGAAAACCCCGAGAGCTGCGAGGCATGCCAGTGACAACTGTTTCCGAACCCGACACCGGCCAGCGGCAGATGCTGCTCGACCCCGGCATGGACCTGACCCTGCGGCCCATGCGCTACCCGCAGTTCTTCGACAGGTTCAAGGACGCCATCAAGAACACCTGGACCGTCGAGGAGGTCGACCTGCATTCCGACCTTGCCGACCTGGCGAAGCTGTCCCCGGCGGAGCAGCACCTGGTGTCCCGGCTGGTCGCGTTCTTCGCCACCGGCGACACCATCGTGGCCAACAACCTCGTGCTCAACCTCTACCAGCACGTCAACTCGCCGGAGGGACGGCTGTACCTGTCCCGGCAGCTGTTCGAGGAGGCGGTGCACGTCCAGTTCTACCTGAACCTCCTGGACACCTACGTGCCGGACGAGCGGGAACGGTTCGCGGCGTTCGCGGCGGTGGAGAACATCCCGTCGATCGCCCGCAAGGCCGAGTTCTGCTTCAAATGGATCGACTCCATCTTCGAGCTGCGGGAGCTGAAGACCCGCGAGGACCGGCGGTCGTTCCTGCTGAACCTGATCTGTTTCGCCGCCTGCATCGAGGGACTGTTCTTCTACGGCGCGTTCGCTTACGTGTATTTCCTGCGGTCCCGGGGACTGCTGCACGGCCTGGCCTCCGGCACCAACTGGGTGTTCCGGGACGAGTCGATGCACATGGCCTTCGCCTTCGACGTGGTCGACACCGTACGCGCCGAGGAGCCGGACCTCTTCGACGCCGAGATGGAGCAGCAGGTCCGGGACATGCTTGCCGAAGCCGTCGAGTGCGAGGTGCAGTTCGCCGCCGACCTGCTCGAACAGGGCGTGTCCGGGCTGTCCCTGGTCGACATGCGCGAATATCTCCAGCACGTCGCCGACCGGCGGTTGGCGCAGTTGGAGATCGAACCGCTGTACGGGTCGAAGAACCCGTTCGCCTTCATGGAGTTGCAGGACGTGCAGGAGTTGTCCAACTTCTTCGAACGGCGGGTGTCGGCCTATCAGGTCGGAGTCACCGGCACTGTCGCTTTCGACGACGATTTCTGACGGCGGTCCGGCCACCACCACGAACCGGGTCCGGCCCGGCGATGATCCTGCCGATCACCGCCGGGCCGGTTCACCGGCCGCCGCGAGAGCTGCGACGTCGTCGCCCGAAGCGCTGCCGGCTAGCGGCCCCAGTTACGGGCCACGGCGAGCGGGTCACCGGTGGTGAAGTCGGGCGGATCGTGCAGGAGGAAGTCGCGGTGGCTGATGTTCCACGCGTAGGCGCCAGCCATTCCGAACACGAGGAGGTCCCCGACGGCGATCGGGCCGCTCTCGGCGTCGCGGGCCAGCACGTCCTTGGGCGTGCAGAGCTGGCCGACGACGGTGACCGGCCCGCCGTCGGTGCGCGGCCCGCCGCCACCTTGGGGCACTACGACAAACGGTTGGGAGTGGCCCTTGGCCGCCGGAGTCCGCAGGTGGTGGGTGCCGCCAGCGACGATCACGAACCACTGGCCCCGGGACCGCTTCACGTCGATCACCTCGGTCACGTACGACCCGCAGTAGACCGCCACGGCGCGGCCGGGTTCGATCCGGAGCCGGACCGTCGGGTGGGCGTCGCACACCTCGCCGAGCAGCCGACCGTAGCTCGGCCAGTCGAAGCGGTGCTCCGGGCGGCGGTAGTCGACGGCCATGCCGCCGCCGACGTTGACCTCCTCGGCGCGTACCTGCCGCACCGCCCAGTCGGTCACCTCGCGCGCCACCCCGGCGGCGGTCGGCGCGTCGAGCCCGCTGGCCAGGTGGGCGTGCACACCACGGACCCGGACCCCGTGCGGTGGGTCGGCGGCGAGCCGGACCGCCTCCGGTGGGTCCAGGCCGAACGGGCTCGCCTGTCCGCCCATCACCAGGACCGCGCCCGGGGTCGCGACCGGCAGGTTCACCCGCAGCAGCACATCGACGGTACGCCCGGCGGCCCGCGCCAGGGCGGCCAGCCGGTGCAGTTCGGCGGCGGACTCGACGTGTACCCGGTGCACGTCGGCGGCCAGCGCCGCCGAAAGATCCGCGTCGGTCTTGCCCGGCCCGGCGAAGGCGGCCACCCGTCTACCGGGCAGCACCGCCGCGAGGTGCCGCAGTTCGCCCCGACTGGCGGCCTCGAAACCGTCGACAGTGGCCGCGAGGGTGCGCAGCATCCCCGGGTCGGGATTGGCCTTGACCGCGTAGAGCAGCTCGACCCGTTCCGGCAGGGCCGCCCGGACGGCAGCCGCGTGCGTGGCCAGGGCGGCGAGATCGTAGACGTACGTCGGTCGGGTCACCCGGCACCGCCGAGCGGGTTGGGCACCTCGACGTAGGGCGCCTGCTGGTCGGCGGCCCGGTGCCAGCGGACCAACAGGTTCGCCTTCGCGGTGAGCGGAGCGCCGTGCAGCAGCGGGGCCAGCTCGGCCGGCTCACCCAGCTGCGCGTACGCCGCCTCGACGGCTCGCCGGACCGTCTGCCACAGTCGGGGCTCGGTGCCGGGGTGGCCGTCGGCGAGCGCACCGGCGAGACCGGCGAGATGGTTGACGAACAGGCAGTAGACGACGCGCCGGGCCGCCTGTGCGGGGGTGTAGGCAGCCTGCCGGGGCACCCGGTCAGGCCAGGCCGCCAACCGTCCGAGATCCAGCTTCAATCCTTCGAGGTCACGCAGGATCAGGCGGACCGGGCGACCGTCCGGATCCAGGACCACCAGCACGTTCTGCAGGTGTGCCTCGTGGACCACGCCGTGGCCGAGCCACAGGCGCAGCACCGTGGGCACCAGCAGCTCGACGTAGACCCGCCACCAGTCGAACGGGTCCGGCACGGTCAGCGGCGCGCTGGCCAGCGCCGCCGCCAACACCATCCGTTCGCCCGGCCGCAGATGCTCGCGTACCCCGGTCCGCAGGATGGTGCCGTACGCCTCGTCCGCCCCCGGCAGGTCGACCGTCCGGTAGCCGGGCTCCCGCAGCAACCCGACCCGCGCGGGAAGCGGCACACCGGACAGGAACCGGGTCAACGCCACCGCTCCGGTCAACTCGTAGCGGGCGTTCTTGCGCAGGCAGTTGGTGATGCGTATGTGCAGGCTGGTCTTGAGGAACAGGTCGACCGAGGGGGCGTAGAGCGTACGGACGCTCGCGGTGGGTCGGACCGGTACGCCGGCCGGGCCGAGCCGGCGCAACCTCGGATCGGTAGGTGGCATCAGGTCCAGCTGCCACGGGTGCACCGGCAGCAGGTGGTGACCGGGCGGCGCGTCCGGCGGATCCAGCGGCGCGATCAGCTCGTCGACCGGCCCGTCGCCCGCCACCAGGTCGGCGGGCACGGCGAGCCAGTCGAGCCGGAAGCTGCTGCGCAGCTCCGGCGCGTAGCGACGCCAGCTCGCCGGATCACCACTGCGCCACTTCGGACTGGGGTGATGCGGGTGGCCGTGTACCAGGCACTGTTCGGAGTCGACATAGTCGTCGACCACCGGGTCGCCGGTCGGGGTGGGGTCGTTGGACGGGCGCTGCCGCAACAGGGTGGCCAACGCGTCCCGGCTGCCGAGCACCTGCTCGACGAACTCGTCGTTTGTCAGCCCGGTGCGGGCGGTCAGCTCGGCGGCGAGCAGCCGGGCGAGCTGTGCGCCGTCGACCGGCCCGTCGGCGTCCGTCGAGCCGTCGCCCGGCGTGTCGGCGGCCGGCGGATCCGGAACCGCCGGGTGGCGGCGGGCGACCGGTGCCGCCGCCGGCCGGCAGCGGACCGGGCCGACGTAGCGGTGCGCCAGCACGGGGGAGACCCGGGCCAGTCGGCAGGAGAGCGTCAGTCCCAGGTGCGGCAACCGGACCCGGAGCTGTCCGCCCACGGTCTCGGCCGCACCGTCGGGCGCGGCCACCTCCCGCAGGTAGCAGGAGAGCAGGGTGTGCGTGGTGGCAAGATCGGCGGCGCGTTCCGCCGGCCCGGCGGTGGCCTCGGCGGTCTGCGGCGTCACGAGGCGTTCCGCAGGTAGTTGGGTCCGGTGCGGTGGTAGAACTTGTTCACGTCGGTGCAGCCGATCCGCTGCTTGGGCAGCAGTGTGCCGGCGGTCAGCATCGCCTTGACCGGCAACCGGTCGGCGGTCAGGACGCGGTCGACCAGCTCCCGTGCGGCGGGTGTGTCGCCCCACCGGTCGCGGGCGGCGCGCAGCCGGGGCGCGAGGGCCTCGGCCGGGGAGGGCACGGCGACCCCCTGATCCGCCAGGGCCAGCAGGGGGGCCGTCGCCGCCAGGTGAAGTGTGATCGTGACGAACATGTCGGCCAGCTCCCCGGGATGGCGGATCCACATCCGCTGATCGCGCAGTCGGACCGTGCCCGCGTGCCGGGGGTCGAGCCGGGCGCCGTCGTTGTCCTTGTACAACAGCCGGATCGGACCGTCGGACGGTAGGACCAGATGGATGTTCTGCGGATGTGCTTCCAACGCCACTCCGTACCGTAACCACAGGCACACGTGCCAGTCGAGCAGGAGATCCAGATAGGACCCGAGGAGCCGGGTCGGGTCGGCACCGCCGATTCGCTGGGCGACAGTGCCGGCAGTGGGATCCGCCGCGGCGAGCGCGGCCACCGGCACCACGGTCGCCCGCTCCAGCCCGGCGGGTAGCCGACGCAACAGAAAGGACCGCAGCTCGTCGTCGTCGCAGTGACCGAAGACGCTCTCGTCGGCGTGTGCGATCCGGTCGGCGAAGCGCGGCTGCTCCGCGGCGATGCGGTCGAGCAGCGCGGCCACCGCCGCGCCGTCGGAGAGCGCGTCGGGCGCGAGGGTACGGCGGTTGCGGGCACCCAGACTCGCGGTCGGCAGCGGCAGTTTCAGGTGCGTCGTCGGATCGCGGGCCAGGGCGACGGTACGCATCGACAGGGTGGGTCGCACGGTGATCTCCGGTACGTCGAGCACCGGTAGGGCCGACCGGTCGGCGGTGAGCGGGTGTACCGGCAGCAGTGCCTCCCCGGCCTGGCGCGGCGTCGGCCACCAGGCGGGCAGCCGCCCGTTCAGTCGCAGCGTCCGGGCCGGTACGGGCAGCCAACGCAGGGCGAACGTGGGGGCGTGCTCGGGTGCGTACCGGAGCAGCTCGGCCTCGTCCAGGCCGTGCCGGCACCGGTCGGTGGGGTAGACGGCGTGGCCGGCATGGGCGGCGAGCACGTCGTCGAGGAGCGCGCCGCCGAAGCCGGTGGGCGGGTCGACCCGGGCGGCGGCGATCCGGGCGTACGTCTCCGACCGGGTGGTCTCGGCCAGCCGGCGGGCGAGCAGGTCCTGCCGGCATTCGTCGGTGAAGGCGCGCCACCCCTGCTCGGCCTCGACGTCGTCGTACGGCGCGAGCAGCTCCAACAGGCCCGCCAGCCGGTCCACCCGATGTGGTGCCCGACCGGGCGGGTGCACGTGCAGTTCGGCGCGGGCGAGGCGGACGGCATGTTGGAAGCCGTCGGGACGAACAGGAAGGCGTAACCGGCCGGCGTGGTGCGGTGCCTGCCACCAGCCGGGGCCGTCGGGGCCGCCGCCGCTGCTCAGGCCGAGGTGGTCCTCGCGCAGCAGGGTGTCCAGCACCCGGCGGAACAGCTGCTGCTCCACCGGATCGGTCACGTGTCGATCACCCAGTCCAGCCCGGCGCGGAACTCGACGAGCGCGCGGCGCACCACGGCCGGATCCGACCCGATGGCGTGCAGGACAGCCAGGTAGTCGCGGTTGGTGCCGGTGTGCTCGGCGGCGGTCCCGATCGACCGCAGCGGGCGGCAGCCGAGCCGGACCCCGTCGCGTACCGCGTCGATCGGACCGGGGGCGGCGACGAGCGTGCCGCCGCGCTCGGCGCAGACGTACTCCACCCGGGCGGTCTGGTTGATCGTGGTCGGGTCGGGCAGACCGAGGTCGGCGACGGACTCGCCGAGGTGCAGCCGGATGACGTACTCGAACAGCGGCACGTCGAGCAGCTCGGCCAGGATGAGATCCATCCGGTCACCGATCAACCGGTCGTTGACCTCGATGAGCCGAGGTCGCTCCCGGTGCACGACGAACTCGGTGTGGCAGGGGCCGAACCGTACCCCGAGCGCGTCCAGCTGAGCGCGTAGCCGCTCGGCCGTCGCCGGAGTCGCCGGTGCCCATTCCAGGCACAGCTCGGTGAAGGTGGGCGGCGGGCCGAGCGTGGTACGCCAGCCACCGAGCACGGCCAGCGTCCCGGCGTCTCCGAGCGTGTCGTGGGTGCGCACCTCACCCGGCAGGTACTCCTCCACCACCAGTGCCGCGTCCGGTCGGCGACCGCGGATCTCGGTCACCCGCCGGGCCAACTCGTCCGCGTCGGTGACCAGGTAGGCGTCCTCACTGGCGACGCCGTCACGCGGCTTGACCACAGCGGGGAAAACGTCGAACGTCGGTGGCTGCCCCGGAGTGAGGCGCTGGGCGTGGACCACGTCGAGACCGGCGTCGGCGACGGCCTGCCGGGTGGCGGCCTTGTCCTTGCAGCGTCGCGCCGACTCTGGATCCTTACCGGGCAGGCCGAGACGACGGGCGGCGAGCGCCGTCGCGGCCTGTAGGTGATCGCTGTTGGAGAAGAGTCCCACCGCGGCTGGCCCGTCCCGGACCACGTCGATGACGGCCTGCGGGTCCCGCACCGGGCAGCCCCGCGTCGGCACCGCCGTGGGCCAGTCGTCGGGCCGGTCGGTCAACACGGTGACCGGCACGCCGAGCGTGTCAGCGGCCGGCAGCAGGCCGTCCAGCACGGAGTCGGTCGGGTTGAGGGCGGTCAGGTACAGCATCACGAGCCGACTCGGTGATGGGCCGTCACCGAGCGCGCCAGTAGGCCAGCGCCGCCACCTGCTCCTTGCCGACGCCCAGCCCTCGCCGCAGGTGTCTGACAATGCTGCGGGTGCTGGCCGCCTCGCAGGCCACCCAGTACAGGCCGTCCTCCTGAGCGGCGGTCAGGGCGGCGGTGACGGTGTCCACCAGGTGTTGACCCTCGTCGCGGCGCGGCACCCACACCACCTCGTCGTGTGGCCGGGTACGCAGCGGCAGGTTCCGCTCGCCATCATGGGCGTACTCGAGCCAGATGCTCGCCGACACCGGCCCGGCGGCGTCGAGCAGGCTGTTGACCGCAGGCAGGGACGCCGCGTCGCCGACCAGGTAGAGCCGGCCGGGCACCGGTTCGGGGAGCGTGAAGGAGCTGCCCTGCACGGTCGCCTCGATGGTGTCTCCGGGCCGAGCCGTCGTGGCCCAGCGCGCCGCGCAGCCGTCGTGCAGGGCGAACACGAGCTGGAAGCGCCCGCTGTCCGCGTCCGGGTCGACAAGGGTGTATGCCCGCTGGTGGGGTCGGCCCTCGTTGTCGAACCACAGCCGGATCCACATGGTGGGGTGCACACCGCAGGTACGCAGCAGGTCGCCCCCGTCGACGAGCAGCCGCTGGTAGCGGTCTCCGACGGGTTCGTTCTCCAGGACGGTCAGCTCAAAGTTCCGGCCCCCGAACGCCTTGAGTACGAGGGCTTCCCAGTTGCGTTTCACACGGTTCTCCACTGTGGATGCGGTTCGGGCGATGAGGAGCCTGCCGACCCTCGATGGCACGTCCCCGGGCGAGGCCGGGCGACTGCTGACGGGCGGGCGTGGGCGTCGGGCTCAGGGCCGAGCGGCAAGTGGCAGTGCCCGCACCAACATCCGGTGCGAGCGCCAGCCGGGGAACGGCACGAGGTCGCCGACGTGGTCGAACCCGGTTCGTTGCAGCGCGTGCCACACCCGGGTGTTGGTCTCGGCGACGGCGAGTGACACCCGCTCCTCGCGCCGTCGGGCCAGCAGCTCGACAGTCATCCGGAATCCGAGCCGGTGGCGGCGGTACTCGGGCAGCACGAACGCCTCGCAGACCGCGAAGGTGCGGCCCGGCCACTCGATCGCCAGGTCGGGATCCTTGGCGGAGGTCAGATCGCGCCACCAGAGGGTCTCCGGTGGTAGCGGGCAACCCATGACCGTCCCCACGAGCCGGCCGTCGACGTACCCGAGCGCCGCCTCGAAACCGGGGGCCTCGGCGGTCCGCCGCAGGCGTTCCTCCACCGTCGGCACGGTGTGGTCGACCAGGTGCAGGTCGGCGGCGTGCACGCGGCGGTAGACCTCGGCCAGCGCCGGGATGTCGACCTGGTCGGTGGTGACGACGGCGCTGTGCAGACCGTCGATCGCCTCGGACACAGCGGGCGACGACATGTGAACCCTCCCCGAACTTTGGTTAGGCATACCTAACCAGCCGGTCGGCGTTCGGGCAAGTCTGGAGGATCGGGTCGGTGGTACGCGGCGTGGTGCGGCGTTGGTCAGGCTGCGGGTCGCAGGTCGGCCAGCAGCCGCTCGACCCGGGTACGGATCTCGTCACGGATCGGGCGCACCGCCGCCACGCCCTTGCCGGCCGGGTCGTCGAGCTTCCAATCCTCGTAGCGCTTGCCGGGAAACACGGGGCAGGCGTCACCGCAACCCATGGTGACGATGACGTCGGAGGACTCCGCAGTCGCGTACTCAAGGAGCTTGGGGGTCTGGTTGGTGATGTCGATGCCCACCTCGCGCATGGCCGCGACGGCTGCCGGGTTGATCGTCTCGGCGGGCGCGGAGCCGGCGGAGCGGACCTCGACGGTGTCGCCGGCGAGGTGGCGCAGCCAGCCGGCGGCCATCTGCGATCGGCCGGCATTGTGTACGCAGACGAACAGGACGCTGGGCTTGTCGGTCACGAGGTGCCTTTCTGCGGTGCGGGGGTCGTGGCTGGCGGTCGGTCGTGCGTGGAGGTCATGGGTGTCGGCTCGCGGTCGCCTGGTCGTCGGCCGGCACGACCACCTGGTCGGCGGCGGCACCGGCGTCCGGGTAGAGGGCCGCCAGTAGGCCGACACCGACGGCGAGACCGACGACCTGGGCCACCACGAAGCCCGGTACGGACGTCGGGGCGATGCCGGCGAAGGTGTCGGTGAACGCCCGGCCGACCGTGACGGCGGGGTTGGCGAACGACGTGGACGAGGTGAACCAGTAGGCGGCTCCGATGTAGGCGCCCACGGCGGCCGGCGCCACGGTGGCGCGGCCGGACCGGGCCAACGCGAAGATCAGCAGGACCAGGCCGGCGGTGGCGACGACCTCACCGAGCCACAGGTTGCCACCGCTGCGGTCCCGGCCGGAGAAGCTGACCGCGCTCAAGTCGAACATCAGGTTGGCCAGCACCGACCCGGCGATGGCCCCGGTCACCTGTGCCGCGACGTAGCCGGCGAGATGCCGGGGGGAGAGCCCGGTGCCCGAGCGGCGGCCGAGCAGCCAGTCGGCGGCGGAGACGACCGGGTTGAAATGAGCGCCGGAGACCGGCCCGAACATCAGGATCAGTACGCCGAGGGCGAAGGCCGTGGCGATCGAGTTCTGCAGCAGTTGCAGGCCGACGTCGTCCGGCGACAGGTCGGTGGCCATGATGCCGGAGCCGACCACGGCGGTGACCAGCAGGGCGGTGCCGGTGAACTCGGCCAGCAGGCGCCGCGGGAGCGCGATGGTCATCGGTTGTGCTTCTCCTCGATGGCTATCGGGTGGGAACGTTCAACTCGTCGAGGAGTCGCCGTACCCGCCGCTCGATCTCGTCGCGGATCGGCCGGACATCGTCGACGTCGAGGCCGGCAGGGTCGGCAAGGTCCCAGTTCTCATAGCGGGTCCCCGGGAAGACCGGGCAGGCGTCACCGCAGCCCATGGTGATCACCACGTCGGCGGCGCGGACCACCTCGTCGGTCCAGGGCTTGGGGAACTCGTCCGAGATGTCGATACCGCGTTCGGTCATGGCCGCCACGGCGGCGGGATTGATCTCGGTGCCCGGTTCGCTGCCACCGGACCAGGCCACGGCCCGATCGCCGGCCAGGTGGGTGAGGAACCCGAGAGCCATCTGCGAGCGGCCGGCGTTGTGGGTGCACAGGAACAGGACGACGGGCCGGCCGTCACGGTGGTGGCCTTCGACGCGGGCCAGTGCCTGTAGTCGCTGGCGGGCGAAGCGTTCGGCGAGCAGGGGCAGGTAGTGGGGGATCCGACCGTCGACGGCGAACTGGTTGTAGCTGCTGTGCAGGAAACGTTCGATCGTCTCGGTGCCGTACGTGCCGTGGAACTCTTCGGCGAGGCGGGTTGCGGCCGTACGCAGGGCCAGACGTTGATCGACCGAGAGGTCTGGTCGGGAACTGCGGGTGAGGTGGGTCATCGTGGGTCTCCGGGTAGGACGGCGGGAGCGAGCCGGGCGACCCGGTCGGCGAGGTCGGCGTAGGCGGACTCGAACGCCTCGTCGGTGTCCATCCGGACCGGGTCGGGCACCGACCAGTGCAGCCGGGGGCGTAGCTGGTCGGTCAGTCCCTCGTGGGCGTTGTCGCAGACGGCGATGACGAGGTCGTCGCTGCGCACGACGTCGGCGACGTGGGCGGTGCCGGTGGGGTCGAGGTCGAGGTGGTGGCGGTGGGCCACGGCGACCGCGCGGGGGTGGACCCGGGCCGCCGGTTGGGTGCCGGCCGAGGCGGCGGCACCGCGGGTGCGGTGTCGCCACAGCGCGGCGGCGAGCTGCGAGCGGGCCGAGTTGTGAGTGCAGACGAAGACCACCCGACCGACCCCGGTCAGCCGGGGGGTGGCGAGGGCGGCGAGTGCTTCGGGGCGCAACTGGAGGTAGGTGCGCCGTCGGTCGCCCTCGGAGCGGACCTTCACCACCAGGTCGGCCTGGGTGAGGACCTTGACGTGATGGGCGACCAGGTTGGTCGGCATGTCGAGCCGGTTGGCGATCTCGCCGGGCGAGGCGTCACCGAGGGTGAGCGCGTCAACGATCGCCAGGCGCGCCGGGTCACCGAGTGCGGCATGGGTGCGCGCTCGCGCCGCCAACGAAGAAAGCTCAACCTCCATAGACTCAACTATTGCTGACTAATTCTCGCCCGTCAAGCTTGTGTTCCGGGTGGCCGCAACTCCTCGGCCGATGTGATTCAGCAGCAGTTCGTCAGATAGGAGCGCAGGTCCGACAGGGCGGTCAGGGCGCCCTCTGGGTCGGCCCGGTACAGCACGGTCTTGCCGTCGCGACGTGACCTGACGATCCCGCCGCGTCGCAGTAGCGTCAGTTGCTGCGACGCGGTGGCCTGGCTGACGCCGACCCGCTCGGCCACTTCCCCTACCGAGAGTTCCGCGCCGGCGGAGAAGAGCATCATCATCCGCTGTCGGGTGGGGCTGCCGAGGGCCTTCAGGAACTCCTGGGTCTGCGGTGCGAGGTGCCAATCGGTTCCGTCGGTGACCGGCGTCCCGGGGGATGTGTCGGCGGCGCTGTCGCTCATCGTTCCACCTTTCCCTCAACCAGCCATTTTGTCATTCAACGAAATGACGATATGGTCGCGGCGTGCGCCCCTCCAACGACCCTCTCATCGTCATCGGTGCAGGCCAGTCCGGCCTCGCCGCCGCCCGCGCCGCTCTCACCGCTGGTCTGCGACCGATCGTGCTGCACGCTGGCGCCGAGCCGGTGGGGTCCTGGCCGGACTACTACGACAGCCTCACCCTCTTCTCGCCCGCCCGCTACAGTTCCCTGCCCGGCCTGCCCTTCGGTGGTGACCCTGACCGTTACCCTCACCGGGACGAGGTGGTCGCCTACCTCCGACGCTGCGCGCGGGTGCTGGACGCCGAGATCCGCAACCGGACCCGGGTCGTCGCGGTACACGGCCGTGCTGACGGGGGATACCTCGTCCGAACCGACACCGGCGACGAAATACCCGCCGCCGGTGTCATCGCCGCTACCGGTTCCTTCGGCAGACCGCACCTGCCCAGCTTGCCCGGCCAAGCCGACTACGCGGGAGACCTACGCCATGTCGCCCACTACCGCCGGCCACAGGCGTACGCGGGTAGGCGGGTCGTGGTGGTGGGCGCTGGAAACTCCGCCGTCCAGGTCGCCTACGAACTGGCCATGCACGCCCGGACCACGCTGGCCACCCGAGAGCCGGTCCGGTTTCTGCCGCAGCGGATCCGGGGTCGCGACCTGCACCACTGGCTACATGTCACCGGCGCGGACCGCCTTCCACGGTCCGCCGTCACCCGGCTGATCCGGCACGCCGCCGTGCTGGACACCGGCCGCTACCGCGACGCCCTCGCCTCTGGTGCGCTGCCCCGACAGGAGATGTTCACCGCCTTCACCCCCGACGGTGTGCGCTGGCGCGACGGCACTACCGAAAAGGTCGATGCTGTCATCTTCGCCACGGGCTACCGCCCGGACCTCGACTACCTCAGTCCGCTCGGGGTGGACCGCAACGCACCCCGGCAGGTCGGTGGAGTGTCGACGACCCATGCCGGCCTTGCCTACCTTGGCCTGGAGTTCCAGCGCTCCTTCGCCTCGAACACGTTGCGCGGTGTCGGACGCGATGCGGCACACGTCATGAACGCGGTCGTCGCGCAGTTACGCGGGGAAAGTAGTCGGCCAGCGGCTCGCCCGCCCGATGCAGGTCGGTGACCACCTGCCGGCACGCCCGGGCCAGGTCCGCGTCGGCGTAGCGGTCCGCGCCGACGAGTACGCCGTCGACGTCGTAACGCACCTCGTAGAGCGTCTCGTCGGCCACCGCGACGAGTTCCGGCAGCGGCTCGCTGACTTCCAGTGGCGCGACCTGTGGTGGCCCGACGATCCGGACATCGGTGCCGCACTCCGCCCTGATCCGCAGCACGTGCAGGTTCCACCGCACGTACTCGCTCAGCGGCGGCTCCACCACCCGAACCCAGTGCAGCCTGATCGCGTGCCGGGCCATCCGCCGGTGCTCGGCGGCTATCTGCTGCCGGTCGGCCTGGAGCAGCCGCATCGACTCCGGCCAGTCGCCCCGGGCGAACGCCTCCCACACCGCGTAGCCCGGCTCCTGGAAGTGCTGCCGTCGTTCCAGCTTCCAGATGTGCGCGCCGTCGACGGCCCAGAACCGCTCCCAGAAGTCCGTCAGGTACTCCTCCCGCGCCAGCCGTCTCCCGGTCGCCTGATTGAGCAGATCCCGCACGGCCTCACCTCTCTGTCTCGATACCGTCACCTTCCCGGGGGCCGCCGGCTCGGCGCGACCGGAATCGCGTCGAGCCGGCGGTCCCTCGGCATCAGCCGGACGGGTTGCTGCTCAGCGCGGTCGTCTCGATCTTGTCGAGCTTGCGGATTTCGATCTTGTCGAGCTTGCCGGCCTGCGGCTTGTCGGCCTTGCGGCCGTCCGTCTTCTGCATGCGGTTCACCTCCTTCCGGTTTGCCGCCGATGGCGGCTGATCCCCCGTCGGACCCGGTGCCCGTGGCGATGCCACCAGGCACGGGTCCACAGGACGACAAAGACGACGCTGACGGCGGCTACCGCGCACGCGTCGAACAGGTCGCCGGCCGAGCCGCCGGCCAGCACGGCGCCGATGGCCGAGGTCAGTACGGTGACCGCCACCGGGAGGGTGACCAGAACCGCCACCGCCAGGCAGGCGACCGTCCCACCGACCAGCACGACGGCGTACGCCCGCACCGCCAGGCGCTCCCGGGCCGTGAGTCGCCGGCTCGGGTCCTCGCCCGGGTCGGCTGCCCACCGGAACCGGCGCACCGGCCATCCCGCCAGGTGTCGCAGATAGGCCGAGCCGTCGGCGTACAGGTTGGCGCAGCCGGTCACGTCCTGGAGCACGAAGTAGATGTCGGTGCGCATGAACACCAGGAACTGGACCGGGACGAGACCGAGCGAGAGCAGGCCCACCGCCGCGAGCAGGCCATCGGCTGGACCCGCGACACCGGTGGCCCGCGCCAGCACCGTTCCGGCGTAGATCACCAGATTCATCGCGATACCGGCGAGGTAGACGGCCAGGCGGTCGCGGCGGGGTGCCGCCCACACGCCGCTGACATCGGTCTGCGCGACCAGGAACTGCAGACGGGTACCGAAGCTGATCCGACCGGGTGCCCCGGCCGCGCGGGCGGTGACCAGGTGAGCCAACTCGTGCAGACCGATAAGCGTCCAGACGATCCCGAAATTGCCGAGTAGGATCAGCCCGCCGCTGTCGCTCCAGAGCAGATCCTGGTGGCGTGGCGCCAGCACGGGGTCGCGTCCGATCGCCACCGCGGCGGCGAGCACCACGGCGCCCGCGATCAGCGGGACCACCGGATGCAGCAGCCAGCGGACGTGCCGGGGACGCAGCCACGGCAACATCGGTCTGGGTACCGGCGCCGTCGGCAGCGGTCGACCGTCGATCTCCGCGACGAAACCGAGGTCCACCAGGTCGGAGACGAACTCGGCGACGTCCACGTCGGCGCCGCTCTCCTCCCGCAGCGTGGTGCGCACCTCGCCGACGGTGGTCTGCGGTAGCAGCGTGATGGCCCGGTGCCCGATCGGCGGCAGTCGGACGAACGACCCGGTGTCGACCCGGCCGACGACCCAGGAGTTGCCCTCGGCACGCAGGTGGAGCCGGTGCAGCCGGACCCGACTGCGGTCGGCGATCGGCTTCGGGTCGGACGCCTGCGGCGCGGATGCGGCTGCCCCGGGCGTGGCGCGTCCGCTCACCCCGGGGGTGGTCATGCCGGCGTCCCGCAGGCGGCGCAGTCCGGTCGGCGTGGGTCGTCGCGGACGAAGGTCGCGTCGGGGGCCAGGAGGTTGACCGCGTCGACCCGCCCGGCCGGCAGCGCCGGTACGCCGGTGATCAACGCCATGGCATGGTGTGCCGCCAGGTGACCCGAGATTCCCGCCGTTGGTGCGGCAACCGCGTTCGCGACCGCCGCGTTGCGCCGTACCGTGTCGGCGTGTCGGACACCGATCGCGTGGTGCTGCTCGGCATCGGCCCACCGGACGCACTCCCAGCACGGTCCGGTGCCCGGCACGTACCGCCCGACCTGCACCAGCGGGCCGTGGTAGCCGGCGTCCACCCAGGGGGTGCCGGTGGCCAGGCAGGCGCGGTTGGTCCATCGCCGCAGCGCCGGTGGCCGGTCGGCGGCCAGCACCAGGACGTCGCATTCCGCGGCGAGGGCCGCCACCTGCTCGGTGCCGGTGACCCGCTGCCGGAGCCCGGTGACCTCGACCGTCGAGTTCAACTGCCGAAGCCGGTCCACCGCCGCATCGACCTTGGCCCGACCGATGTCCTGCTCGACGTAGAGCAGTTGGCGGTTCAGGTTCGACAGTTCGACCACGTCCGGGTCGACGCAGCGGAGCCGGCCGACACCGCTGGCCGCCAGCGCCATGGCCGCGATCCCGCCGGTACCACCGAGCCCGATCACGGTGACGGTCGCGCGGCTCAGGGCGACCTGCGGCTCCCAGGTGCTGTCCCGGGGGACGAGGTCCATCCAGCGGAAGTACGCCCGACTGCGGTCGAAACGCTGCCGATCGCGCGCACTGAGCTCGGGCGGGTCGGGCGCGTCGGCCTCCTCGACGTATCCGGAGTCGACGAAGAGTTGCAGGGCGGCGCGGATGTCGGTGCTCGGATGGTCGGGATGCGCCGTCCGCACGTGGCGCACGATCTCCGCCACGCTGCGGCTGCCGTCCATGCTCTCCAGCAGGCACCAGATGGCGCCGCTGGGATCCGCCACCTCGGCGGCGATGCCGTACGTCGGGCCGCCGATCCGGATCCGGCCGTCGGCGATCCGGTAGGGCGCGTGCTCAGGTTTGACGCGTGGACGCCTCATGGCCTCTCCCCGTGTGCCACGTCGGCTGACAACGTCCTGCCCGCCCAGCCTGTCGAGGGCCGGCACGCCTGTCAATCTGTTTAGGACCGTCCGCCCGGTGCGGCCGGCCGGTGGGTCGGCCATGGCGGTCGCGGTGGCGCAGCCGGGACCGGACGGTCAGCGCAGCCGACCACGCCGGCCGAACCAGTCCCGCGAAGATCGGGCGTTAAGCGCCACCGTCACCCAGGCGAACAGGCCCAGGCCGACGATCGTGATCGCGCCGAAGAGTCCCAGCGAGGCGGCGGCCAGCAGTCCCGCCAGGGCGTACGCGGGGTACGGCGCCCAGCGGCGGCGGGCCGCCAGGCTGACCGCGACCAGGGCGCACGCGGTGGCCATCGCGGCGAAGAAGGCGACGGCGCCGAGGGAGCCTTTCGCGGCCAGCGACCGGTGCACCGTCGCGAGCGCGAACAGCAGTGCCAGCAGTGCGAACGCGAGCACGGTGACCCGGACCGGGGTCGGCGTCGTGGGAGGCCGGAGCATGTCCCCGTAGCCGCCGCCGGGTGCGCGTACGACCATAGAGACAACGATGGGCGTCGACGCCTGCCTGAGCGTGCCACTGTCGGCAACGCGACAGCGGACGTGGGCGGCCTAAGCTTCGCCCATGGCGAGGTACTTCGACGTGCACCCGGACAACCCGCAACCGCGCACCATCGGCCAGGTGGTCGAGATCGTTCGCGGGGACGGGTTGATCGCCTACCCCACGGATTCCTGCTTCGCCCTGGGCTGCCAGCTGGGCAACAAGGACGGTATGGACCGGATCCGGGAGATCCGCCACCTCGACAGCGGCCACCACTTCACGTTGGTGTGCCGCGACTTCGCCCAGCTCGGGCAGTTCGTGCAGTTGGACAATGCGGTGTTCCGGGCGGTGAAGGCGGCCACCCCCGGCAGCTACACCTTCATCCTGCCCGCCACGAAGGAGGTGCCCCGGCGGCTGTGGCACCCCCGCAAGAAGACCGTCGGAGTACGCATTCCCGCGCATCCGGTCACCCGCGCGTTGCTGGACGCGCTCGGCGAGCCGTTGCTGTCCAGCACCCTGCTGCTGCCCGACGACGAGGAACCGATGACCCAGGGCTGGGAGATCAAGGAGCGCCTCGACCACGCCGTCGACGCGGTGGTCGACGCGGGTGACTGCGGCACCGAACCGACGACTGTGGTGGACTTCTCCGGCGGTGAGCCCGAGATCGTCCGGGTGGGCGCCGGCGACCCGGCCCGCTTCGCCTGACCTTCCGGCAGGTCCGCCGGGCTGCGTCGGTGGTGGCCTGACGACTTGCTGGCCGCCACGCCCCCGTACCCCGTGGCGGCCGTCACCCCGCCTGATCCCAACACGTCTTTCTGACCCGCCAGCGAAGTCCAAACGATTCCGTATGGGGTGTCACGGGATCGATTGTTATCGTCGCAACTCGTGGGTGTCATGAAGGCTGCCGTGTCCAACGGGCCACCCGACCCGGGCACGGCCCACAGCCTCGACGAACTGATCGGCTGCCTACGGGCGCTCAAGCTCTGGGCCGGTGATCCCTCGTACGAGACGATCACCCGGCGGGTGAACGAGCGGTGGCGGGCCGACGGTCGCCCCGCCGATGAGATGGCTCGCCGAGGCACCGTCGTGGACTGCTTCAAGACCGGGCGGCGGCGGATCAACGCCGATCTGATGCTCGCCGTCGTGCAGGCACTGCACGACGAGACGGGTTACCTCGCGCACTGGCGACAGGCGCTACGGGTCAGTCTCGCTGAGACGACCGCAGCCGCCCAGGTACGGGTGCTCGACCGGCTGCCCGACGACGCGGGGGCCTTCACAGGCCGTCAGGCGGAGCTGACCCGGCTCCGGGAGTTGGCCGTGCTGACCGCCGGACCCGGCCCGGCTGGGCGCGGCGCGGAGGTCTGCGTGCTCGCCGGCATGGCCGGGGTCGGCAAGACCCACCTCGCGGTACGCGCCGGCCAGTTGCTTGTCGACGAGGGGCACTTCGACACGACGCTCTTCGTCGACCTGCGCGGCTACCACCCGGATCCGGGGCAGCCACCGGCCGAGCCGGGCGCGGTGCTGGACGGCTTCCTGCGCCTGCTGGGCATGTCCGGCCACGAGATCCCGTTCGGCCTTGCGGAGCGCGCGGCGGCGTTCGCCGAGCGGCTCCCGGGTCGGCGGGTGCTGGTCGTGCTCGACAACGCGGCCGGCGCGGAGCAGGTTCGTCCGCTCCTGGCGCGCTCGGCCGGAACCCTGACGCTGATCACCTCCCGGCGCCGGCTCGCCGACCTGGACGAGGCGGTGCATCTCGACCTCGACCTGTTCACGCCGAAGGAGGCGGAGCGGCTGCTGGTCCGGTCGCACCCCGGCGTGGCGGTGGGCAGCGATCCGTCGGCGCACCAGCGCGTCGCCTTGCGTTGTGGATACCTGCCGTTGGCGCTGAGTGTGGTCGTCGGTCAGATGGCCTCACGGCCCGGGTGGACGGTCACCGACCACGCCGACCGGCTGGACGAGCGGCACCGGCACCGCCGGCTCGACAGCGGGGTGGAGTTGGCGCTGCACCTGTCGTACCAGCACCTGCCGGACCGGCGGCAGACGCTGCTGCGGCGAATGGCCGCGCAGCCCGGCGCGGATCTGGACGAGCACGGTGCCGCGGCCCTGCTGGACACCGATCCGGCCACCGCCGCAGCCGACCTGCGTCATCTCGCCGCCGAATACCTGGTCCAGCAGCCCGTCGTCGGGCGGTACGCGTTGCACGACCTCGTCCGCGCATACGCGGGGGAGCGCGGCCGGGAGGAGGACCGGCCGGCGGATCGTCGGGCTGCCCTGACCCGTCTGCTCGACCACTACCTGTACAGCGCGGCGGCGGCGATGGAAGCGCTGTATCCGGCCGAGCGTCACCGTCGACCGCCACTGCCTCAGCCACCTCCGGCCGTCCCGGTGCTCGACAAGGCCAGGACCGCGCTGCGCTGGCTGGACGCGGAGCGTGCCACCCTCGTGGCGGTCTGCGTGCACGCGGCCCGCAACGGCTGGCCGCAGCACGCCGTGTGGCTCGCCGGCACCCTGTACGTCTATCTCGACAACGGTGGTTATCCGGCCGATGCGATCACCGTGCACACCGAGGCCGAGCACGCGGCGCGGCTGCTCGGGGACACCGTCGCCGAGGCCACCGCGCTGACGAATCTGGGTGTGGTGTGCTGGCAGTTGGGCCGCTATCCGGAGGGGATCGGGCATCTGGAACGCGCCCTGCCGTTGTTCCGCGCGGCCGGTGACGGTCGCGGGGAGGCCCGGGTGCTGGGCAACCTCGGTGTGGTGCACAGCGCGGCCGGGTACTGGGAGCGCGCCGGTGGGTACCACGAGTTGGCGCTCGACCGCTTCGTCCAGATCGGCGACCGGGTCGGTGAGGCGAACACCCTGACGAACCTGGGTGCCGTCCACGAACGGTTGGGCCGCCCCGGTACCGCGGTCGACCAGAACGGCCGGGCCCTGACGATCTTCCGTGAGCTGCGGCATCTCGGCGGCGAGGCGACCGCGCTGAACAACCTCGGTGACGCCTACGTCGCGCTGGGCAGGTTCGCGGACGCCGTCGAGTGTTACGAACCGGCCCTCGCCCTCTTCCGCGACATCGGGGAACGGTACGGCGAGGCGTGCGTGCTCAACGGGCTGGGGCGGGCGCTGACCGGGCAGGGCGCACGCGACGAGGCGGTCGCGCGGCATGTCGAGGCGTTGGCCCTGGCGACTGAGATCGACAGGCCCGAGGAACAGGCCCGCGCCCGTAGCGCGCTCGCCCGGCTGGGCGCGCCGGCCGAGGGCTAGACCGAGCAGCTTTCGTTTGCTCCAGGCGAAAGTTCGGCTGGTGGGTTGGAAACTATCGACGTCGCTTGGCACGACAGCTACGCTCCCAGGCAACAGCCGTCGATGCGAGGGGTGTCATGTCCCGTCGAACCGGAAGGCCCTCCTACCTGGTCGCTCCGCCCGCGCGGCAGCACCGGAAGAGGACGTGGATCGTCGCTACCGCCGCAGCGGCGGTCCTGGTGGCGGCCCCGGCCGGCGGGCTGGTCGGGCACGCTGTGGGTCGGCCGGACCCGACGGAGGCGAGCGTGGCGAAGATGCGCCAGGCCGACGCCGAGCGGGACGCGCAGCAGGTTGTCGAACTCACCGAGATGGCTCACCGGACGGGCGAGGAACTTGCGCCGATCATCCGCGCCGTCCGTCAGGACGCCGAGGCGGGGCGTACGCCCGAGCGGGCCCAGGTCGAACAGTGGCAGCAGACCATGCGGCGGCTGGTCGCCCAGTTCGCCGACCCGCCATCGGGCATGACCGCCACCAACGTCGCCCGTGGCGGGCTGCGTAGCGCCGTCGACCAGGTGGCCGTCGCGGTCGACTCGGTCGCTCTCGCACTCGGCGGTCCGACTGTCGGGCGCGCGGAGCGGATGCAGTTGGCCGCGCGGCAGGCGACCCTCGCCGTCACCACCTGGTCGGTCGCGGCGACCCAGCTCGACCAGGTCAACATCGACGCCGGACAGGGTCACCAGCACGTGCACCTCGATGTCGGCGAGGTGGAGGGCGCGCTCGGTCCGGACGGCTCCGCCGAGGGTGCCGGCGGCTGATCGCATTCATCCAGCTGGCTCCGTTTGCTGATCGCGGTCCACAGTGGCGGCCGGAACCACTGTGGTTTACAGCGATCAATCACCATCGGCGGCGCGACGATACCGACCCGGGTGATCGAGTCGCGTCAACGTCGACACTTGCGAATCGGTATCGCATCCGATGCATAATGGGCAACGGGCTGCGTGCGTCGGGGCAACGACCACAGTGATCTGCCGACTTCAATGGAGGCACCTCCATGGCATTGATTCCGGCGGCTGGTGCAGGTTGTAGTGGGCCGTCGACCCCGCCGCCACGAGTTGAGTCCCCGCGAACGGTCAATTCCGAGGTCGAGTGGGACGGGTTCGACCCGGGCGCCTACGTCCAGCACAACTACTCGGTCCTGCGCGATGATGATCGTGAAATCCTCTGTCGGATAAGAGACTTTTTCGCGGGTGCGAAGATTGCCGGCGCAGACTGTGTCGACGTCGGCTCAGGCGCAAACCTCTACCCGACGCTGTCGCTTCTGCCATTCGCCCGCAGCGTCGAACTCTGCGAATATTCCACCGCGAATGTGCGTTGGCTGCGTGATCAGATCAGCGGCTATGACGAGTGCTGGGACGCGTACTGGCAGGTGTGTGCGGAACACGCGGCGTACGCGGCGCTGACCGACCCCCGCAGCCACCTGGCCCGGGTGGGTCGGGTGTCGCAGCTGAGCGTCTTCGACCTGCCCAGGCGGGTCTGGAGTGCGGGCACCATGTTCTTTGTGGCCTGTTCGATCTCGGCCGACCGGGTCGAGGCGGAGAGCGCGATCGGCAGGTTCCTCGGAGCGCTGCGTCCCGGTTCGCCGTTCGCCGCGGCATTCATGCTGGGCTCGAACGGCTACCGCGTCGGGCAGCACTGGTTTCCGGCAGTGCAACTGCACCGTGCGGAGGTGGTGGCGAGCATGGCGGCCGGAGCGTACGACGTGGACATGCACGAGGTGCGCCCCACGCCGTCGTTGCGCGACGGGTATCTTGGCATGCTGCTGGTCACCGGACGTAGCCGCGGCTGACCTCGCATATCGCCGCCCCGCATCCCTCTCACCTGGACACTTGGGCCGGCTGAATTCTGCGGGACATCGGTACGCACGGCCGTTCAGGTCACGCTCCGGCAGGGATACGATGATGGGTGCACGTCATCGTGGATCATCGTGGGTCAGGCAACATCAGCAGCTCCGTTTCGACGACTACAGCAGACGGTGGTGGACCATGCGGATGCAGCCGCGCCAGGAAATTCTCGACATCTGGCGGGCCACGGTGCGTAGCTGTCTTCGCAACGGCGAATGGGACTGGGGCGGCCGGAGCGGGTCCAATTCCATCAGCGACGCGGAGCAACTGCTGACCCTGCTGCTGCCGGCGACCAAGATCCCGGTGCTGTCGCTCGACGATCCGGACCGGATCGACGAGGAGGTCATCGACGCCTTCGGCGCGATCGGCGGCGCGATAGAGATTCCGCGCCGACTGGTCAAGATCATGACCGAGTACTTCGTCCGCTACACCGACGACAGCGGCGCGCCGACCTTTGGTGGTGGCAGCTACCTCACCCCGGTCGAGGGCGGTCCGGACCTCACCGACGAGCAGCGTTCCATGGACGTGGTCGACTCGTTCGCGGTGTCGATCACGCTCACCCTGGCGACGATCGGTTTCGTCAAGATCTACCGCCCCTCCACCCAGCGAGCCGATCTGCGGGCCCAGTTGGACAAGCTGGAGGAGATGGCCAGCATCCGGCTGACCGCGGCCATGGTCGGGCTGCTGCGCAGCTTCAGCACCTCGGTCTTTGCCGCGACCGACGAGTTCGGTGTCCGGCTCTGCGACATGGTCAACCAGGACGAGCTGCCACGCCGTGAGGTGGTGACCGCGTTGCGGGCGCAGCTGCGGGACACCATGGCGAGCCTGCGCAATGTCGTGGTCGGATCCGGTCAGGTCACCGAGGATCTGGACAGCAGTGAAATGCTCTTCGAGTGTGGCTGGTCGTGGGGGACGATCGCCGGTGCCGAGGAGGTCACGACGACGGAGCCGATCGGCCCGCAACGCGCGGGCTCGGCCGAGAACGCTCCCTACCTGTACTTCACCGTCATCGCGGTGGACGCCATCGACGACCTCAACTCCGAACGTACCCGGCTGCTCGGCCTGCTCAACGAGGAACAGCAGCGCCTGTTCCGGATCCTGCAACTGCGTTGGGAGTTGACCCGGAGGTACTGGGCGACGGTGGCCACCTTCGGTAACCGGCGACGGTGGCCGATCGAGGATATTCCCTGGCGTACCACCGACGGCGACCGGACCGACTACTACACCCTGCAGGCCACGTCGCTGGCGGTGAAAGGGCTGGTCGCCAGCGGCCGCGGCGGTGACGAGGAGTTCGGGCGGATCGGGAACGTGCTGGTGGAGCTGGCACAGCGAGGCCGGATCACCAGGCGCGCCTCGCCCAACGAGGCCGCGTTGGTCGTGCACGCCCCGGGCAAGCAGGTGACCCTGAACGACGCCACCTCCAAACCGATCATGACGTGGAACGTCAACGAGTTCTCCACGGTGCTGCTGCAGCGGGCCACCACCGTCGCCGGGCTGTTGA
Organism: Micromonospora sediminimaris; assembly: GCF_016863575.1. Classification (NCBI taxonomy): domain Bacteria; kingdom Bacillati; phylum Actinomycetota; class Actinomycetes; order Micromonosporales; family Micromonosporaceae; genus Micromonospora; species Micromonospora sediminimaris. Next base: position 39,454 of record NZ_BOPD01000002.1, read on the forward strand.
ACAATGCCCGGCACCGCAGCGAGCTGCTCGAACTCGCGGACGAGGTGTGGGAGCACCTGCTGTTGCGGCGCATTCCCGAAGGTCGGCACCGAGGGCTGTGGGATCACGCCGGTGGTGCGTTCCCCGGGCTGGCTCCGCTGCCCGAGGCACCCTCCTGGTACCTGACCGAGCGGGTCGTGCAGGCCCTGGTCAACGCCGGTCAGCTGCTCTGGGAGCGGCCGTTCCCCCGCGCGGTCAACCTTGCCACGTACGCCCAGGACCTGATCGACGAAGCCGAGTACGTGTTCGACCGTGAGCTGATGAGCGGCACGTTCGCCGGTGAGGCCATGCAACGCAGCATGCGCAGCATCCGGGCGACGCTGCGCCGTGCGCAGTCGCTCGTGGACGACCAACCGGGCACGGCCGCCGCGCTGGCCAGCACCCTGCTGCTACAGCTGAACGACATCACCACCGGCCAACAGAAGGCCAGCGAGGGGATCTGAATGCTGGTTTTCGTCACGTCGCACAAGGGTGGCACCGGGCGCTCGGTGACCGCGGCGAACATCGCCTACCGCAGCGCGCTCTCCGGCCGCTCCACCTGCTACCTGGACTACGACTTCGGTTCGCCGACGGCCGGCATCACGTTCCAGATCCCCCAGGCCACCAACGGTATCGAGGGCGCCGGCCCGAACGGCGGTGGCCTCCACCGCTACCTTCGCGGCGAGATCCCGTCCCCCGAGCAGTTGGACGTGTGGGGCACCTCGGAGCGGGTCAGCCTGCGCCAACGACCGCCCCGCTCCAGCTCGCTGGTGCTGCTGCCCGGGCAGCGCAACGGCAGCGAGTTCGGCTTCACCGACGACATCGGCCGACGCTGCGCCGAGCTCTTTCTCCGGCTGGAGGAGGAGTTCGACCTGACCCTGGTGGATCTCAGCGCCGGTCGCTCGTACGCCAGCCAGATCGCGCTGGCCGCCACCGCCAACCGGACCCTGCGCAAGGTGACCGTGCGGTGGCTGGTCTTCCACCGCTGGACACCGCAGCACGTGGCGGCGGCGGCGGATCTCGCCTTCGAGGCCGGTGGGATCCTGGCCATGGGCAAGGAGTACGGCCACGAGCCGGACCGGCTACGGGAGTCGCTGCGGTTCGTGCGGACCGCGGTGATCGACTCGCGCGGGCCGGAAGTCGGCCATCTCGAACTGGCGCAGCAGGCGTTTCTGCGTAAATGCCACGAGGAACTGAAAGAACAGGCCAGCAAGCGGGGCCTCGGACGGACCACGCTGCTCGGCGCGGTGCCGTTGGACCCACTCCTGCAATGGCGCGAGCAGCTGATCTCGGACAATGACGTGCAAGCCAAGATCGCTAACGCCGGGACCGTGGACGCCTTCGTGAAGCTGACCGAGAAGCTCTTCGACGAGACCGCATGGGAGACCGTGTGATGAGCGTGGACGTCAGGTTTCAGGAGGCAGCCGCGGTACGCCGGACGGAGAGCGTGCCGTACTCGCATCTCTCGGTCGAGCTGGGGCACGTCTACGCCGAGGACTTCGGCGACGGATGCCGCGACCTACGGCGCAAGTTCGCCCGGATCGCGGACTGGGCGCAGGCGATCCCGGCGCTGGCCCGCCGGGGGCTGCGTCCCCACCGGCAACCCAGAATCAGCACCTGTTTCCTCGTCGACGACTACTTCCACAGGTTCGCCACGCCGCGCGAGGTGATCCCGCAGGTACAGCAGGCCGCGGCGGAGCACGGGCTGATGCTCGACTATGTGGCCCGCGAATCCAGCTTCGCCCGCTACGACGACGTCGAACTGGCCCGGCTGGTGGTGGACACCCTGGTCGTGGAGCCACCACGCAACACCACGGGAAGCCGCCCACCGTTGAGTGAGTCGGGCTGGCTGTCCAACGGCAAGCGTTCGCCGGGGCACGCCGACGCGCCCGCGATGACGCTGCCGATACCGTGGTCACCGCCGCTGCAGTCCGGCGACGCGCCGCACTCCATCTTCGTCGACATCGAACTGTGGTCCGGCGAACCGGACCGCCGGGTGTGGGCCTGTGCGCTGCTCGCCTCGGTGTGGCAGATGACCCGGCTGGGTGTGCTGCGGCACCGGGGGCAGACGATCACCCAGCCGTACCGCCTTCCCGCCGACGAGCCGCTGCCGACCGACTGGGACCGCCTCCCCGCCATCGTCCAGCTGAATCCGGACGCCACACCGTTCTGCGGGTACCGCACCGTGACGATGATGGACACCCGGTACCTCCCGGTCGAGCTGGCCGTGCGGACCATCCTCGGGCAGGTGGCGGTGCCACCCGCGGTCTCGCGGCAGGTCGCCAAGCGGGCCGGCAGCGAGGGCCTGGAACTGCCCGACGAGTTGGTCGACCGGCTGAGCTACGTGTTCATCGGCGACTGATCAGCCGCGTGGCGCCTGCGCACCGCGACCGACCCTGCGGTCCGACGGGCCCCGGTTGGCGGCCGAGAACGGTTCGGTGAGCGGGGCGGGCCCACACGGCTGGCCGACGGCCGCCCGACCGGCCAGGTCGCGCAGGATGGCCATGTTGCCGACGGTGATCTGATCCCGGATCCAGTTGACCGAGGACTGCCACTGCCGGCTGAACCCCGGTACCTGCTCCAGCCGGTCCCAGATCGGCCGCAGCCGTGGGTCGACGCGGGCACCGGGCAGCCACAGATGCAACAGGTGCTCCAGCACCGGCCGCAGCCGTTCGATGTGCTCCTGCGTCGAGCCGGCGCGGGTCACCGCGGCTTCCACCAGGGCGGACAGCATGGTGAGCAGCCAGTCGTGCAGGGCGAGATCCTCGCAGAGGCCGGCGACCGCCGCCGGCACGTCCTGCGGGCTCACCGTGAGTCGCACGGTGCGCAGCGTCGGTGAGTCCACCGCCACGTCCGCCGTGGCGTTCTCGCCCGGCTGTTGATGCACCTGGGCGGTCCACCGCAGCCGGGTGCGCGCCGCACGCAGCGGTGGACGTCGGTCCAGCAGGTCGGACATCTGCACACTGTCGAGCACCCGGCCGGTGATCGCGTCCAGGTTCAGCACGTCGGCGGCGTTGCCGTGCAGGAACCCGCTCGTCAGGTCGTCGGCGTCCAGCTTGCCGACCGTCTCCAGCACACCCGAGTTGGCCAGGTAGTGCGACCACGGCCGGCGACGTTCCCCGGCGACGACCTGGATGATGGAGGATGCCTGCACGATCCGACCGCCGGTGATGACGGCCCGGGTGACCACCGCGCCAACTCCCCGCAGTTGGCGGTTCTTCGCGCTCGGCAGCCAGCAGTCCACACCGGTACGGACGTCGGGTGAGACCGCGTACAGCGACGGACGTCGGGAGGTCAGCACCGCCTCACCCTCGACCAGGCTGAGCACCTCGGCACTCTGGTCCTGCGCCAGCGCCGTGCTGTGCTGTAGCAGGCTGGTGTGCACCTCGCCCACCGTGAGCATGGTTCCTCCGCATCGGCACCACGGGGGACACCGGCGGGCATGGACCTGCGGCCGGTGACCGGATCGAATCCGTCCCGCGGCCATCATAGGCCCATCCGTGGCAGGAAAGCCGATATGTGACCGGGGTGCGGACTTCACGGGCCGGATGGATGTGACGACGGCTGATATTTTGAAGAATGCGGTCGCCAGCCACCCCTGGAGTTTGCCGTCGATGAAGGTCTACATTTCAGCCACCCAAAAGGACCTGCTGGAATACCGTGCGGCCGTACACGCGGTGGCGCGTCGCCTCGAGATCGAGGACGTCGCCATGGAGGCGTACGGCGCCGACGCCCGTCCACCCCTGGAACGCTGCCTGACCGACGTACGCCGATGTGATCTCTACGTCGGGCTCTTCGCCTGGCGTTACGGTTACCGGCCACCGGGTCAGGAGTCCTCGATCACCGAGCTGGAGTACCGTGAGGCACTCGCCGCCGGCAAGCCGTGCCTGATCTTCCTGGTCGCCGAGGACACGCCCTGGCCGGTCGACATGATCGACCGCAACGGCGACTGGCAGCAGATCGTGGCGTTACGCAACGAGTTGAAGGAACGCCACCTGTGCGCCTTCTTCTCGAGCGTGGACGATCTGTCGGCGAAGGTCACCGTGGCGCTGGCCGACGTGCGCAGCGGCCGGTCACCGGCGCGTGAGCCCGGCGACCCCGACACCCACCTGCCGGAGGCGGTCCGCAGCCAGTACCACAAGCAGCTGCGGCTGCGGTATCAGGCGGTGCCGCTGGACGCCGTCGCGCCCCGGCCCACCATCGGCTACCTCACCGTCGGGTTGTCCAACGTGTTCGTCGAGCCACGGGTGCACGAGGACGCCCGGCCGGAGATGCCGTTGGCCTGGTGGCGTTGGGCGGGCTCCGGGCCGGACGGTGACGCCGGCGCGTTGCCCGGCGTGGTGGACCCGAGGGACGTGGAACGGCTCTGGGAGGAGTACGCGGCCAAGGAGGCGTCGGCGCTGTTCGACGTGGTCTGTGACCCGGCGCGGCGGGCCATCGTGCTGCTCGGCGATCCCGGTTCCGGCAAATCGGCGGCGGCACGTTACCTCGCCCTCACGCTGGCCGGCGTCTGTGACGAGCCCCGGCTGGCGGCGCTGGACCGGTACCTTCCCGTCCTGATCGAGCTGCGATCGTACGCCGCGCATCGCGGGGACGGCCGGTGTGACGGGCTGTTGGACTACGTCGGCCACCGGCACCAGCAGGGGCTGGCCGGGATCGACCGGGACGTGCTTGAGGCGTACCTGCGGCAGGGCGGGCAGGCGCTGTTCCTCTTCGACGGGTTGGACGAGGTGTTCGATCCGGCGCAACGGGAGGAGATGGCCGGGCAGATCGCCACCTTCGCCAACGAGTACCCCGGGGTGCGCACGGTGGTCACCTCCCGGGCGGCCGGCTACCTCCGGCACACCTTCGCCAACGCCGGATTCGACCACTTCACCCTGGAGGATCTCGACGACGAGCGGATCGCGCGTTTCCTCGGCAACTGGTACCAGTACGTGGTGCCGACCCCGTCGGTCGAGGCGGACCGGCAGCGGCGGCAGATCCTCGACGTGGTGCGGCGATCCCGGGCGATGCACGAGATCGCCGGCAATCCGTTGCTGCTGATGCTCATGGCCATCGTCGGTCGGGACCGCCCGCTGCCCCGCAACCGTCGCCGGCTCTACGCGCACGTCACCGACGTGCTGATCTCCGAATGGGACGTGACCAAGCAACTGCGGGAGAGCCACGGCGACGTGCCGCCGTTGGATCCGCAGGCGAAGCTGCGGTTGCTGCGCCACCTGGCCTTCTGGATGCAGTGCCGGGAGTCGGGGCCGGCCGGCAACTACATCGAGGCGGATGAGCTCTCGCGTATCTTCCGGGACCACCTGGTGGAGTTCTACGGTTTCGAGAACGACCGCGCGCACGCCATGGCGTACTCGATGATTGACAAATTGCGCCAGCGCAGCTTCATCCTGGAACGGTACGGGTTGCGCCTGTTCGGGTTCGTGCACCGTACGTTTCTGGAGTTCTTCTGTGCCGAGGAGATCGTGGACAGGTTCGATCATGACCCGGACACCTGGGGGATCGACCAGTTGCGTGCGCTGTTCCGCGATAACTGGGCAGATCCGTCCTGGCGGGAGGTGCTACGGCTGGTCGCCAGCGCGTTGCCCGCCGAGGTCGCCAACGAGCTGGTGACCCTGCTGGCCACCGAGGTCAACCGACCGTGGCCGCCGCTGAACCTGCCCAGCGCACCGTGGAACCTGGTGCTGGCTGCGCAGTGCGTGGCGGAGGCACCGCAGCCGGCCGGTCTGGCCGGTGCCGGCGAGGCGGTGCTCCGCCAGGTCGTGCTGCTGATCGAGCACGGCATCTCAGCCGACGATCCGAACCTCGTCGAGGTCACCGAGCAGGAGCTGCTCTCCTCGATCCGGGCGCTCGGGCCGCACTGGCCCGGCCGGGCCGTCTTCCTGCACTGGTTCCGCCGCCGCGGGGTGCGCACCAGCTGGCGTTCCGGTTCGACCTTCGCCACCCGGTCGGCGGCGGTGCTGTCCACCGCCGATGAGCAACTGGAGGAGTTGCTGGTCCGGGAACTCGGCCAGGGACGCGAACGGCAGGCGCGGATCGCGCTGGTCGCCGGTCTGGCGGAGGCCGCCGGACGGTTGGACGACACCGGCCGCAGCCGCCGCCACTGTCAGGACCTGCTGCTCGCACAGGCCCGGGCGGAAGGCTCGACCGCGGTCCGCCAGGCCGCGGTCCGCGCGTTGGTCGCCAACTTCGGTGCCGCCGGTGACCTGGTCGTGGCGCTGAGCGAACTCGCCGGTTCCGCCGACGCGGCGGTCCGCGCCCTCGCCGTGCAGTCCCTCGGCGGGCGGTCCGAGCTGGCCGAGGAGATTCGACGGTTGCTGCTGACGCGGGCGACCGAGGACCGGGACACCGGCGTACGGCGGGCCGCCGTGACGGTGCTCGCCGCCCGCTGTCTCGACCTGCCAGATGTCACCGAGACGCTGCACCGACTGCTGGCCACCGACACCGACCCCGGCGTGGTGCAGTCCGCGTTGCGTTGCCTGCTCACCCTCCCCGAGCAGAGCGAGACGGCCCGTGGGCGTGCCCTGTCCCGGATCGCCGGTGACTCCCATGACGAGGTGCGACGCTGCCTGGTGTGCGAGCTGCTGCCGGGGCGGGTCGGCGCGGAGGGCACCGAGCTGCTGCTGAAACTGGCCGGTTCGGACGCCTCGGCACGGGTCCGTGCCGTCGCCGTACAGCGACTGGTGCTGGTCAACGACCCGGACGGGCGGTGCCGGGACCGGCTGGTGGACCGGATCGAGCAGGACGAGGACGCGTCGGTGCGGGCGGCGGCGGTGGCGGCGTTGACCGACCGGTACCGGGTCGACGACAGCGGCTGGGCGGTCGCCGCGCAGGCGGCGCGGACGGACGACGACGCGACGGTGCGGCTCGCCGCGGTTCGTGCGCTGGCCGAGGCGTACCCGGATCACCGCACCGGCGAGCTGCTGCTGGAACGGGCCCGCCAGGACCCCACCGCCGGTGTCCGGCTCGCCGCCGTCGACCTGCTCACCGGCCGGCCGCTGCTCGGGCCCGCGACGCAGGAGCTGCTCATCAGCCGGGCGGCCCGGGAACGGGATCCGATCGTCCGGCTCCGCGTCACCCGCAGCCTGGCCCACCTCGGTGAGCCGCTCGACTCGGCGGTGGTGGAGTGCCTCGCCGAGCAGGTCCGCCGGGATCCCGACCCGAACGTGCTGCGGGCGGCCGCGCAGGCGCTGGCCCGCGACGGTGGCAGCGACGGGCTGGTGGAGACGCTGTCGCGGCGGGCACGCCGGGACAGCTACGCCGGCATCCGACTCGCCGCTGTGGAGACCCTCAGCGCGTACGGTGACCCGGACGTGGTGACCGACGTGCTGCTGGAATGCATCGAGTCCGACACCGATCCGGCGGCCTTCGACGCGGCGGTGTGTTGCCTCATCGCGCGAGGTGAGACCGCCATGGCGGTGACGCTGCGGCTGATGCGCCGGCTGGCCGATCGGGATCCGGCGATCCGGGCCCGCATCGCCGCAGCGCTCGGCGAGCACTTCGGCAACGACCCGGAGGTCCGGGTGCTGCTGGTGGGTCTGGTGCGCGACGATCCGGCGCTGGAGGTACGCCGCCGAGCCGCGGAGCAACTCGCGGCCAACCTGGCCGACCGGACGGGGGTACGGGAACTGCTGATGCGGCTGGTCGACGACGAGGACTGGGAGATCCGCCGTACCGCGTTGCTCGCGCTCGCCCGGCACTACGGCGAGGACACCCGGACCAGGCCGCTGCTCGTCCGACTGGCCGGCACGCCCGATCCCACGGTACGGGGGCTCGCCGGTCAGCTGCTGGCCACGCTACCCGGCACCAGCCCCGACGACTTTCCGTGATCGGCCCTCCGGTCGCCGGTGGTCGATGTCGCTGGTCGGGCACGCGGACGGTGTCCCGCGACCGGTCAGGCTACGGCTCGGCATCGGTGGGTGCCACCGCGGCCGGATAGACCCGGGTTTCGGTCGCCTTGACGGCAGCCCAGAGCGTTCGTCCGGGTGCCAGTTGCAGTTGGGCGGCGGCGGCCGGGGTGACGTCGGCCGCCACGGTGACCGGGCCGTCGAGTTGCACCCGCAGGTTGTCGCCGTGGCGCTGTATCCCGTTGATCGTGACCGGCCAGGTGTTGCGGGGGCTGCCGTCGGGGCGATGGGGATGCAGCGCCACGGCCGACGGCGCGAAGGCGACGAAGACGGCACCTACGTGCTGGTCGCCGGTGACGAGGTGGAACCCGTCGGTGAGCCGGACGTGGTGCCCGTCCGCGTACCCCCGGTAGAGGTTGAGACCGACCAGGCGGGCGACGTAGTCGCTGCGTGGCTGGGCGGTGACGGTGGCGACGTCGCCCTCCTGCACCACCTGCCCGTCCTCGATGATGACCAGCCGGTCGGCGAGGACGACGGCGTCGATCGGGTCGTGGGTGACCAGCAGTGTGGCGCCGCGGTGGTTGGCGAGATGGTGGTGGAGTTGGGCGCGGGTGTCGAGCCGGGTCCGGGCGTCGAGGGCGGCGAGTGGCTCGTCGAGCAGCAGCAGTGCCGGTTCGACGGCGAGGGCCCGTGCCAGGGCAACCCGCTGGGCCTGCCCGCCGGACAGCTGCCGGGGCTTGCGCCGGGCGTGGTCGGCGAGCCCGACCCGGGCCAGCCAGTCCGCGGCCCGCTGCCGGGCCCGCTGCCGGTCGAGGCCCTGTCGACGTGGCCCGAACGCGATGTTGTCCAGCGCGGTCAGGTGCGGGAAGAGCAGGTAGTCCTGGAACACGACGCCGATCGGGCGCTGCTCGGTCGGCGTCCAGATCCGCCGGCCGGGATGATCCAGGTGGCGGCCGGCGAGGCGGAGGTGCCCGTCGGTGAGCGGGAGCAGGCCGGCGAAAGCCCGCAGCGCGGTGGTCTTGCCGGCACCGTTCGGCCCGAGGAGTGCGACGACCTCGCCGGGGCGGATGGTCAGCGGCAGGTCGAGTCGGAAGGTGCCACGGTCCACGACGAGGTGGGCGTCGAGCACCGCGCGTCCGGGTGGTGGATCGCCCGGCGGGCTCGGATGGACGCCGGGGGAGTTCGGATCGGTGGTCACGAGTTGCCGAGCCATCGGTCGCGGAGGCTGGCCAGGATCACCACCGAGACGGTGAGCAGGACGAGACTGAGCACGATCGCCGCCTCCAGGTCGGTTTCGAGGGCGAGGTACACCGCGAGCGGCATGGTCTGGGTACGGCCGGGGAAGTTGCCGGCGAAGGTGATGGTGGCGCCGAACTCGCCGAGCGCCCGGGCCCAGCACAGCACCGCTCCGGCGGCGATGCCCGGGGCGACCAACGGGAGCGTGACGTGGGTGAAGGTGGTCCACCGGCCCGCGCCGAGGGTCGCCGCCGCCTCCTCGTACCGGACGTCCGCGCCGCGCAGCGCGCCCTCGACGGCGATCACCAGGAAGGGCATTGCGACGAAGGCCTCGGCGAGCACCACACCGGTCGTGGTGAACGGCAGGGTGAACCCGAAGGTGCTGTCGAGCCAGCCGCCGAGGATGCCCCGCCGGCCGAAGACGAGCAGCAGAGCCACGCCACCGACCACCGGCGGCAGCACCAGCGGCACGGTGATCAGGGCACGCACGAGGCGGCGGCCCGGGAAGTCGATGCGGGCGAGCAGCCAGGCCAGGGGCACCCCGAGGACGAGGCAGAGCAGCGTGGCGAGGGTGGCCGCCTGTACGGACAGCCGCAGCGCGGTGAGCACCCCCGGCTCGGTCAGGCGCTGTGGGAGGGTGCTCCACGGCGTACGGACCAGCAGACCTGCCAGCGGAAGCACCAGGAAGAGCAGGCCGAGGGCGGCGGGCAGCAGCAACGCGACGGGTACCCGACCGGTGCGCCTGGCTCGTGGAGGTGGCGTGGACCGGGCGGGCGCGACGGTCACCTGGTCAGGCCGGGGCATCTGCTACGGAGCCTGGAATCCGGCGGCGGCGAGGACGGCCTGGCCCGGCCCGGAGAGCACCTGCTCGACGAACGCCCGGGCGGCCGGCTGATTCGGGGCGTTCTTCAGCACGACGATCGGATAGTCGTTTATCGCCCCGGCCGATTCGGGGAACTCGATGCCATCCACGTCCTCGTCGGCGGCCCGTACGTCGGAGCGATACACAAGTGCCGCGTCGACCTCGCCCAGCCGTACCTTGGACAGGGCCGCCTTGACGTCCTGTTCCATCGTGACCGGGGTGAGTTTCGTCCCGGCGGCGGCCAGGACCTTCGCCGCCGCCGCGCCACAGGGGACCTGTTCGGCACAGAGCGCGACCTTGACGCCCGGCTGGGTCAGGTCGGCCAGGCCGTTCACCCCGCCCGGGTTGCCGTCCGGTACCGCGATCACGAGCTGGTTGCGGACGAGGATGCGCGGGTTGCCGTCGCCGTTGCCGGCGTCGATGACGGTCGTCATGTTCGCGGGAGAGGCGGAGGCGAAGACGTCCGCCGGGGCACCCTGGTTAATCTGGTTCGCGAGGGCGGAGCTGCCGGCGAAGCTGAAGGTGACCCGTACGCCGGGATTCGCCGTCTCGAAGTCCTCGCCGATCCGGGTGAACGACTCGGTGAGCGACGCGGCGGCGAACACCGTGACGTCACCGGTCAAGGCACCGCCCGGCGGTCGCGGGTCGGTGGTCCCGCCACTGCCGCAGCCGGCCAGCGCGACCGTCGTCATCGCGGCGGCTAACAGGGCCAGGCGTCGGGCCGTCACGAGCCGCTACTCCGGTCCGCGTTGGTCGGCGGTCGCTCCACGACGACGGTGGTCGACTTGATCACCGCGATCGCCACCGAACCGACCGACAGTCCCAGGTCGTCGACGGCCTCGCGGCTCATCAGCGACACCACCCGGAACGGGCCGGCCTGAATGTCCACCTGGGCCATCACGGCGTCCTTGAGCACGGCGGTGACGATCCCCCGGAGCCGGTTACGGGCCGAGGACTCGTCGGCCCGATCGACCGGGTCGTCGGACCGCGCCCGGACGAAGGCGGCCAGATCGACGCCGTGGACCAGTCGATGTCCCTGCTCGTCGCGGGTGGCGGCGAGACGACCGGCATCCACCCAGCGCCGCACCGTGTCCGCGCTGACCCCCAGCAGCTCGGCCGCCTCGCTCATGCGGAACATCGTCACGGCGCTCACCCTACGCCATGCAGCTACGAGCCTGGGGATAGGGAAGCCATCGAATCTGCGGGCCGCGCGCCGCCTTTCAAATTGCAGCTGCGGTTCGTCGAGGTCGTCGGCGCTCGTCAGTGGTGGTCGCAGCGGTGGTGGAACAGCACCGGATGCAGCCGGTCCAGGAGGTCCTGCTGACCGTCGAGCGGCGGGGTGAAGCAGAGCCGGTAACAGGCGGTCGCGTCGCCGTCGGGAACGGAGACGAGCAGCCCGTACCGGTCGAGCCGCAGCGGGCACGGCAGGCAGTCGGCCGGCAGGTCGACACCCGAGGCGACCAGCTGCCGCCGCAGGAACGGGTAGAGCTGCGGGCCGTGATGGTCGACCAGATCGACCAGGAACGGGCGTTCCATCGCTGCCACCGGATCCGGGTCGGCACTGCGATAGTCGGCGAGACCGATCGGGAGTTCGTCGTGCCGGCCAACCGACGAGCCGTCGGTGACCGGGCCATCCAGCCAGCCGGAGGTCGCGGGCGCAGGCGGCCGGCGGGCCTCGTGCGGTTCGGCCCGCCGGGGGAGCAGCGTGACGCGGCTCGGTACGACCTCGACGATGACGGTGTGGTGGCCGACGTCGAGCAGGTCGGGATCGGGCAGGGTGACGGCGATCGAGTCGGCGGCGGTCCGGGCCGCGTTTCCACCGAGCGGGGTTGCCCGACCGCTCACCCGGACCTGGCCCCAACCGGGCGAGAACGGCAGCGGTGGTTCGTCGGCGATCTGCACGCACACGTCGTGGGGCCCGGTGGCGAGCGGGTCGCCACGGTGACAGAGCAGCAGGACGCGGCCGTCGTCGTCGGCGCCGTGCCGTACTCCCGTGACCGGGGAAAGGTCTTCCGCCACGACTGTGGCCGGGGTGGTGCTGCTGACCAGAGTACGGGCCAGTTCTGCTCGGCTGGGCTGCATGGAGGCTCCGTTCGTGAAGGTGGGTCGGGGCGGCGGCGGTGCGCTACCGGTGGGAGGTGACGCAGGCCCGGCAGGACGGGTGGGCGCCGATCAGACCGGCCAGGTGTGCGACCGCGTCCCGGAGCCCGTCGGCCGGGCTGACGAAGGCGATCCGCGCGTCCCGATGGTGTGTCGGCAGCTCCAGGCGCAGCACGATCCCGTACCGGTCGAGTCGTAGTGGGTGGACGGATCGGGCGTCGACGCCGAGGCCGGCGGCGGCCTGCCGGCCCAGGCGTCGCACCGCGTCCGGATGCCGGTGCAGGTGGCGCAGCAGTTCCGCCTCGTGCGCGGCGAGTGGATCGGGACGTGCGCCGGCCAGTGTGTCCGGATCCACGCTGGCGTCGCCGTCGGGGTCGATGAGATCGGCGCTGGCCAGGTCGAGCCGGGCGGTCACCTCGCCGCCGTCGAGTTCGTCGAGGGTGAGCCAGCCGGACAGGGTGGCGCGGGCGCGGACCCGATCGCGTACGGGAAGCGGCACGAGATCGGTCAGTTCGATCTGTGCGGGTGTCTCGCCCAGGTCGAGCAACTGCCGGGCCACCTCGGTCCGGGCGGGCAGGGCGAGTCGCAGCCGCCCGTCGGCGGCGACGGTGTGCCGACCGACCAGATTCGCGCGGTGCGTGGGGGTACGCAGGGTCAGTGACCCGGTGCCGGCGAGCAGCGTACGCAGCCGTTCCGCCGGGGTGCTGGTCGTCACCGCCGGGAGTACCTTGCCCAACGTTGCCACCTCCGTTTAGGTTAGCCTAACCTTACTAGAGAGGTGATGATGAACCAGTCCCGCCCTAAGATCAAGCGCTCCCGCCGGCTCGGCATCCCGCTGACGCCCAAGTGCGTGCGCTACTTCGAGCGACGGCCGTACCCGCCGGGAGTCCACGGTCGCTCGCGGACCAAGGAGAGCGACTACAAGGTCCGCCTGCTGGAGAAGCAGCGTCTGAAGGCCCAGTACGACCTTCGGGAACGTCAGCTCCGGCGGGCGTTCGACCGGGCGGTGCGTCGCCCGGGCAAGACCGGCGAGGAGCTGGTGATCGACCTGGAGAGCCGTCTCGACGCGCTCGTCCTGCGGGCCGGCTTCGCCCGCACCATCTACCAGGCCCGCCAGGCTGTCAGCCATGGGCATGTGAACGTCAACGGCCGGCGGGTCGACCGGCCGTCCGCCCGACTGAGCCCCGGTGACGTGCTCGCGGTACGCGAGGGCAGCCGCGCCAAGACGCCCTTCGTCGTCGCCGCGGCCGGCACCCACGCCCCGCAGCGCCCGGCCGCGTACCTCGACGTCGACCTGTCCGGGTTGACCGCGCGGCTGGCCCGACTGCCGCACCGCGCCGAGGTGCCGGTCCGCTGCGACGAGCAACTGGTCGTGGAGTACTACTCGCGCTGAACCCTGCACCGCCGCCCGGCCGGCTCCCCGCCTTCAGTGGAGGCGGAGCCGTCCGGGTTCGGTGACCGGTCCCTTCTGGACCCACCTGCGCCGGGTTGGCGGCGGCGCTGTTTCACGAATATTTCGGATCGATCTCGACCAAGGTATTGACGATCTATGTTAGCGCTAACAGCATAGAGGCTCCCGTACCACTCGCGTCTGGAGCCCCGCCATGCAGGTGTCTGCCGGCCCTCCTGCCCCACGCCCGCCACGACGAATCCCACTGGTCACGGCCGGCGTGCTGCTCTGCGCCGCCGCGATCTCCCCAGGCGGCGTGGCGCACGCGGCCGACGAGTGGGCCCCACCGTCGTCGTACACCTCGACCGACCGCGGGGACGGCACCTACAGTGTGCCGCTGCTGCGCTCCGACGTGCCGGACATCAGCGTGGAACGGGTGCCGGCGGCCGAGAACGACGAGGGTCGCGACGTCTACTACATGATCAGCACCACGATGCACCTCAGCCCGGGTGCGCCGATCATGAAGTCCTACGACCTCGTGAACTGGGAGATCGTCAACTACGTGTTCAACCGGGCGAGCGTCGGCGACTCGTTCTCGTTACGCAACGGGCAGAACTCGTACGGGCAGGGCCAGTGGGCCTCGTCCCTGCGCCACCACGACGGCGTCTTCTACGTCGCGTTCAACACCAACAACCTCGGCGGCGCGTACATCTACCGCACCGACGACATCGAGAACGGGGCGTGGCAGCGCACGGCGCTGGGCCGGGGCCTGCACGATCCCTCGCTCTTCTTCGACCTCGACGGCACGCCGTACATCTTCTACGGTTCCGGCGGGACCAGCGCGGTACGGCTCAACGCCGACCTGACCGAGATCACCGCGGACTACCCGAACATCTTCACCGCGGGCGACTACGCCGGTCAGCCGTTCATCGGCGGGTTGTTCGAGGGGGCCCAGTTCTACCACATCGACGGTTGGTACTACGCGGTCATCATCACCTGGCCCTCCGGCCAGGGCCGGCAGGTCGTCATGTTCCGCTCCCGCGAACTGCTCGGCCGCTACACCTCGACCGGCGGCGTGAACACCTACGAGGCGCGCGGCGTGCTCAACTCCAACGGATTCGCGCAGGGCAGCCTGGTGCCGATCACCCGCGACGGCGGGACGACGGACTGGTACGGCATGTTCTTCCGGGACACCTTCCCGATCGGCCGCATCCCGGCGCTCATCCCCGCCACCTGGTCAGACGGCTGGCCGACCTTCGGGGCCAACGGGGTCGTGGCGGTGGACGGCACCTTCGCCAAACCGATCCGGCTCAGCCCCGCCGAGGAACTGTTCGCCCGGCAGCAGAGCATCGTGGTCTCCGACGACTTCGCCAACGACGCGTCGCACAAGCCCTACCTGGACGAAGAGTGGACGCCGCCGCCGGGAAGCGCGGAGGAGATCGCGCCGAACGGGTCGCGGCTGGACCTGGCGTGGCAATGGAACCACGCCCCGGACAACCGGTTCTGGTCGCTGACCGACCGCGCCGGATGGCTGCGACTCACCGCCGGCAAGGTCGTCACCGGCGACTACGTCTACACCAAGCTCGCCAACCGCGCCGAGCTGGCCTGGTTCGAGGAGGCCCGCAACACCCTGTCGCAGCGGACGTTCGGACCACGGCAGTCGGTGGAAACCAGAATGGACATCTCCGGGATGAAGGACGGCGACGTCGCCGGTCTGGCCGCCTACAACCGCGGTTTCTCGTACGTCGCGGTCAAGCGGACCGGTGGCGTCAACACCATCGGCGTGGTGAACCGGGGCCAACCGTTCGCGGTCGACCTGGACCAGGCGACGCTGGAGAACTTCCTGCCGGGCAGCACAGTGCCGCTGGGCGACGCCACCGAGGTGCACCTGAAGGCGGACCTCGACTTCGCCTCGCCCACCGGTCAGCTCTGGACGACCTTCCACTACAGCCTCGACGGGCGTCAGTGGTCCCAACTGGGCAGCCGGGTCGGCCCGCAGACGCTGGACGGCAGTCTCGCCCACTTCATGGGGCACCGGGTCGGCCTGTTCAACTACGCGACCCAGCAGACCGGCGGGCACGTCGACTTCGACCACTTCCTGCTCAGCGACACGCTGACAGCCCAGGGCCGACCACTGGACACCAGCCGGCTGGACGCCGCCATCGCGTACGCCGGGTCGCTGAACGAGGCCGACCATCCCGCCGACGCCTGGGCCGTCATGCTCGCCCGGCTGGCCGAGGCGCAGGCGGCGCGGGCCGACGGGTTCGGCACCCAGAACCAGATCGACGCCCCCGAGCGGGCGCTGACCTACCAGCTCGCCCGGCTCGGCGTACTCCGGGCCGACCGGGTCGAGGTGCCGGTGACCGTGAACGCGCAGGCGCGCTGCGTCGGTGGCAGCGCGTACGTGGCCGTGCAGGCCCGTAACGACCATGACGCGCCGGTCGACATCGTGCTGGAGACCGCGTACGGCCAGCGGTCGGTCCCGGACGTCGCGCCCGGCGCCCACGCCTACCAGCAGTTCAACACCCGTGCCCCGGCGGTGTCCGCCGGCACCGTGACCGTCCGGGTCACCGGGTCGGTCGACGGACGCACGGTGACCACCGTGCGTACCGCGAACCACCCGGCTGCGGACTGCTGACCCGCCCCGTCCCGACGACCAGGACGGCTGGACCGGCACGGGCCGGCCGTCGGCGCCGAACCCCCGGATCCACCGCAGTGATCAAGGAGGATGTCAGTGACACATCGCGTGCGAAGGGCGGCCCTACGTCGGGCCGCCGCTGTCGTCACGGTCGGGCTCATGCTGGCCACCGCGCTCGTCGCCGGGTCGCCGGCCCAGGCGGACGAGACCGATCTTGTCGTGAACGGCGGATTCGAGGACGGTCTCACCGGCTGGTTCGTCAACAACGGCAACGCGACCGACAGCGCCACCCTGTCGCTCACCGCGGACGCCCACGCTGGCTCGAACGCCGTGCTCGTCACCAACCGGGCGACCACCGGGTCCGGCCCGATGCAGGATCTCAGCGGCCGGGTGCAGGCCGGGCAGAGCTACACGCTGACCGCCCGGATCAAGTACGAGAACCCGAACGGACCGGCGACGAAGCAGTTCTTCGCCACGATGCACTACGGCGCGGCGACCTACACCAACCTGGTCAGCGTCGTCGCCACCAAGGGCCAGTGGGCGGAGTTCACCGGAACCTTCACCATCCCGGCCGATCAGAACGTCTCGACCGCCCGGCTGTTCTTCGAGACGCCGTGGACGAGCACGCCGTCGTCGGACCCCGAGGTGCACCTGATGGACTTCAAGCTGGACGGCGTGTCGGTGGTCGGCGCCGCGCCGCCGCCCGCGCCGTCGAAGACGATTGAGGTCGTCGGCAAGCTGCCCGGCGAGCACAACCCGTTGATCGGGCACAAGTTCGGCGCCGACGGCTTCGGCTTCGTGCACGACGGCCGGGTCTACCTGTACCTGACCAACGACACCCAGGGGTACGCACCCGACCCGGCCACCGGGGTCTCGCCGGGCATCAACTACGGCGACATCAACCAGATCACCGTGATTTCCACGACGGACATGGTCAACTGGACCGACCACGGCGAGATCCAGGTCGCGGGCCCGAACGGGGTGGCACCCTTCACCGCCAACTCCTGGGCCCCAGGGATGGCCAAGAAGGTGGTCGACGGTGAGGAGAAGTTCTTCCTCTACTACGCCAACAACGGTAGTTCGAGCAACGTGATCACGGGTGCCTCGCCGGTCGGTCCGTGGACCAGCGAGCGGACGAGCACGCTCATCGACGGCCGCACGCCCGGTGCCGAGGACGTCGCCTGGAAGTTCGACCCCGCGCCGCTTGTGGACTCCGACGGCGAGGCGTACCTCTACTTCGGTGGGGGCCCGGCGTCGACAAGCATGCCGCCGGCCGAGCGCTTCAACAACCCGAAGAACCTGCGGGTCATCGAGCTCGGCGACGACATGGTGTCGACCGAGGGTACGGCGGCGGTGGTGGACGCCCCAGTGGCCTTCGAGGCGGCCCAGGTCTTCAAGCGCGACGGCAAGTACTACCTCTCGTACTCGTCGCACTTCGGCGGCAACGACTTCGGCGGCAACCAGACTCCGCTGCCCGGCTATCCCGGCGGCGGCCAGATCGGCTACATGATCTCCGACGACCCGATGGAGTGGCCGAAGGAGACCTATGCGGGTGTGCTGTTCCCGAACCAGTCCCAGTTCTTCGGCACCGGCACCGGCGGCAACAACCACCAGTCCGTCTTCGAGTACGAGGGCAGGCACTACTTCACGTACCACGCCCCGACGTTGAACAAGCGCATCAACGGCAACACCACCCAGGGGTACCGCAGCCCGCACATCCAGGAGCTGACCTTCAACGAGGACGGGACGATCCAGCAGGTGGTGGGCACCTACGCCGGTGTCGACCAGGTCCGCGACTTCGACCCGTACCGGGTGTTCGAGGCGGAGACCTTCGGCTGGAGCAAGGGTGTCGCGACCGCCAAGGTCGACGGAGGGTCCGCGCAGTTCGGCGACGCGGCACCGAACCTGGTCGTGCGTGACATCGACAATGGCGACTGGACGGCGTTGTCGTCGGTGGACTTCGGTGACGGTGCCCGCAGCGTGACGGCGAAGGTACGGCCGCTCGTCAGCGGCGGATCGATCCAGATTCGACTGGGCGAGGTCACCGCACCGGTGGTCGCGACCATCCCGGTCGACGCGCCCCTCGGCGAGTGGACGGAAATGACCGCCGAACTCGACGGTGTCGCGGGCGTGCACGACGTGTACTTCACCTACGCCGGGCCGGAGGGCGCCGACCTCTTCGAACTGGACACCTGGGCCTTCGAGAACGGAGCGGGGGTGCCGGTGACGGTCAGTGCCCAGGCACGGTGCGTGGGTGGTAACGCGTACGTGGCGGTGCAGGCGCGCAACGATCACGACACGCCGGTGAACGTGGTGCTGGAGACGGCGTACGGGCAGCGGTCGGTGACCGGCGTGGCTCCCGGCGCCAACGCGTACCAGCAGTTCAACGCGCGGACGCCGACGGTTCCGGCCGGGGTGGCGACCGTCCGGGTCACCGCCGACGGTGTCGAGGGCACCACCGTACGCACCGCCGAGTATCCCGCTGCCGACTGCGGCGCCTGACCTGCACTCCATCCACACACGACAACGGAGCAACGGATGAGCACATGGAATCGCAAGCGGCTGGTCGCAGCGGGGGCTGCGGGCGTCCTCCTGGTCGGGTCGGCGGTGGTGCCGTCACCGGCCCAGGCCGAGCCGGGTGACACCGGCGAGGTGGAGGTCACCGTCGACATCGAGGAGATCCAGGAGCCGGGAGTGCTGGCGATGTCGATCGCCGGGGACTCGGTGGCGTTGACCGAGGACGGCTCGACGTTGCTGGTACGCCAGTTCGTCGGCGGGCTGCCGACGGTCACCGTCACCGACACCCGCACGGCCGACGAGGCACCCGAGGGTGCGGCGTGGGCGGTGCTGGGCAGCGCTACGGATTTCGTCGGTAGCGCCGGTCAGGCGCCGATCGCCGCCGGGCATCTGGGCTGGAAACCGCGACTGCTCGACGGCGGCGACACCGGCCTGGTCAGCGCGGGCGAAGAGGTCGTCACGGTGTTGGACGAGCCGACGCAGCCGGGGAACAACGTGGGCCTGGTCGACCAGGAACTGCTGGTCTCGACGTTCGACTCGGGTGCGGTGACCGGGGACGCGTACTCGGTCGACGCCGACCTGTTCCTGCGCACCCCGGCGGATGTCGCAGCCGGTTCGTACACCTCGACGTTGACCCTGTCCCTGTTCGAGTGACGGCCGGTGCGGTGGCACGCCACCGCACACCCGGGGGTCGCCGACCGGCGGCCCCCGGTCCGTACTATCCCGACCTCGAAGGACTGTGATGATCCGATTCCTGCCACGGTGGGGGGCGGTGCTGGTCGCGATGTCGACCATCGTGCTGTCCGCACCGGTCGCCGTGTCGGCGGAGCCGACCGGTGCGACGGTGACCTGGGCGGTGCAGCCGGCGGACGCCCGGGGCCCGGACGGCCGTCGGTGGATCGAGCACACGCTGGATCCGGGTACGGTGCTGACCGAGCACCTGGCGGTGCGCAACTTCGGCGACGCGCCGGTGGTGTTCGCGTTGCAGGCCGCCGACGGCTACCTGACCGACAAGGGGCGGTTCAACATGCTGACCTCCGGCCAGGAGTCGGTGGACGGTGGAACCTGGATCACCCTGCCCGAGACGGTGACCGTCGGAGCGAAGCAGACGACCGTGGTGCCGTTCACAATCACCGTGCCGCCGGACGCGACGCCGGGGGATCATCCGGCCGGTGTCGCGGCCACGGTGACCAGCGCCGGGGGCACGGTGGCGGTGCAGAGCAGGGTCGGGTTCCGGGTGATGCTGCGGGCCAGCGGCACGGTCACCGCCGCAGTCGCGGTGGGGGATCTCAGCGTCAGGTACGAGAGGTCGTGGAATCCCTTCAGCCCCGGCGATGTCCACCTGACGTTCACGGCGCAGAACAACGGCAACGTCGCGGCGACCGGTGACGGCAGCGTACGGGTGGGCGAGTTGTTCGGCCTGGCGGGCCGGAGCGCCGCCACCGACGTGCCGGAGCTGCTACCGGGCGACGGGCGACAGGTCGAAGCCCACGTCGGCGGGATCTGGGGGCTGGGACGGCTCACCACCACTGTCGAGGTCACCCCGACGGTCGTCTCCGGTGATCCGGGCGGCGCCGATATCCGGCCGACCACCATCACCGTGACCGCGTGGGCGCTGCCCTGGCCACAGCTGGTCCTCGGCGTGCTCGTCGGCACGCTGCTGCTGGGCTGGCGGACCATCAGCCGCCGACGTCGTCGGAAGCTCGCCCGGCTGCTCGAACAGGCCCGGGCCGAGGGCCGCGAGTCCGTCCGCGTCGCCGACTGATCAGGACGACGGCAGTGGACCACCATCCCGGTATCGGTCTGGACGACCAGAACTTTTCCCATCTGAACAAAAAGATGACGACCTATTGCAGAAAGCGGCGTCATCGCGAGGATGATCCGATGCGTCGTCTCCCTCGGGCTCACGGCCGTGTCGCCGCCGGTCTGCTCGCTCTGGCCCTTGCCGCCAGCGTCGTCCTTCTCGGGACCGCCACGCCTGTCTCGGCGCACGGCACCCTGGCGATGTCCACACCGGCCGATGGCGCCACCGTCGACGAGGCCGTGACGGCCGTGCAGCTCATCTTCACCGAGCGGGTCCGCGAGGACGCGTACTTCACCGTCACAGCTCCGGGCGGCGCCCGGGTCGACAACGGCTGGACGCATGGCGAACCCCGCACACTGGACCGTCCGGTGCGGGAGTACTTCCTGGTCGACGGGGTGTTCGAACCGCGCGAGTACACCACCGGTTTTCCCGCGGTGGTGGCCCTCGCGCACCTGCCCGCCGCCGGCCAGTACTCGGTGAGCTACCTGTCGGTGGCCTCGGACGGTGACCCGGTGCGCGGCACGGTCACCTTCCGGTACACCGGTAAGCCGACGGCCGCGCCGCCGAACTGGCAACCGCCCACCGGTCAGCCGGATCCGTCGTTGCTCGCCGCCGCCGAGCAGCACGGAGACACCGGATCGCAGCAGGCAGCCGGCGACACCACCCCAGTCGCCCCGACGGCACCGGTCCCGTCGGTCGCCGCCGCGCCACCCACCTCGGACGACTCGGGCGGCACCGGCCTGTTGGGCTGGGCCGCCGTGGTGGTGGGCGTGGCTGCGGTCGCCGGCTTATTCGCCTGGCAGCGCCGTCCGGCCCGCGTCGAGCGGAGTCGCAAGGCGGTACGTCGGTCCGCTGCCAACCGACCTCGCGCCAAGCCGACCACGAAGGCCAAGGGGCGGCGTGCCACAGGTGGTGCACGCACGGCTGCGGTCCCGGCCGCTCGGCGAGGCGCGAAGGCAGCCACGGTACCGGCGGCGACCCCGGCCCAGCAGGCGGTCACCACCGCACCGGTGGCGCACGGCGAACCTGCGGAAGCCGCCGCTGCGGCACCGGCGGACGGATCCGCGTCGACCGGCTGGTGGCAGCGCGTCGGCGACACCCGGCTCGCGTTGCTGGTCGGGGGACTTGTCCTGACGCTGCTGGCCGGGTTCGCCCTCGGCCGGATCGGCACCGACGACGACCCCACCTACACCGCGCAGCCGCCGGGCACCGCACCGGGCGGCGGCCGAAACGCGGCGCCGGCGGTGTCGGCCGGCGACGGGCACCAGCACGGGCCGGGGACCGGCCCGCACACGCATCCAGGTGACGGCCAGGACCAGGCCACCGGTACGACGGTAAGCGTCGCCGGGTACACGCTGAAGCCGGTGCTGCGCTCCCAGGCGGCCGGCGCGACCAGCGACTACCGGTTTCGGGTGGTGGGGATCGACGGGCAGCCGGTGACCCGCTTCGCGGTGGTGCACGACAAGCCGCTACACATGATCGTGGTCGGCCGTGACCTCGGCGGATACCAGCACCTGCACCCGACGATGGCGGACGACGGCACCTGGAGCGTGCCGCTGAAACTCACCCGACCCGGCGGCTACCGCATCTACGCGGACTTCACCGTGACCACGGCTGACGGCAAGGGACTGCCGCTGGTGCTCGGCGTCGACCACGAGGTGCCGGGCAACTACCAACCGGCCGGACTGCCCCCGCCGCAGCCGCAGACGAAGACCGGTCCGTACACGGTGTCCTTGGCCGGCGCGCCCACCATCGGGATGACCGTTCCGCTGACCCTCCGCGTCGACCGCGACGGGGCGGCCGGGCCGGCGTCGTTGGAGCGTTACCTGGGCGCGTACGGGCATCTGGTGGTGGTGCGCGAGGGCGACCTGGGTTTCCTGCACGTCCATCCGGAGCCGGAGCTGGTCGACGGCGCGGTGAAGTTCTGGCTGACCGCGCCGAGTGCCGGTCGTTACCGGGCGTTCTTCGACTTCCAGGTGGACGGGAAGGTGCACACCGCGGCGTTCACGATCACTCTGGCCTGAGATCCTCGTCCACCCGGACATCCGCCGGCACCGGCTCACCGGCCGCCAGGACGGCGCCACGAGGGGTGTGCCAGTAGAGCACCTCCCGCCCGGAGCGGCGTTTGGTCACCATGCCCGCGTCGAGCAGTACCCGCAGGTGGTCACCGACCGCGCCCAGGGACAGCCCGGTGAGCGCGGCCAGGTGCGAGGTGCTCAGCGGCGTGCCCAGCTGGCTCAGGATGGCGGCGCGGTTCGGGCCGATCAGCCGGTCCAACCCGTTCGGCGTGGGCGGGGACACCTCGGCGAGGATGCCGCTGGCCGGGTAGACCATGCCGAACCGGTCGTGGTCCCACACCACCCAGCCCTTGGCGCAGTGCGCCGGGACGAACACCAGTTGTGCGGCCCGGTCGAGCGGCAGCGGCGCGGCGGGGTGGTCGTTGACCTGGAGCCAGCCGTCGCCCAACCAGCGCATCCCGGGGTTGAGGTCCGCGAACAGGCCCGCCCACCCGTGGGCGCTCAGCCGCGAGGTGCGGGCCACCACGTCGGCCCGCAGCCGGCGTTCCCGCTCCGGCCACTCCGGGCGCACCGTGTGGGTCCAGACCCAGTCGAGCAGGTGCACCACCTGCTCGGTCAGACCGTCCTGGCACAGCACCTCGGCGAGCGGTCCCGGCCGGGTCGCCCGCAGGTCGGCGCGGATCCGCTCGTCGGAGCGGGCGGCGACGACGGCAAGTTCCTCGGCGAACGTCGGCGTCGCCGTCGCGGGCGGCAGGGTGAGGAAATCAGCGATCCACCGCGGCGCGAAGGCCGCCGCCAGCAGCGCCGGAAGCACCGGCCGCCGCGCCAGCATCCGCTGGTACGCCCCGAGGTGCGGCCGTTGCCAGGAGTGTTGCCACGGGTGGCGGGGGCTGTGCAGCGCCTTCAGCGCGGCCACCGTGTCCGTCATCGGCGAGATGACGAAGCGACTGCCCGCCAGCAGATCCACCGGCACTCGCCACAGCGACATGTTTCGCCCCCAGCCGTAACACTACGCCGCCCGCGTCGACGCCCCGACGATCGTCGGCGTGAGGACGTACTCGGAACTGTTCGCCGTGACCGAATTCCGCAACCTCTTCGTGGCCAACTGCGCCGGCATCGCGGCGCACACCACGTCGGCGCTGGCCCTCGGTTCGCTGACCTACACCGTGACCGGTTCGGCACTGCTCACCGCGCTGAGCATGTTCGGCGCGCCGCTGGCCAGCGTGTTCGGCAGCCTGACGTTGCTCTCGGCGGCCGACAGCCTGCCGCCGCGCCGGGCGCTGACCCTGGCCGCGTTGGTCGGCCTCGCCGGTGCGGTGCTACAGGCCGTTCCCGGTCTGCCGCTGTCGGTGCGCTTCGTCGTGATCCTGCTCGTGGCGTACGTCGGGTCGGTGACGGGCGGTGCCCGCTGGGCGTTGATCAACGACATTCTGCCGGCCGACGCGTACGTGCTGGGCCGGTCGACGATGAACGTGAGCGTAGGCGTCATGCAGATCGCCGGCTTCGGGGCGGGCGGTCTGCTGCTGGTCTGGTTGAGCCCCTACCAGGTGTTCCTGGTTGCCGCCGCGCTGCGCGCGCTGGCCGTGGCGGTGACCTGGCTCGGGTTGCGGGAGCGGCCGGCGCGGGCCGGTGAGCGGACCTCGACCGCCCGCACCATGCGGATCAACCGGGAGCTGTGGTCGGACCCGGGACGCCGGTCGCTGTATCTGAACCTGTGGCTGCCCAATGGACTGGTCGTCGGCTGTGAGGCGCTGTTCCTGCCGTACGCGGGGGACCGGGCCGGTTTCCTCTTCGCCGCCGGTGCCCTGGGCATGCTCGCCGGCGATGTGCTGGTGGGGCGGTTTCTGCCGGTCGCGGCGCGGCAGCGGTGCGTGTTGCCGCTGCGGCTGCTGCTTCCCGTGCCCTACCTGGTCTTCCTGATCCGTCCGGAGCTGCCGCTGGCGATGCTGCTCGCCCTGGTCGCCTCGGTCGGGTTCGCGGTCTCGCTGCCGTTGCAGGAGCGGCTGATCGCCGGCTCCTCGCCGCAGGCCCGGGGCCAGGTGCTGGGCCTGCAACAGAACGGGATGCTGGCCGGTCAGGCGGTGTTCGCGGCGCTGGCCGGTGCGGTCGCCGACCTGCTGCCGACCCACCGGGCGGTGGCCGTGATGGCGGGGCTGTCGCTGGTCACGACGCTGCTGCTGACCCGGGGCCTGCGACGGACCGCGCCGGTGCCCGTCGGATGCAACCGATCGGCGCCCGCCGACGTCCGATCGGCATGAGCATTCGTCGAAGCGGGCGACTGGCGGTCGTCCCCCTGCTGTTGCTGACGTCCGCGGCCTGCGGCCAGCAGGCCGGTGACGCCGGGTTGGGAGAGGCGGACTCACCCGAGCGGTCCTACTCCGCCGACGCGGTGGTGTTCCGGATGGAGCACACCGGCGGTTTCGTCACGCCGGCCATGCTGGCCACCCGGCTACCCGCGATAAGTGTCTACGGTGACGGTCGCGTGATCACCCAGGGGCCGGTGCCGTTGATCTATCCCGGTCCGGCGCTGCCCAACCTTCAGGTGGGCACGATCAGCGCCACCGAGGTGGCGGAACTGCTCAAGGCGGCCCGCGCCGCCGGGGTGGGCGGCCCGGCCGACTTCGGCACGCCGCCGGTCGCCGACGCGCCCGCGACGCGCTTCACGATCCTCGGTGACAACGGCGTCGAGGAGCTGGAGGTCTATGCCCTGGCCGAGTCCGGCGGGGCGCAGACCGGGCTCACCGCCGACCAGCGGGCGAAGCGGGACACCCTGCGGGAGTTCGCCGACTCGCTGACCGCCGAGTCCGGTCCGCTCGCCGCCGCGGCGACGGATACACAGCCGTACGCGCCGACCGCCGTCGCCGCCGTGGCCGAGCCCTGGGTCGCCAACGCCGACGCCGGCGAGCAGCCCGAGGTGGCCTGGCCCGGGCCGGCGCTGCCCGGCGCCGAACTCGGCGAGGGCCTGGGCCTGGGTTGTGTCACGGCGACCGGTGACGAGGCGCAGCAGGTGCTGACCGCCGCGGCGGCGGCGAACGCGGCCACCCCGTGGGCCTCGGACGGCAAGCGGTGGACGGTGGCCCTGCGACCGCTGCTGCCCGACGAGACCGACTGCGGCGACCTGGCCACCAACCGCTGATCCCGGCTCCGGGCGGCCGTCGACCGGCCGCCCGGACGCCTCCCTCGGGCTGGTGGCGGCGGCCGGATAGGCTGCCGCGCGATGAGCAAGACGCTGTCGCGCATCCTGGTCTACGGGATCCACGGCTCCGGCAAATCCACCCTCGCACAGCGGCTGTCCGAGCGGCTCGGGCTGCCCTGGTACCCGGTCGACGACCTGCTCTGGGAGCCCAACTGGGTCGAGGTGCCGGTGGCGCGGCAACGCAGCCGGATCGAGGCGATCTGCCGCCGGGACCGCTGGATTCTCGACGGGGCGTACCACGGTTGGCGGGACGTGCCGCTGGCCCGCGCGGACCTGGTCATCGGGCTGGACTACCCGCGCGGGCTGTCCTTTCGCTGGTTGTTGCGGCGTACGCTGCGCCGGCTGTCGACGGGGGAGGAGATCTGCAACGGCAACCGTGAGTCACTGGGCAGCGTGCTGTCCACCGAGTCGGTCCTGGTGTGGCACCTCACCGAGTTCGGCCGGGAACGGCGTCGACTACGGGCCTGGCACGCCGATCCGAGTGGACCGCCGGTGTTGCTGTTCGAGACTCCGGACGCCCTCGAACGCTGGTTGAACGGCTCGCCGTCCCGGTGACGGTCCGGCGTGCGGCGGTTCCGGTGGTGCCTGGACGGGGCAGGGGATCACCGTCGAGGCCGTGCCGGACCCGACCGGCGCTACGGTGGGCGGATGGACGAACTCGTGGCGCTCTACCTGGAAGGTGACATTTCGGGAACCGTCACCGGCACCGCGCCACGCAGTACCGTACGTGCCGGCAACCTGCCGCACGCCGCGACGGCGGTGTTGCTGCGCGACGAGCAGGACCGCGTGTACGTCCACCGCCGCACCGACACGAAGGACGTCTATCCGGGCATGCACGACGCCTTCGCCGGTGGTGTCGTGCTGGCCGGCGAGGACCCGTCCGAGGCGGCTGCCCGGGAACTCACCGAGGAACTGGGCGTCACGAACTGCGAGATCCGGCCCTGCCTGCGGTACTGGTACGCCGACACGCGCACCAACTACCTCGCGTACGTCTTCGAGGCCCGCTACCGGCGGCACCACTGCGGCCCGGTGGTGCATCAGCCCAGCGAGGTCGCCGAAGGGTGGTGGCTCGACCTGGCCGAGCTGGTCGCCCGGCTCGCCGACCCGTCCTGGCCGTTCGTCCCCGACGGGCGGGTCACCCTTGATCACTACCTGCGCCAGATGCCGGCCTAGCCGGGGGTCGAGCTTGGCCAATCGTCGTGACGACGGCGGTGGCACCGACGAAGATGGGCACATGGGGCGGTTCCTCCGAGGGCGCGTCGAGACGACCACGGAGATGCACCGGACGACGCGGTACGAGATCTTCTTCGATCTGGTGTTCGTCTTCGCGCTGACCCGGATCACCGCCTACATGGCTGGTCGCTCCTCGCCACTGACCCTGCTCCAAGGCCTGGTCGTCCTGTTGCTGCTGTGGATCTCCTGGCTGATCTACGCCTGGCTGGGCAACCAGGCTCGCGCCGACATCGGGCTGATCCGGGCCGGCACCACCGCCGTCATGGGTCCGATCTTTCTCATCGCCGTGGTCATCCCGAACGTGTGGGAACCGAACCCGGGTCCGCGCCTGATCCTGGTGTTGTCGTATCTCGTGGTGCGGGCGGTCCACCTGGTGCTCTATCGCCGGGCGGCCGAGGGCGACCGGCGGCTGCACCGCACGTTGCGCATCTACACCGTGACCACCGCGCTGTCCTGGATCCCGCTGGTCCTCGGTGCCGTCTTCGGCGGCAACGCGCAGTTGCTGCTCTGGACGGCGGCGGTCGCGGTCGACTTCGCCGGCGGACTTGTCGCCTCAAGAATCAGCGGGTGGCCGTTGCGCAGCTCCGAGTATTTCATCGAACGGCACACCCTCGTGGTGATCATCGCGCTCGGCGAGACGTTGATCTCTGTCGGCGCCGGCATCGGCTCCGAAATGATCAGTGGTCCGACCATGTTGGCCGCGCTGCTCACCCTCGTCGTCACGGTCTGCCTGTTCCGGCTGTACATGCTGAATTCGGTGGCGGCGGGCGAGGCGCTGATGGCTGAGCGCGGTCCGCGACGGGATCGGCTAGCCGCCAACGCCTACAGCGGCGGCCACTTCGCGCTGGTCACCGGGACGATCTATCTGGCGCTCGGGGTGCACGAGGTGATCGCCCCGCTGGCACATCATCGACCCTGGCACGCCGCCGAGTCGGGTCTGGCCTGGATCTCGGCCGTGGCGCTGTTCGGTGGGGTCGCGCTGTATCTCGCGGGCGAGGTGCTGTTTCGTGGGCTCAGCGTCCGATCGGTGTCCCCGGCGCAGCTGCTCGCGCCCGCGGTGGCCCTGGCGCTGCTGCCGGCCGGACGGTACCTGCCCGGCCTGGTTGCCCTCGGCCTGCTCGCCACCTTCCTTGTGGTGCTCGTCGGCTACGAACGGGTCTTCGGCGCCGGTCGTGCCGCCCACCCTTCCGGGTCAGAAGCCGAGGTCGGCCCTTCCGCCGACCACCGGTAGGCGCAGCTCACTGCGGTGCGGTGCGACCCGCAGCCGGGTGCCACCCAGCGGAAGCAGGGTGTACTCCTGGTCGCTGGAGAAGATCACCAGGCCGATCCGGTGCCCCGCCGGAAAGACGTGGTCCTTGGGCTCCAGGGTCCACCGCAGGTCGTACAGTCTGCCCTGGCGCAGCGGGTCGGTGCGCGACGCACTGCGGCGGTTCTGCGGGTCCATCCAGCCGCGGGTCACCACCGCCGGCGCGGCGGTCGAGCCGGCCGGTCCATAGTCGACCAGGTAGGCGGTGAGGTTCGCGTCCGGTTTGTTGTCGATCGCCAGCCGCAGCCGCAGCTCCGGACGGCCGGACACGCGGACGTCGCGGGGCAGCGTGGGAGACAGGTAGGCCAACCGGTGCGGGCTTGCGGTTTCCGGGTCGGCGACCAGGGTGTCCGGGTGGATGGTGCGCCCCTCGTCGACGAAGCGTTGCTCGACGGAGCGCTTCGGCGCCCGGGCGGAGGTGAGCGCGCCGATCGTGGCGTCGGTGGCGGCCAGCCGCAGCGCGACCTCCCGGCTGCCCGGATCGGGCCAGTCGGCGTACGTCGTGTAGCCACCGTCCTCGCGCTGCACCACGGCCGTCGGCTCGTCCATGATCCCGTTGGGCACCTGCCACAGCCAGTGGTCGAACCAGCGGTTCTCGGTCTGCTTCCACGTCCAGGTCCGGCCGTCCGGCAGGGTCACCGACGCGGTGTTGCCCGGGCCACCGTGCCCGCCCCGGTGCAGCCAGATCTTGCGCGGTACCCGGTGCCGGGCCAACTCGTCCCACCAGCCGGCGAAGTGCTCGGTCTTGACGTTCCAGTCGTTGAGGCCGTGCACGACGAGCACGCTGGCCCGCACCTGCCGTGCGTCAAGGTAATCACGGTCGCGCCAGAACGCCGAATAGTCGCCGGTGACCCGGTCCTGCCGGGTGCCGAGCGCCGCGATCTCATCGGCGCAGCGACCTTCGGCCCGGGCCCGACCGGCGGTGAACCCGGCCAGCACGTCGGTGTCCTCACCCTGATAGGTCCCCGGTGCCACCACCAGGCCGTTGGCGCGGTAGTAGTCGTACCAGCTGCTGATGGCGGCCACGGGCACGATGGTCCGCAGCCCCGGGACGCCGGTGGTAGCCACCTGGTTGGGCAGGGTGCCGTTGTAGGAGACACCGGTCATGCCGACGGCTCCGGTGGTCCAGCCGGCGGTGACCGGCGTGCCAGCCGCGTCGTACCCCTTCGCCCGCCCGTTCAGCCAGTCGATCACCGCTCTGGTGCCGAGCGTCTCGGCCCGGTCGCCGCTGGTCGGGCAGCCGTCGGAATCGCCGGTGCCGACGCTCTGCCCGAGCACCACCGCGTAGCCCCGGGGCACGTAGTAGTCGTCGAGTGAACCGGGCAGGTTGGCCTTTGTCACCGACCGCTGCACCGCCACGTCGGACGTCCGTCGGCCGGCCCGGCGGTCGACGCGGTTCTGCGGCAGCTCGTCCACCAGCACGCTCGGGTACGGCACGTCATACCAGACGTCCTTGCGGTACGGGCTGTGCTCGAAGATGACCGGCACCTTGAATCCCTCGGTGGCGGTCTCCCGGGGCCGGGATATGTCGATCGCCACCCGGTCGAGGCGGCCGTCATGGTCGGTGTCCACAGTGGTTTGAACGTAAACCCGCTCCTCGATCGCGTCGGCGAGCGAGAACACCGGTTGGGTCATGCCGTCGACGACCACGATTCCCGGTGTGGCGGTGGGTGCGGTCCGCGCCGCCGCCGGAGCCGCGTGCAGCACCAGCGTGCCGGACAGACCGATGCCGAGCAGTGCCAGCAGGTAGGGGGACCGACGCACGGCGTCTCCCTTCGGAGTTTAGACATTTACACCTTGCGATGTTATCGCTCACTGGCTACGTTTCGGAGGCAGGAGCGAAGGGCACGCTCCGACGTCCCCCGCCCGGTCGGTGACCAGGCGAGCCGAGGCGCGTTGCGCCGGCTGACGGGCACTGCGGGCCCCGTGCGGGACGGGTCACGCCGCCGGTCCAGGGCGGCTGACGGTACGTCGCGGGAGCCGTGGCACACGCCGAGCATCGCCGCTCCGGGCCGCCCACCTGACCTGACAGCCCGAACGGTGTCGCACCGTACCCAGGCGCATACCCCGCGGTACGCCGGCCGTTCCCGGCGCCGCCACCAGGGCGATGCGCCGCACCGCCGCGCGTCCACAGCGGGCGCGGAATGGAGTCACGATGTCCAGGCGTAAATCGATTTTCGGACCGGTCGCGCTCGCGGCCCTGATGGTGCTGGCCGCCGCCGGTACGACGTTGAGCGCGAACCCCGGCAGCGTCCCGGCCGCCCAGTCGGGCATCCTGGCCGCGACCGCCGGCTGCGGCAAGGCGCCCACGCTGCGCAGCGGTACCCACACCATCCAGAGCAGCGGCAAGAACCGCAGCTACATCCTGCGGGTGCCGGACAACTACAACAACAACCACCCGTACCGACTGGTGTTCGGGTTCCACTGGCTCAACGGCTCGGCGACCGACGTGGCCACCGGCCAGACGGTGCAGCGCGACACCTGGGCCTACTACGGACTGTTGCCGCTGTCGAACAACAGCACCATCTTCGTCGCGCCACAGGGCCTCAACAGCGGCTGGGCCAACTCCGGCGGCGAAGACGTCACGTTCGTCGACGACATGCTGCGTCAGATCGAGGGCGACCTCTGCGTCGAGACCACCCAGCGCTTCGCGCTCGGGTTCAGCTACGGCGGTGCCATGAGCTACGCCGTCGCCTGCGCCCGGCCGAACATCTTCCGCGCCGTCGCCGTCTACGGCGGTGCGCAG
Organism: Micromonospora sediminimaris; assembly: GCF_016863575.1. NCBI lineage: Bacteria > Bacillati > Actinomycetota > Actinomycetes > Micromonosporales > Micromonosporaceae > Micromonospora > Micromonospora sediminimaris. Next base: position 70,365 of record NZ_BOPD01000002.1, read on the forward strand.
CTGAGTGGATGCAGCGGCGGCACCCAGCCGGTCGCCTACTTCGGGGCACACGGCATCCGCGACAGCGTCCTCAACATCTCCAACGGGCGGTCGCTGCGGGACCGGTTCGTCCGCAACAACGGCTGCACCGCGCAGAATCCGCCGGAACCGTCGCAGGGCAGCCTCACCCACCGCAGCACCACCTACTCCGGCTGCGCGTCCGGCTACCCGGTGGTCTGGGCGGCGTTCGACGAGGGACACATCGCCGCACCGCAGGACGGCGCACCCGGTGACAGCGGCTCCCGGACCTGGCTGCCGGGCGAGACCTGGCGCTTCTTCACCCAGTTCGGCGGCGGCACCACCCCACCGCCGAACCCGACCACCCCGCCGCCGAACCCCACCACGCCGCCCCCGAGCCCGACGACGCCGCCGCCCGGTGGTGGGGCGTGCCGGGTCACCGCCGAGGTCAACGCCTGGAACAACGGGCTGACCGAACAGATCACCATCACCAACACCGGCAACTCCACCATCAACGGTTGGTCGCTGGTCTTCACCCTGCCCGGCGGGCAGACCATCACCGGCGGCTGGAACGCGAGTTACTCACCGACCTCCGGGCAGGTGACCGCGCGGAACATGTCGTACAACGGCACCCTCGCCCCGAACGCGTCGGTCGGCATCGGCTTCCAGGCCACCCACACCGGCAACACCGCTGAACCGAGTTCGTTCACCCTCAACGGCGCGACCTGCACCGTCAGCTGATCCGTACATTGTCCGGGCGCGGATCCCACTCGGGGGTCCGCGCCCGGTCGCGGGCCGACGCCCGCGCGGACGACAAGCCCTATGCTCCGCACCGTGCCGCTTACCTTCCCTTCGCATCTCGCGCCGGTGCTGGCGCTCAAGTGGTGGCGGCCCCGGTGGTTCGACGGCGTGACGTTGAGCTTCGGCGCGATGGCGCCGGACGTCGCCTACCTGGCGACCGGCCCGACCGGCCGGAGCTTCGCCGACACCCATTCCTGGCCGGCGCTGTTCTGGTGGTGTCTGCCGATGGCGCTGGCGTACGCGGCGGTCTTCCGGTCCTGCGCCGACGCCATCCTGGCTCACCTGCCCGGCGAGCGTTGGTTCGGCTGGAGTGGGCACGGTTCCCTGGCCCGGTGGCCGCACCGCTGGTGGATCACGATCAGCTCGGCGCTCCTCGGCGCGGCGAGCCACCTCGGCTGGGACTGGCTGACGCACACCGACGGCTGGCTTCGAGTGGTGTTCGGTCTCCGATGGTCGAGCGTTACGGACGTCGCCTGGTGGACGGTCTCGGATCTGACGAGCACCCTCGTCGGTGCGTTGCTCGTCGTCGTGCTCACCGCACGCCTCGGTCGGCGGGCAGCGGCGGCGGCGGGAGCTCGCCGGCTCGCACCGCCACGTCGACTTCCAGTGCTGTTCTGGAGCGTCGCCGCGCTGGTGTCCGTCGCCGGACTGGCGCTCGTGCCGCTGCTGCCCGGTGCAACCATCCTCGCTGCGACGATCGTCCGGTCGCTGCACGTCGCTGGTCTGGCCCTGCTCGCCGCCGCCATCGCCGTCCGGATCCGGTCCCAGCGCTCGGGCGCAGGTTACCCGGGCGCGTCAGGTGACAGCGGCGGCACCAGCACCAGCCGACCCGCCGCGGTCAGCGGACCGGCTCGATCGGGAAGCGTCCGCGGCGCCATTGCCAGTGGCGGCCGGCCTTCAGGTGGTCGATGACGGCGCGTTGCAGCACGGTGTCGCGCGGCAGTTGGTCCAGCGGTGTGGTCAGGGTACGGAACACGAACCGCACCACTTCGACGTCGGCGTCTAGCCCTTCCGGTTCCTGATAGGGCTCCAGCTCGAAACGTCGCTGGAAGCGGATGATGTTGGACTCCTCGGGCAGGTACTCCCGCAGCTGCGGGTCGAGCAGCCACGAACCGCAGGCGAACGACGTGTAGTGCTCGTCGGGGAAGTGGCGCGGGAAGAACGCCCGGGCCTCGTCGAGGGACGCCTCGACCGCTTCCGGGGTCAGCGACCCCGAGTCGGGGATGTGCAGGTCGATGGCGGTGCCGCCGCGATGGTGCTGAAGCCGACCCAGCTCGTAGACCGCGCCGCGCGAGTGCAGCGTCAGCCAGCTCTGCATGACCGACCAGCCCTCGCGATTCATCCGCCGGTCGATGGCGAGGTTGCGACCCAGGTCAGCGAGGGTCACCCAGGAGACGGCGTCGGGAACGCCGTGGTCACGGTGGTACCCCCTGACCACGTCGACCAGGGCCAGGTACGTGTAGACGTAGAGGTGCCGCCAGGCGGGGCCCCGCTCGCGCGGTAGCGCCGGACCGGGCGGCAGCCATTCGTGACCGCCGAGATCCGCGCGGACCAGGGCGATCGAGCGGTCGAGCAGCCAGCGTAGCTCCGGGGTCCACTGCGTGGAGTCGGGGTCCGGCCAGCCCGCCATGATCTCGGCGGCGTCGTCCGGTCGTACGGCGAGCCGGTCGAGCAGCGCGGGCGCGTCGGCTCTGGCGGGCACCGGAGCCGACGGGTGCTCGCCGGCCAGCCGGTGCACACGGTCGATGTCCTCGATGGGCACGCCGAGCCGGGTGGCGATGTCGTCCAGATTCACGCGGACGACAGTAGCGACCGGCGCGGCCGCCGCAACAGCGCGATGCCGGTCAGCCCGCTCAGGGGTTGGGTGGCGTGACCGCGATGATCAGGTGGGCTGGCTGGTCACTGGCGTTGCGGTAGAGGTGGGCCAGGCGTGAGTCGAAGGTGACGGCCTCACCGGCGGTGAGGGTGTACGCCTCGCCGCCGATGTCGGCGACCACCTCGCCGCTGATGACGATGGCGCACTCGGTCGAGGGGTGCGCCCACGGCTCGGCCGAGCTGGCGTCGCCCGGGGCGAGGTGGGCCTGGAGCACCTCCAGATCGCCGCGCCCCGGGGTCAGGCGCTCGTAGGTTATCTGGCCCGGGGGAGCGGTGAGCAGGCTGCGGCTGCCGGCCCGGCTGATGTGCACCGCCGGTGCCTCCGGCTCGGAGAACAACTCGGCGATCGAGGTGTCGAACACCTGCGCGAGCTTGCGCAGGGTGGCCAGGCTCGGGTCGGTCGCCCCGTTCTCGATCTGACTCAGCAGGGCGGGGGACACGTCGGCGGCTGTGGCGAGCTGCCGCAGCGTGAGGGAGTGCTGCTGGCGCAGGACGCGGAGCCGGTCACCGAGCATGTGAACCTCGATCCGATAACAGTGTGGCTAAAAATGTTTGACCAAGCTACACGGCCGTGTTTAGGGTGGTCAAACACGAGGGCGGCGCTGTTTGGTACTGGTGGACACGCCGCGTCCAGACATGAACCGGACGAATGCGAGTCCGGCTACATCCAACCCTGCGACGACGCACCCCGAGAACCCGACGCACCCCGAGAGAACCCGGAACACCGGCATTGGCCGTCTGGGCCCGGCCGGTGGTGGTGCCGCCGGACGTCGATGCCCCGCGGGTCCCGCGCAGCGGGCCGCGCCATACGAAGGTAGGAACAGCATGTCGGTGTCCCCCCGCCGGCTCCGCGCCGGAGCGCTCGCTCTGGCGACGCTGGCCATCATCTCCACCACCGCCTGCACGGCCGGCGGCAGCGGTGGCAACGCGAACGGTGGCGAGGCCAAGACCCTCACCGTCAACACGTCGTTCGTGCTCAAGACCCTCGACCCTGGGCGCGTCTACGAAGCCACCGGCCTGACCGCCGTGCACGCCCTCTACGACACCTTGCTCACCTTCGAAGGCTCCGACGTCGGTACCCCCGTCCCGGCGTTGGCCGAGTCGTACGAGGCGTCGCCGGACGCGAAGACCTTCACCTTCAAGCTCCGCTCCGGAGTGACCTTCTCCGACGGCAGCCTGCTCACCGCCGACGACGTGGTCTTCTCCCTCAACCGGCTGAAGAACATCAAGGGCAGCCCGGCGGTCACGGTGAGCGAGCTGAGCGTCAGCAAGACCGACGACAGCACCGTCGTGGTCACCTCGGCCACCCCCAACCCGAACGTTCCGGTGGTGCTGGCGATGCCGTCCACCGGTGTGCTCAACGCCGAGGTCGCCCGGGACAACGGTGCCAAGGACGGCGCGGACGCCGCGCAGGGCGACACCGCCCAGCAGTACCTCGACACCAATTCGATCGGCAGTGGGCCGTACGTGCTCAAGTCGTACGAGCCGGAGTCGCAGGTGGTGCTGGAGGCCAACCCGAACTACTGGGGCGACAAGCCACAGTTCGAGCGGGTGGTACTGCGCAACATGGACGTGCAGACCCAGAAGCTGACCATGCAGCGCGCCGAGAGCGCCGAGATCTCGCTGGACATCTCCGGCAAGCTGCTCGACGGCCTGCCGGAGAGCCTGCAAACCTCCGGCGTGCAGGACACTGTCTACTTCCTCTTCCTCAACGCCGACCCGGCGGTCTCGGATGTGACCGCGAACCCGAAGTTCAACCAGGCGCTGCGTGCCGCCATCGACTACCAGGGCATCGCCGCGCTGTACGGCGAGGGAGCCGCTCCCGGCGCCGGCCTGGTCGCGCCGGCCTTCCCCGGCACCCTGCCCGAGAGTGAGGCGTCCACCCGGGACGTGGCGAAGGCCAAGGCGCTGCTCGCCGAGGCCGAACTGACCAACCCGACGGTGAAGTTCAACTACCCGGCCATCACCTACAAGGGCGTCGACCTGGGCACCGTCGCCACCAAGGTGCAGGGCGACGCCGCCGAGGCCGGCATCACGCTGGAGTTGAATCCGCAGCCGCTGACCACCTTCCTCGACGAGATGCGCGGCGGTAAGTCGCCGCTGGGCTTCACTCCGCAGAGCCTCAACTACCCGGTCGCCGACTCACTGATCAACAACATGGCACCCGGGCAGGCCACCGCGCTGCGCTCGGGCTGGACCGTCGAGCGGGCCGACCCGGCGGTCGTCGCCGCCGGTGAGAAGGTCACCGAGACCCTCGACCTCGCGGCCCGGGCCACCGCCATGCAGGAGTGGCAGCGGCTGATGAACCAGTCCTCCCCGTACATCGTGCTGGCCAGCAACTCCTCCACGGTGGTGGCGACCGCCGACCTGACCGGCGCGGACTACTCCGCCGCCGGCTGGCAGGTCGACGTCGCCGCGGTCGGCCGCAGGTAGTCGGAGCACCATGACGACCGTCCACAACGGCGAGCCGGGCGCGGTCACCACGACCGCGCCCCGGCCCCGCCGGTCCCACCCGCTGCTGGCCTTCCTGGCCAAGCGGCTGGCGATCACCGCCGGACTGCTGCTGGGCGTCACAGTGGTGACGTTCGGGCTGGTCAACGTGGTGCCCGGTGACCCGGTCACCGCCAACCTGTCCGACCAGGCGCTCAACGACCCGGCCACGGTGGCCGCCTTCCGCGAGAAGTGGGGGCTGGACCAGCCGCTCTGGCAGCAGTACCTGCACTACCTGGGCAACCTCTTCCGTGGTGACCTGGGTATCTCCCAGCAGACGGGTCGGGCGGTCCTGGACGACCTGGTCCGGTACGTGCCGGCGACCCTGGAACTGGCCATCCCCACCATGGTGCTGGCGCTGGTGATCGGCACCGGGATCGGCATGCTCGCGGCGGTCCGCAACGGCCGGGTCACCGACCAGCTCGTGCGGGTGGGTGCCCTGCTCGGGCTCTCCACGCCGCCGTTCTGGCTGTCGCTCGTGGTGCTCTACGTCTTCTTCTACAAACTCGGGCTGGCTCCCAGCGGTGGACGGCTCTCCACCGGTTTCAGCCCGCCGCCGACCGTCACCGGCATGTACACGGTCGACGCGGCACTGGCCGGTCAGTGGGACGTGGCCTGGGACGCGGCCCAACACCTCACCCTGCCGGTGCTGGTGCTGACCTCGCTCACCGTGGCGCTGCTGGTCCGCTTTGTTCGCTCCGCCATGTTGGAGGTGCTTCAGCAGGACTACATCCGGGCCGCGTACGCCAAGGGCCTGCCGGCCCGGGTGGTGCTGCGCCGGCACCTGCTGCGCGCCGGGCTGGTCCCGGTGGTCACCGTGTCCGGCCTGGCCTTCGCCTCGCTGCTGTCCGGGACGGTGCTGGTGGAGAGCATCTTCGGCTGGCCGGGCGTCGGTCAGTACGCCTACCGCAGCGCCACCGCCCTCGACCTGCCCGCGATCCTCGGTGTCAGCCTGTTCGTGGCGCTGGTCTACACGCTTGTCAACCTCACCGTCGACCTGCTGTACGGGCTCATCGACCCGAGGATCCGCCTGTCATGACGATGACCGCACCTGATCCGGTGGCCCCCGACCCGAAGGTGGACCGGGCGCTGACCCGCCGTCGATGGCTCGGTCGGCTGCGTGGTGGCTCGGCTGGCCGGCCGATCTGGCGACAGCCGATCGCCGTGGTGGCGTTGACCATTCTCGGCGGCTGGCTGCTGGTGGCGATCCTCGCCCCGCTCGTCGCCCCCTACGATCCGCTCGCCCAGAGCGCCGACACCTACGCGGCACCCTCGGCGGCGCACTGGTTCGGCACCGACTCCCTCGGCCGGGACATCTTCAGCCGGGTCGTGCACGGCGCCCGGTTGTCGATCCCGCTGGCCCTGGCCATCGTCTCGCTGGCCCTGCTCGTCGGCGGCCTGCTCGGGCTGGTCGCCGGATACCTGGGACGGTTCGCCGACGAGGCGCTGATGCGGCTCACCGACCTGGTCTTCGCCTTCCCGCAGATCATCCTGGCCATGGCGGTCACCGCCGCCTTCGGCCCGAACACCCGCAACGCGGTACTGGCCCTGGTCATCGTCTCCTGGCCGGTCTACGCCCGGGTCATCCGCAGCGCCGTGCTCAGCATGCGCGGCGACGACTACCTCAGCGCCGCCCGACTGCTCGGCGTCGGACCGGTCCGGGCGCTGCGCCGCGATGTGCTGCCCAACAGCATCGGGCCGGCGATCGTGCTGGCCACCCTGGAACTCGGCAACGCGGTGCTGCTGCTCGCCGCGCTCTCCTTCCTGGGGCTGGGGCCCCGCCCACCGGCCGCCGAGTGGGGCTCGATGGTCGCGCTCGGCTCCCAGGACCTGTCGATGTGGTGGGTCAGCGTCTTCCCGGGCCTGGCCATCCTCACCGTCGTGATGGCCTTCAACGTGCTCGGCGACGCGTTGCGCGACCGGCTCGACCCCCGCTACGCGAAGGGACGCTGAGATGGCGCCGCTGCTCGACGTCGACTCCCTCGCCGTGACCCTGCCCGGCCCGCGCGGGCCGCTGCCGATCCTGCACGACGTGTCGCTCACCGTCGACGAGGGCGAACTCGTCGGCATCGCCGGGGAGAGCGGCTGCGGCAAGAGCCTCACCGCACAGACCCTGCTCGGTCTGCTGCCGGCGGGAGCCAAGGTCACCGGAACGGCGCGGTTCGCCGGCACCGACCTGCTCGGCCTGGACAACAATGGCTGGCAGCGGATCCGGGGCGCGGGCATCGCCATGGTCTTCCAGGACCCGACCGCCGCCCTGCACCCGATGCTCACCGTCGGCCGTCAGCTCACCGAACACATGCGGGTGCACCTGCGACTGGACCGACGGTCCGCGACCCGCCGGGCGGTGGAACTGCTCGATCAGGTCAGGATTCCCGACCCCGAGCGTGCCCTGCGCGCCTATCCGCACCAGTTTTCCGGCGGCATGCGGCAACGGGCGGCCATCGCCATCGCCCTGGCCGCCCGGCCCCGACTGCTGATCGCCGACGAACCGACCACCGCCCTCGACGTCACCGTGCAGGCCGGCATCCTCGCCCTGCTCGACCGGCTGCGCGCCGAGACCGGGCTGGCCGTCGCCTTCATCACCCACGACCTGGGGGTGCTCAGCGCGTTGACCACCCGTGGCTACGTCTTCTACGCCGGTCGCGTGGTGGAGACCGGCCCCACCGGGGCGCTGCTCACCGCACCCACCCACCCGTACACTGCGGCGCTGCTCGGCGCCCGGCCACACGGCACCCAGGCCGTCGGCACGCTACGGCCCATCCCCGGCGCCCCGCCGGCGCCGGGTGAGGCACCGCCCGGCTGCCCGTTCCAACCCCGCTGCGGGTACGCCGAGCCGGCCTGCGGCACCGTGCCACCGCCCCTGGCTCCGGTGGCTGCCGACCGGTCGGTGGCCTGTGTGGTCCGCCCGCACCTGGAGGTGACAGCCCGATGACCGGCCTGCTGGACATCAGCGACGTCGAGGTCGAGTACCGCTCGCGGGGACGCGGCCGGGTGCTCGCGGTCGCCGGGGTCAGCCTGGACGTGGCGGCCGGGCAGATCGTCGGCCTGGTCGGCGAGTCCGGCTGCGGCAAGTCGTCGCTGGCCCGGGTGGCCGTGGGGTTGACCCCGCCGAGCGCCGGTGTGGTCCGCTTCGCCGGGCAGCCGGTCACACCGCTGGGCTGGCGGCGCCGGCCGGACACCGAGATCGGCCTGCAGATGGTCTTCCAGAACCCGTACGCCTCGCTGAACCCCAGGCGCACCATCGGCGCGCAACTGCTCGACGGCGTCCCGGCGACGGTGACCGGCGCGGCCCGCCGCGACCGGGTACGCGAGCTGCTGGACCGGGTCGGCATGCCGACCACCGCCGCCGAGCGGTACCCGCACCAGTTCTCCGGCGGCCAGCGGCAACGCCTCGCCATCGCCCGGGCACTCGCCCCGCAACCCCGCATGATCATCGCCGACGAACCGGTCACCGCCCTGGACGCCTCGTCCCAGGCTCAGGTGGTAAACCTGCTCGTCGGCCTGGTCCGCGATCTCGACATGGGCATGCTGTTCATCTCCCACGACCTCGCCCTGGTACACGAGATCGCCGACATCACCGCCGTGATGTACCTCGGCCGCGTCGTGGAGAGCGCGCCCACCCGGGAGCTGTGGCGGAACCCGCGACACCCCTACACCCGGGCGCTCATCGACGCGGTGCCCCGCATCGGCCCCACCCCACGGTTGCCCGCCACCCTGGCCGGTGAGGTGCCCGATCCCGCCAACGCCCCCACCGGCTGCCGGTTCCGGCCGCGCTGCCCACACGCCTTCGCCCCCTGCGGCGACCAGCCACCCACCCTCGACCTCGGCGGACGCAGCGCCGCCTGTTGGCTCAACGACCCCACGGCGGCCCCGGCCACCGTGCCCGCGAACTGAGGACGTCGTCAATGCACACCGCAACCGAACAGGTCCTGGTCAACCTCGCGCTCTACGACGGCGTCGCCGACCACCTCCAGCCCGACCGGGGTGTCTGGGTCGGCGCCGACGGGATGATCAAGGCCGTGGCGGCCGTCGACGACGTGCTCGCCGAGGCCGGCGACGCCCGCGTGGTCGACCTCGGCGGCGACGTGGTGATGCCCGGCCTGACCAACATGCACGTGCACCTCTCCCTCGGGCTGCCCGGCCACCTCGCCGACACGGTGCACCGGTCCAACCTGGCCGAACTGGTGCTGCTGATGGCCGACTCGGCCCGACGCACCCTGCACGCCGGGGTGACCACCGCCCGGCTGGTCGGCGAGGGGCGCTACGCCGACTTCGCGCTGCGCCGGGGCATCGAGGCCGGCGCGGTGGACGGCCCCCGGATCTTCACCGCCGGACACGCGCTGTGCTGCACCGGTGGCCACGGCTGGGAGGCCGACGCCCTGGAAGCCGACGGCGCCGACGGCTTCCGGCGGCTCACCCGGGCCCAGATCCGGGCCGGCGCCGATTTGATCAAAGTCTGCATCTCCGGCGGGATCGCCGGTCAGTTCGAGGCGATCGACACCCCGCAGCTGCTCGACGACGAGATGGCCGCCGTCATCCGGGTCGCCCACGACTGGGGGCGCAAGGTGACCGCGCACGCCGGCCCGGCCGACACCGTACGCCGGGCCGTCGAACTCGGCCTCGACTGCGTCGAACACGGCTACGAGCTGACCGACGAGGTCACCCGCCTGATGGCCGACCGGGGCGTCTGGTACGTGCCCACCATCGTGGTGAGCCGCTGCGAACAGTTCTTCCGTGACTCCGGAGTGCCCGGCTGGTTGATGGACCGGGCCCTGGCCGCCGGCCCCCGGCACTGGGAGAGCCTCCAGCACGCCATCCGCAACGGGGTGCCGATCGCACTGGGCAGTGACATGCCGCCGCACGCGGGCTACGACGAGACCAGCGCGACCGTACGTGAGCTGGAGTTCATGGTGGACGCCGGGCTGCCGGTCGCCGACGCGTTGAAGGCCGCCACCATCCGCCCCGCCGAATGGCTTGACCAGGCCGACACGCTCGGCAGCGTCGAGGTCGGCAAGCACGCCGACCTGCTGGTGCTACGGGACGACCCGACCCGTTCCGTCTCCGCGTTGCGCACCCTGCACGCGGTCATGAAGGGCGGCGTGGTGTACCGCGACGACCACCACCGGCTCCGGACGCCCCGATGACCGGCGCGACCGCGCCGCGCGTGCGCACCGTGGCCGACAGGTACCTGCACGCCCTCGCCGCGCTCGACCCGGAGGCCGCCGAGGCAGCCGGGCGTAGCCCCGAATGGCGGCTGGCCGACCTGTCGCCGGACGGGTTCGACGCCCGCGCCGAGCTGACCCGCGCGACCGCGGCCGCCCTGGCCGCCGCCACGGTGACCGGCCCGGCCGAGCGTGCCCTCGCCGGTGCCCTGGCGGACCGGCTGGCCAGCGAGGTGGCGCTCTACGACGCCGGCTTCACCACCCGGCTGCTCGCCCCGCTGGCCACCCCGGTGCACCTGGCCCGGCAGGTCTTCGACAACCTGCCCCGGACCACCGTCGACGACTGGGCCGTCGTCGCCGATCACCTGCACCGGCTGCCCACCACCCTGGACCAGTACACCGCGACGCTGCGCCGTTCCGCCCAGCGTGGTCAACTGGTCGCCCGCCGGCAGGTGCTGACCGTCGCCGCGCAGTGCACCTCCTGGGTCGACGCCGACTTCTTCGGCGGTCTCGTCGCTGGTCACCCGGCCGGGCCGCTCGCCGAGCGGTTGGTTGAGGGGGCGCGGCTGGCCACCGCTGCCACGGCGGAATTTGCCACGTTCCTGCGTACCGAACTGGCTCCCGCCGCGACCGAGGTGGACGGCGTGGGCCGCGACCTCTACCAGATCACCGCCCGCGCCTTCCTCGGCGCCACCGTCGACCTGGCCGAGTTGTACGCGTACGGCTGGGCGGAGCTGGCCCGCACCGCGGCCGAGCTGCGGGCGGCGGCGGCCGACTGCGGCCACCCGGACGTGGCCGCCGCCCGGACGGCGCTGGATGCCGACCCGGACGGGCGGGTGCCGGTCGGCCCTGCCCTGGAGGAGTGGCTGGCCAGGCGGACCGCACTGACCACCGAGCTGCTCGACGGGACACACTTCGACATCCCCGCCGCCACCCGCCGGGTGGTGTGCCGGATCAGTCCCGCCACCTCCGGGGTCATGTACTACACCCCACCGGACGCGCAACTGACCCGCCCGGGCGGCATCTGGTGGTCGGTGCCGCCGGGCGAGTCGACGGTGCCGGTGTGGCGGCACGTCGGCACGCTCTGCCACGAAGGGCTGCCCGGTCACCACCTCCAGCACGCCATCACGCTCACCACCGCCGACCTGCACCCGTGGCAGCGCACGCTGTGCCACGTGCACGGGTACGCCGAGGGCTGGGCGCACTACGCCGAACGGCTCGCCGACGAACTCGGCCTCTACGCCGGCCCGGCGGAACGGCTCGGCATGCTGGACGGGCAGATGTGGCGGGCCGCCCGCGTGGTCATCGACCTCGGCCTGCACCTCGACCTGCCGATCCCGCCCGGCAACGGGTTCACCGACGCGCCCCGCTGGAGCCACGGTGTGGCCGTGGACCTGCTCACCCGGGTCGCCGGGCTGGACGCCGCCACCGCCCGGTTCGAAGTCGACCGCTATCTCGGTTGGCCGGCGCAGGCGCTCGCCTTCAAGGTCGGCGCGCGGCTGTGGCAGCAGACCCGCCAGGACGCCGAGCGTCGTGCCGGCCCGACCTTCGACCGCAAACAGTTCCACCACACGGCGCTGGCGCTCGGGCCGATGGGCCTGGATCCGCTGCGTGAGCGCCTCGCCGAGACGTCCCGACCCGCTGCCGCCTCCCTCGACCGGAAGTGACCCCGATGAGTATCGACGAACTCACCAGCACGATCACCGACATGTACCGATCACTGGGGGATCGGTCCGCCTTCGACGCCCACCTGCACCCCGACCTGACCATCTGGGAATCCGACGCCGACCGGCTGCTCACCGGGCTGACTGCGCTGGACGTGCTGCGGGACCGCCGGGCTGCCGAGGCGACCGGACCGGCACCGGTCAGCGTGACTCCGGAACAGCTGCACGCCGAGTCGTGGGACGACACCGGTCTGGTCCGGTACGTGCTGCGGGCCCGGCACGCCGCCGACCGACCGGACGTCTGCTTCCGGGTCACCGATGTGCTGCGGCGCGACGACGCGGGCTGGCGGATCGTGCACCACCACGCGGAGGCCGTGCGATGAGCGACGACCAGCCCACCACCGACGTCTACGACCTGCGGATCGTGGTGGAGCGGATCGAGGGACGCTCGGTGTGCGGCATGAAGCCGGGCGACCACGTCGACCTGACCGAGTCGTGCCGGTTGCGCATTCCCGAGGGCCAGCACTTCTGCCTGTACGCGCTCGCCGCGTGCCTGCCGCTGCTACCGGCCAAGCAGCGGGCCCTTGACGACGGCGACTGGATGGCTCGGGACAGCCACGTCGCCTGCCCCGACCCGGAGGAGCGGCTCATCATGCGCATCGAGCGCACCGGACGGCGGCAGATCCCCACCGAGGAGCTGACGTGACCCGCCTGGTGGGTGTCGGCCTCCAGTCGGACAAGTCCGCCGACGAGTACGCCGTGCTGGCCGAGCTGGCCGAACGGCACGGCTTCGACGTGCTGTCGGTCTTCGGCGACCTGATGTACCAGCCGCCGCTGTTTCCGCTGCTGGTGGCCGCCCGGCACACCCGCCGGATCCGGCTCGGCGCGGCCTGCCTCAACCCGTTCACCCTGCACCCGGTGGAGGTGGCCGGTCAGGTGGCCGCCCTCGACCTGGCCTCGCACGGCCGCGCGTACCTCGGCCTGGCCCGGGGCACCTGGCTGCAACAGGTCGGGGTGGCGCAGACCCGGCCACTGCGACGCATCGCCGAGACGGTGCAGATCGTCCGGCGGCTGCTCGCCGGTGACGACTGTGGTTTCGTCGGCCGTGAGTTCACCGTCGCGCCGGGTACCGCGCTGCGGTACACCCCGGCCCGGCCGGACGTGCCGGTGCTGGTGGGCACGTGGGGCCAACAGACCGCGCGGTCCGCCGCCGCGTTCGCCGACGAGGTGAAGGTCGGCGGATCGGCGAATCCGGCGATGGCCAAGACGATGCGGGCGTGGCTGGACGAGGCGGCCTCGGGCCGGGACACCGGGGTGGTGCTCGGTGCGGTCACCGTGGTCGACACCGACGGTGCGCTGGCCCGACGGATGGCCCGCACCGAGGTCGCCATGTACCTCGCGGTGGTCGCCGCCCTCGACCCCACCGTCGAGGTCGACCCGGAACTGCTGGCCCGAATCCAGCAACACGTCACCCGCCGCGAGGACGACCTGGCCGGCGCACTGATCGGTGACGACCTGCTCGACCTGTTCGCGTTCTCCGGTACGCCCGAGCAGGTCGCCGCGCAGGCCGCGGCGGTCTTCGATGCCGGGGCGAGCCGGGTCGAGTTCGGCACCCCGCACGGCCTGACCCCGCAGCGCGGGATCGACCTGCTGGGTCGGCGGGTGCTGCCGCTGCTGCGCGACTGACGGTCGGACGGGCCAGGTCAGCGTCGCCAGGCCGACCAGAGTTCGGCGTACCGGCCGCCGGCCGCGACCAGATCGTCCGGGGCGCCGAGTTCGACGATCCGGCCGTGCGCCATCACGGCGATCCGGTCGCAGGTGTGTGCCTGGCTGAGCCGGTGGGCGACCACGACGGCCGTGCGGCCCCGGATCAGGGCGGCGCTGGCCCGTTCGAGCTGTCGGGCCCCCGCGCTGCCGGCCTCGGCGCTGGCCTCGTCGAGGACGACGATCGGTGGGTCGAGCAGGGCGATCCGGGCCAGCGCCACCTGCTGCGCCTGACCGGCCGTGAGCGGGTGTTCGCCGTCGCCGACCCGGGTCGACAGCCCGTCGGGCAGGGCGTTGACCCAACCGTCGGCTTCGACCAGCCGCAAGGCGGCGTGCAGGTCGTCGTCCGAGGCGGCCGGAGCAGCCAGCCGCAGGTCGTCGGCGAGGGTGCCGGCGAAGACGTGGACCTCCTGGGTGACCACGCCGACGGTCCGGCGCAGCTCGGCGGGATCCAGCTCGCCGATCCGACGGTCACCCAGCCACACCTCGCCCTCGGCGGCGGGAAAGACGCCACCGAGGATGGCCGCGAGGGTGGTCTTGCCGGCTCCGCTCTCGCCGACGATCGCCAACGACTGACCCTCGGCGATCTCGATCGAGACGTCCTGCACGACGGCCGGGCCGCCGGGGTAGCGGTGCCACACCGACTTGGCGGTGACGCTCGTCGGCAGCCAACCGGAGATCGGCCTGGCCGGCCGTGTCGCGGGTACGTCGAGCCCGGAGATGCCGACGAGCCGCGCGAGCGCCGCCCCGGCCGACTGGATGTCGTTGAACGACATCAACAACAGGCCGAGCGGGCCGAAGAGTCGATGGAACAGCAGCGCCGCAGCTGTGACGTCGCCGACCGTGCTGTCGCCCGCGCGTACCAGCAGGAAGCCGGTGAGCAGCACGGCGGTCAGGCCGAGCGCCTCCGCGTAGTTCATCGTGTTCGCGAACCAGAGGAAGCCCCGCACCGCACGCAGGCGCGCCACCACCGCGTGCCGGGAAGCCTGCTCGACCCGTCGGCTCTGGCGCTCCTGCATGCCGTACGCGTGCACCGTCCGGGCACCGGTGAAGGTGTTCAGCACGCTCTGCGTACGCACCGCCGCGGCCTCCCGCTCGGCGGCGTACAGCCGCTTCGCCTGCGGCACGAAACGGCGCAGGCTCAGCACGTACACCGGGAAGACGACCAGGAACGCGGCGGCGATGCGCCAGTCGAGGGTCGCGAAACCGGCGAAGGTGATGACAACGGTGACCAGGGCGGTGAAGATCCCGGCCGCCAGCCGCACCGAGTCGGTCACCCGCTCCACGTCCTCGGTGACCCGGGAGGCCACGTCGCCGGAGCCGGCGCTCTCCAGCCGGGTCGCGTCCATCCGCAGCGCCCGGTCGAGCACCTCCTCGCGGAGGTCGGCGCAGGCACGCATGCCCCACTCGGTGACCAGCCAGTTGGCCGCGCCGGTGAGGATCGCGGCGGCCAGGCCCGCGCCGAGGATCAACGCCGAGGTCAGCAGCAGCGAGCCGACGGTGCCACCGGCCACCACCAGGTCGACCAGCCGGCCCAGCAGGATCGGCACGACGACGGCCGCGACGCTGGCCGCCGTGGCCGCCGCCACCGATGCCCAGGCGAGCAGCGGGTAGCGCCGCAGGGCCCGCCAGAAGGCGGTGAGCGTCACCCGACCGGTCGCGACCGGCAGAATCGTTGCTCCCGGGGTCATCGCAGCACCACCTCCGCGTACGACGAGTCGGCGAGCAGGTCGCGGTGACGCCCCACGGCCGCCACCCGACCGGCGCGGAGAAAGACGACCCGGTCGCACCGGTCGAGCAGCGGTGCGCTGGTGGTGACGAGGACGGTCGCCCGGTCGTCGCCGGCCCGGTAGGCGCGGATGCCGTCGGCGATGGCGTGCTCGGTGACCGCGTCGATCGCCGTGGTCGGGTCGCGGAAGACGGTGACCGGCCGGTCGGCCAGCAGCGCACGGGTCAGGGCGAGCCGCTGCCGCTGGCCACCGGAGAGGTTCAGGCCGTGGTCGACGAGTTCACGGTCGAATCCGGCGTCATCGGCGAGCAGGTCACCGACGGCGGCCGAGGCCATGGCGGCGCGCAGGGCGGCGTCGTCCCGGTCGTCGCCGGTCTGGAGCACCTCCCGCAGCGTGGCGCCGAACAGGTCCACGCCGTGCGGTTCGACAAGCACGGTTCGCCGCAACGAGGCGAGGTCCAACTCCCGCATCGGCGTGCCGGCCAGCCGCACCTCACCCCGGTCCGGCGGCCGTGCCCCCGCGAGCAGGTCGGTGAGGTCGTCGGCGGTGCTGGTCTCCGCGGTGACGATGCCGAGCAGCTCACCGGGGGCCACGGCGAGGTCGACGCCGTCCAGGCCCGGCGCGTGCACCGTGTCGAGGCTCAACGTCCCCGGCTCGGCCGTCCGCGTCCCGGAGGGCACCCGCTCGGGGGCGGCGAGCACCTCGGCCACGCGGGCCGCGCTGGCCCGCGCCGTGGCCAGCCGGAAGACGCAGTCGGCGAGGTTGAGCACCGGATCGGTGAGGAAGGTGGCCAGCCCGACGATCGTGATGAGCTGCCCGACCGTGATCCGCCCGTCCAGGGCGTACCAGCCAGCCAGCGCGGCCACGGCGGTGATCAGCAGGCCGGTCGTGAAGGTGGACGCGCCGACGAACGTGGCGCCGGCCTTGACCGTCCCGATGCCGGCACGCAGCGACGTACGGCTGGCCGTGCGGTAACGGCCGACGGCCTCGTCGACCCCACCGAAGCCACGCAGCGGTCGCAGCCCACGCAGCAGGTCCGATGCCGTGGCGGCGGCCCGACCGACCGCCTGCTGCTGCGCGGACGTGCGGCGGCCCACGACCGGCCCCAGCGCGTTGAGCCCGAGCACCAGGATCGGCACGCCCACCACCAGTCCGAGCCCGAGCGACCAGTCGATCCGCAGCAGCACGACCGTCGACACCGTCAGCCCGACCAGCGCGCTCACCCCCCGGGTGCCCAGTTCGAGCAGCTCAGCGGCGGACTGCGTGTCGGAGGTCGCGATCGAGAGCAGTTCCCCGCTCTGGCGGCTGGTCCGGAGGCCCTGACCGCCGACCACCCGCCGGACCACCCGCATCCGCAGCTCGTGCGACTCCTCGGTGACCGCCCGGGACAGGAACCAGAAGCCCGACCGCCAGCCCATGGTGAGGGCGGTGAACAACGCGAAGATGCCCAGCACGGACCAGGCCATCGCCGAGGTCGACCCGGTTCCGACGGCCTGGTCGATGACCAGGCCGATGGCCACCGGAACGAGAGCCTCACACAGTTGGTGCAGTGACCAGAACGCGGCGCACAGGGCGGTGTCGCGACGCTGCCGCCAGAACATCCGGCGGATCAGTCGCCCCGTGGTCTGTGTCATGCCCCCGCCTCACGTTCGATGAGTTAGGGCAGGCTAACCTGCCGTACTCGCCGAATGCCATTCGCGGGTGCGCCGTGCTGGCCAGGTCTCAGTCCTCGGCGTGCCGAAGCGGTGGCCGGTCGAGCCCGGCCCAGGAGCGCAGCAGCCGACCGCCGATGGAGTCGACCGGTCCCGAGCCGGGACCGTTGCGGACGCGTTCGACGATCTCGGCCCGGGTGAACCACCGGGCCTCCGACAGTTCGCGTCCGTCCACGGCGATCGTCTCCTCGACGGCCCGGGCGACGAAGCCGACCATGAGACCGGCCGGAAACGGCCATCCCTGGGAACCCTGGTAGGTGACCGCGCCGACCGTCACGCCGGCTTCCTCACCGACCTCGCGACGGACGGCGCCCTCCAGGCTCTCGCCGATCTCGACGAAGCCGGCGAGCAGCGAGAAGCCGTTCGGGTCGGCACCGTGATGGCGGGCGAGCAGGCAGCGTGGCTGGGGATCGGGGGATTCCACAAGCACGATGACGGCGGGTTCGATCCGGGGGAACAACTGCCGACCGCAGTCGGGGCCCCGGCAGATCCGCAGGTGACCGGCCTCGGCGCTGGCCGTGGTCGCGCCGCAGGTACCGCAGTATCCGGCGTGCCGGTTCCAGTAGAGCAGGCCGCGCGCGTACGCCAGGGTCGCGGCGAGTGGGCCGGGCAGGGTGGTGGCCAGCCCGCGCAGGTCGGCGCTGCGGTGCGCAGTAGCCAGGCGCAGCGCCTCGGTCTCCTCGACGTCGCTGAGATCGGCGGCGAAACTCGCTGTGGTGCCGTCGAGGCCGAGCAGGGCGGTCTGACCGGCCGCCGCCACCAGGGTTCGGGCGGGTGCACCGGTGAGCCGCACCGGTCTGCCGTCGGCCGTGAGCAGCGGCCGGTCGCGCCACATCGGCAGCACCTGGCTGTCGTCGCGGTCGAGCAGGTCGGCGACCCGGGCCGGGTCGACGCGTAGGCTCCCCGCCCGGTCGTGCGGTGTCGCGGTGTACGCGAGCCCGTGGAACACCATGTCGTTGATCGTGCCTGACGCGCCCGGTGGTCCCATCGGCACCCCGACTCGGCGACCCGCCGTCGCGATGCCTTGACAGCGACGTCCTGGTTCACCAACCTGTCGTATAGTCCTACTGTCGTAGGACAAGCCATAAGGGTTGGTCGGGAGGAGCGTTGTTGATCGAGTTCGTGCTGGACGGCCGGTCCAAGGTGAACACCTACGTACAGCTGGTTCAGCAGGTCAAACAGGCGTTGCGGGTGGGGTTGCTGGCGCCCGGCGACCAGCTGCCGAAGGTCCGCGAGGTGGCGCAGTCATTGGCGATCAACCCCAACACGGTGCTCAAGGCGTACCGCGAGTTGGAGATCGAAGGACTGGCGGAGGGGCGGCCCGGTGTCGGCACGTTCATCACCGCGTCACTGCATCGCGAGGCCCTGGTCAACCAGGCCGAGCTGCGCGCCGAGCTGGTCGACTGGGTGCGTCGGGCGCAGGCGGTGGGGCTCACGGCCGAGGAGGTAACCGCCCTGGTGGCGACGACGATGCGGGCCACCTTTCCCGCCTCGGTGACGAAGGAATCTGCGTGAGAGGAAGCGGTATGGAGCTGGTGCTGGAGGCCGACGGGCTCGGCAGGAGATATGGCGGCACCTGGGCGCTGCGCGAGTGCTCGCTGCGGCTGCCGGCTGGACGGGTCGCCGCGCTCGTCGGGCCCAACGGGGCCGGCAAGAGCACGTTGCTGCACCTGGCGGTGGGCCTGTCCCGGCCGGACGCCGGCGAGGTACGGGTCTTCGGTCACGTGCCGTACGGCAACACGGAGTTGCTGGCGGAGATCGGATTCGTCGCGCAGGACACCCCGATCTATCGGGACCTCACGCCGGAAGAACTGGTCATCATGGGCGGCAAGCTCAACCGACGGTGGGACGCGACCCTGGTGCGGACCCGGCTCGCGCAACTGGGCATTCCGCCCGGTCGCCCGGTAGGCAAGCTCTCCGGTGGTCAACGTGCCCAGGTGGCGCTCGCCCTCGCGCTGGCCAAGCGGCCCCGGCTGCTGCTGCTCGACGAGCCTGTGGCCAGCCTGGATCCGCTCGCCCGCCGCGAGTTCATGCAGTCACTGATGGGCAGCGTTGCCGAGTCCGGCACCACGGTGCTGCTCTCCTCGCACATCCTCGGCGACCTCGAACGGGTCTGCGACTACCTCATCGTGCTGCACTCTGCCGAG
This sequence comes from Micromonospora sediminimaris, assembly GCF_016863575.1. Lineage (NCBI taxonomy): Bacteria > Bacillati > Actinomycetota > Actinomycetes > Micromonosporales > Micromonosporaceae > Micromonospora > Micromonospora sediminimaris. The sequence goes on from NZ_BOPD01000002.1 coordinate 89,710, forward strand.
GTGAAACTCGCCGGCCCGGTGGAGGAGCTGCTCGAAGGCCACCGGCAGCTCAGCGGGCCGCGCGCGGCAGGTGCGCGTCCGATCGCCGGGGTGGCGGCGGTGGTCCGGGCCAGTCACACCGACCGGCAGTCGACCCTGCTGGTTCGAGCCGACGGAGACCCCATCGACCCGGAGTGGACGGTCCGCGACGTCACCCTGGAGGACCTGATCCTGGCCTATCTCACCGACGACACGGTGACCCGGGCCAGCCACGAGGCGTGGGGGGTTCCGGCATGATGTGGGTCGCCTGGCGCCAGCACCGCAGGCAGGCGCTGGTCACGCTGATCGGGCTCGCCGTCCTGGCCGCCGTGCTGGTCCCGACGGGGTTGGCGATCCGGGGCAGGTTCGCCGAACTCGGCCTGCCGCAGTGCCTGCGCCAGGACACCGAGACGGCTGAGTGCGTCCGGGCCTTCAACCAGTTCAACAGCCAGCACGACACGGCGCTCCTGGTCGGCATCCTCTTCCTCGTCCTGCCGCTGCTGGTCGGGCTCTTCTGGGGCGCGCCGCTGGTCTCCCGGGAGGTCGAGCAGGGCACCCACCGGTTCGTCTGGACGCAGGGGGTCAGCCGAACGCGGTGGGCGGCGACCAAGTTCGGGCTTGTCGGTGCGCTCACGCTGGGCGCGGCCGTCGTGTACGGGCTGGGCATGGCGTGGTGGCTGTCCCCGCTGGTGGCGGGCGGTGGTCGGAGCCGCTTCGACGTGCTCTTCTTCGACATGCAGGGCGTGGCACCGATCGGCTACACCCTCTTCGCGGTTGCGCTCGGGGTCTTCGCCGGCACCGTGTGGCCCCGCATGCTGCCGGCCATGGCGGTGACCCTGGCCGGGTTCGCCGCCGTACGCGTGGCGCTGACTGTCCTGGCCCGGCCGCACTACCTGCCCGGCCGTGAGCACACCACGCCGCTCGTCTCCACCGCGGGCCTGGACGAGACCGCCCTGCGGGGTGCCTGGACCATCTCGAACGGCATCCGGGACGGCAGCGGAGCGATGGTGGCGCCGGGCGCCCAGGTCATCTGTCCACCGGGCGCCACCGCGCCGACGGGCGGGCAGTGTGGTGCCGAGTTCGGCGCGGGCGCGTACAACTGGGTGCTCTACCAGCCGGCCGACCGGTACTGGTTGTTCCAGGGCATCGAGACCGGAGTCTTCGTCGCCCTCGCCGCGATCCTGCTCTATCTCGCGGTGTGGCGGGTCCGTCGGATCGCCTGAGCACCCGGTCGGTGCCCCTCCTCGGGGGCATCGACCGGGGTGCTCAGGTGGACCGTGGGGTCAGGGCAGGATGGCGTCGACGTAACCGCCGTCCACCCGCACGGCCGCCCCGGTGGTGGCCGAGGCCAGCGGGGAGGCCAGGTAGACGACCAGGTTCGCGATCTCGGCCGGCTCGATGAGGCGTCGCAGCAGCGACTGCGGGCGGTGCCGGAGCATGAACTCCCGCTGCGCCACGTCCCACGGCAGGTCGTCACCGACCAGCGAGCGGACGAACTGCTCCACCCCGCCGGTGTGGGTGGGCCCGGCGATGACGCTGTTCACGGTGACCCCCGAGCCGGCGGCCTCCTTGGCGAAGCCCCGCGACACGGCCAGCAGGGCGGTCTTGGAAACCCCGTAGTGGATCATCTCGGTCGGGATCACCACCGCCGAGTCGCTGGCGATGTACTGGATTCGGCCCCAGCCGCGTTCGCGCATCCCCGGCAGGTACGCCCGGGTCAACCGGATCGCCGCCAGCACGTTCACCTCGAAGTACCGCCGCCAGTCGTCGTCGGTGATCTCCATGGCGGGCTGGGCGCCGAAGATGCCGAGGTTGTTGACCAGGATGTCGACCTCAGGGAGCGCCTCGACCGCCGTGACCGCCCCGTCGGCCGTGGTCACGTCGGCCGGTACCGCGACGCAAGATCTATTCGCATACCGGCCATTCTGTCGAACCGAGCCGGCGTCGACAGCTGGTCGTGCGCGTACCAGGCGTAGCCCATTCGAGCAGCGACGATGCCGGCCGGGCGGCGTCGGTGTCAGGCAACGCCGACACGGCAGGTCACGGAGGGCCGCCCGGCACCGGACCGCCAGTTGTCCGGTACCGGGCGGGTCCGCCCGACGAGCCACTCGATGTGCTGGTCGGCGACCGGGTGGGGCAGGTCAGTTCGCCGTGCAGGTCGGTGTGGGTGTGCTCGGCGTGCCGGTGGTGGAGCCAAGGAAACCGAACGAGGTGCTGGCCCCCGCGGCGAGGTTGCCGTTGTAGCTGACGTTACGGGCGGTCACCGCGGATCCCTGGCTGGTGACTGTCGCGTTCCATGCCTGGGTGACCGTCTGCCCGGCCGGGTACGTCCAGGTCACGGTCCAACCGCTGATCGCCGAACCGCCCGCGGTGACCCGCACCTCGCCCTGGAAGCCGCCGGACCACTGGTTTGTCACCGTGTAGGTCGCGGTGCAGCCGCTACCGCTGGGCGGCGGCGTGGTGGGCGGCGGGGTGGTCGGCGGCGGCGTGGTGGGCGGCGTGGTCGGCGGGGGCGTGGTTGACCCGCCCCAGCCGGCGGTCGAGTCCAGCCAGGCCGCGCGGCGGAGCATCCAGTCCCGCATGAACTGGACCTGCCCCTGCCAGGTCGGCGCGGTCGGTGTGATGAACGGCCCGACGTTCCGGGTGCTCAGGTTGGGCCAACGCGCGAAGTTGCGCTGCGCGGCGGCCGTCAGGGGTGCGCTGAGGCCGTCGATGCGGGACTGCAACGACGCGTCGGAGAGCGGGCCACGGCGCAGCGTCTGCCAGCGCAGCCGCACCTCGTTGACGAACGACGGATCGCGCATCAACTGCGTGTACCAGTCGTTGGCCAGCGGTTGGCGGACCTGCTGGTACTGCCAGCCGGAGGTCTGGTCGTTCTGGAAGAAGCCGCCCACGCCGAAGCTGAGGTCGTAGTCCCAGAGCGGCCCGGCGAAGATCTTGGTGTCGCGGTCCTTGTAGAAGTAGGCGCTGCGGATGTAGGAGTCCATCTCCCGGCTCAACTCGTTGATGATGAGCTGGTCGATGAAGGAACCCACGTCGATGTACGCCCGGTAGCCGCTCACCGGATCGGCGAAGTTCGGTGCCCGCAGCACGTTGTGGAACTCCTGGATGTGGTTGCGCAACCAGTCCCGTTGCTCGGGCTGCAGCGGCGACGGGTCGGCGACCTCAAGGTAGTTCCAGCAACTCGCCGTCGGCCCGGTGCACGGCAGGGTCGGCTCCTCGGCGGCCATCCACTCGAACTTGAATATGTAACCGCCGGTGATCTTCGGCAGGGTCCGGTCGTCCTCGCGGAGCTGCTTGAGGTCGAGACGTTCCTTCGAGTTCTTGATCGTCTCGACGAGCATGTAGACGCCCATGTAGTCGTCGGAACCGACCGGCCCGGCGTCGGTGTTCAGGTAGAACTCCGCGAAGGCGTACCGGGGTGCCGGCAGGCCCATCTGCCTCCCGAGGTCGTAGACGAACGCCTCCCGGATCAGGGCCTTGTCGCTGAACGGCCCGCGCAGCACCCAGTCGGAGTCGGCCGGCATGCCGAGCACCGGGTAGTCGGCGTCGTCGTCCTCGTTGTCCCAGAATTCGAGCCGGAACGGCGTCTTGGCGAACATCGCCGACGACTGCCCGCGCAGCCGGAAACCGGCCCGGGTGGCCACCGTGGGTGCGGCGGCCAGGGAGGTGCTGCCGGCGCCCGGCTCGAAGATCATCGTGGTGGCGTCGAAGTACTCCCGGTCGGGCCGCCCGGCACCGTACGAGTCGATCAGGACGACCGGCAGGTCGTGTGCGGTGCTGGTGTTGCGGGCTACGTACATGGCGGTGCCGGGTGCGCCCGAGGCGGTCTGCCCGACGAACGCCTGGGCCCGCAGTTGCGTCGTACGTGTGAAGCGCAGCGCCGCGCCGGAGTAGAGCGGCGACTGCGCGTCGGGCAGGCGTCCGTCGGTGGTGTAGCGGATCTGGGCACCGCTGACGGTGGTGCTCAGCGATACCGAGACCTCGCCGGAGAAGGTGCCGCTGGGTACGGAGAAGCCGATGTCGCCGACCAGGTCTTCGGCTGCCTCCGCTGCCGCGGCGGCGTCCGCGGCGGTGCGGGAACCGGCGGTCCGGTCGGCCGGGACGGTGGAACTGGACGTGCCGGCGAGGGGCTCGGCACCGGCTGGTGCCGGCGACGGGACGAGGAACGCGGTGACCAGCATGGCGACGGCCGCGATCCCCGCGATGCGCAGGGGTGCCGCCGAGGTGCCGACGCTGCGGTCGGTCAGACGCACGATGCCTCCTGAACGGGACGGTGGGTGGTGGCGGTCGGTGCCGTGCCCACCGACGGGGTGGTGCGGAAATGCCGGCGCAGTGTCCGGCGCCAGGGCGAGTCCGGCAGGTCCGGACGCAGCGCGGCCAGACCGGTGGCGTACTTGGAGATGCGGGCGGGCCGCAGCCCGCGCTGCCACAGCAGCCGGTCGGCGGGCGATGCGGCGGCGCTGGTCTTGGTCTCGACCACGGCCAGCTCCGGCAGGTGCAGTGAGGTGGCGCCGGCCTGCCAGGCGAGCCCGGTGTCGATGGTGACCCGGCTGGCGGTCGCCGGCAGCAGCAGCGTCGCCCGCCGGTAGCTGGTGACCAGCACCGGGTCGAGGGCGCTGCCGGCGGGCGGGCAGATCGCCTCCCGCGCGAGCGCCTCGTCGACGAATGCGCGGCCGGGAAGCACTGTCGTGCGGTCGTGCGGATCGTACGGCAGCCGGTGTTTGGTGATGCTGTCGCGCGCTCCGCTGATCTTGACTTCGAGCCAGCACTGGGCTGAGTCGAGGTAGGTGCGGGTGCGCACCTTGAAGCGGCGTCGCCGCCGGTAGGCCGCGCAGTGATAGCTGGCCAACCTCGGGGTGTCGAAGTAGACCGACTCGTAGCGGAAGCTCCGCGCGCCGTCGATCTCCAGCACCCGTGCGTGCGGAACGAGCTGCTCCAGCAGGTGTGGCAACCGGTCGAGCGGGACGAGGTACTTGCGGTCCACCCTGGTCTGCAAGGCGGCCCGGTCGATGAGTTCGGTCAACCCGATGGTGTCCATGGCCGCCAGGGCCGCGGTGATCGGCTGGATGCTCATCGGGCCGCTCCCGCCTTGGCCGGCGTCGCGGTGGCTCTGGTCGTCTGGCCCTTGACCGAGTAGCGGACGTCGACGACGGTGGTCTCGTTGACCAGATCGAGTCGCTGCACGGTGGCGACGTGCACGCGTGCGCCGAGCAGTTGCTCCAGCTGGGCCACGAGGGTCACGTGGTCGGTCACGGCAGAGTCGAGCACCATGATCTGGTGCCGGTAGTGGCGGAGCAGCCGGGGATGGTCGCCCAGGAACATCACCACGAGGATGAGGCCCATCAGCCCGGCGCTGAGCCAGACCGAGGTGGTGCTCAACGCGCCGAGGATGCCCAGGGCCAGCGCTGAGAAGTAGTACGCGACCTCGTGCTGGTCGAGCTCCGTCGACCGCAGGCGGATGATCGACAGTACGCCGAACAGCGCCAGCCCGAGCCCGAGCCCCGCGCCGACGTTGCTGGCGCTGAGCGCGCTGGCCACCGCGAGGACACCGACGTTGACGCCGAGGTAGGCGACCACGAGATCGCGGCGGCGGTGTCTCGGGAAGTAGAGCCCGAAGACGAGCAGCACCACCGCGCCGATGTCGATCGCGAACAGGATGAGCTGCGACATCTGGTGTCTTCCTCCTGGGTCGCTGTCGCGCCGGCCCCGTCTCATCTCGTCGGCACGAGCTGCGGTCAGGCAACCGAACGCAACCGAAAGTCTCGGTAAACTTGCGGGAACTATTCCGGGAATAGTAATGGGACGCATCGAACCGGGTCAATGGCAATGTTGTGCCAACCTGGACTTTTGGCGCGCGTCAGGCGCATCCGTGATCGTCCGGCTCGGGCCGGTCGGCTGGTCAGGACGCGGTTCGCACGCGAGTGGACCAGTCGTGGACCGGCGGTGAACCCAGGGTAAACAACCCCAGGCGACCGTCGCTCGCCGCGACTACGGCCGGCCGGGGGTTGGTTGGTGGTGTGGACTTCCCGCTCCGGCCGTGATCGCCCTCGTGGGTCACCCCAGCGCGCCTGATGTCGGCGGGCCGATGCGCGCCCGACCGCCGTTCAGCGCCGATAATCACCGAAACTATATTGACACGTTTCGTTTCCCGGCTCGAAACTTACCCTCAGATGGCGATCGATGCTGCTCGATCAATGTCGGTCTCGGTGTCTGCCCGGAAGGGGACTGGAGTGACTGCGAAGGTTGGCCGCCCACGGGACCGTTCGGTGGTCGTCGTACTGGCGGTGGCGGCGCTCGCCCTCACCCTCGCCGCAACGACGCTGACGGTGGCGGAGATGGGTGTGGCCCGGGCCGCCGACGGTCTCGCGGTCGTCTCCCCGGTGGAGGACGACGGCGTCGACTGCCCGACGCCGAATCCGGGAACCACCTCGGCCAACCCCAGGCTGCCCGACCCCTTCCGGAGACTCGACGGGAGCCGGATCTCGGCCAAGTCGGACTGGCGTTGTCAGCGAGCCCAGACCAAGCAGCTCGCGCAGCGGTACGTCTACGGTGAGAAGCCGGCGAAACCGCAGACCGTCAGCGGTACGGTCTCGAACACCAGCATCACCGTGAACGTGGCGCACAACGGCCGTACTGCCAGCTTCTCCGCGAGCGTGCAACTGCCCAGCGGCGGCAGTGGGCCGCATCCGGCCGTCGTGGTGCTCGGTGGGTTCGGGGCGGACACCGCCACCATCCGGTCCGCCGGTGCCGCCGTGATCAGCTATGACCCGCTCGCGGTGGGGCGGGAGGGCACTCCCCGCAACAACAAGCAGGGCGCCTTCTACAGCATCTACGGTTCGTCGAGCAGCAGCGGACTGTTGGTTGCCTGGGCCTGGGGCGTCAGCCGGATCATCGACGTCATCGAGCAGTCGGGCGGAAACATCCTCCGCGCGGACGCGACCGGCGTCACGGGGTGCTCCCGTTACGGCAAGGGCGCCTTCGTGACGGGCGCTTTCGACCAGCGCATCGCCCTGACCATGCCGATCGAGTCGGGCAGCGCCGGCTCGCCGATCTTCCGGGGCATCCCCGGCGAGTCCGGTGCCCAACCGCTGAGCAGCGCGTACGGCGAGCAGCCATGGCTCGGTGACGCCTTCGGCTCGTACACCGGCAACCCGGCGAACCTGCCGATCGACACCCACCAGACCGTGGCCATGGTGGCTCCGCGTGGACTGCTCATCATGGACAACCCGCACATCGACTGGCTGGCCGCCCGCTCCTCGAGTGTCGCCGCGCTGGCCGGAGCGGAGGTCTACCGGGCACTCGGCGCGGGTGACAACATCAGCTACTGGTCCGACGTCCAGGACGGCACGCACTGCGCCTCCCGGTCGGAGTGGCGCGTCCCGTTGCAGCAGAACATCCAGAAGTTCCTGCTCAACACAGGCAGCTCCACGGGCGTGTTCCGGATCTCCAGCCGTAAGGCCGGCAACCTCTCCGAGTGGCGGGATTGGCAGACGCCGACCCTCGCCGACGGCCCGACCACGCCTCCGACCACGCCTCCGACGACCCCGCCGACGACGCCTCCCACCACGCCTCCCACCACGCCTCCGACGACGCCTCCGACGACGCCACCGGCGAGCGGTGCCTGCTCGGCCTCGGTGTCCGTCAACCAGTGGACGGGTGGCTTCGTCGCCACAGTCCGGGTCACCGCCGGCTCGGCCGCGCTCAACGGCTGGGCGGTCACCATGACGCTGCCCTCCGGTGCCAGCGTCACCAACTCCTGGAACGCCCAGCGCAGTGGCTCCAGTGGAGCGGTCACCTTCAGCAATGTCAGCTACAACGGGTCCGTCGCCGCCGGGCAGTCCACCGAGTTCGGTTTCCAGGGCACCGGCACCGGCAGCGGGATGACTCCCACCTGCGCCGCCCGGTAGCTTCCGACGCTGCGCGCCGAGCGCCTGGGCATGGCGGCGTTCGCCGCCATGCCCTGTGACGCTTCGAAACTTCCGGTGGAACTTCCGGAAATCATTGACGTGCGTGAAATCTCGCTGCAATACTTCGGCCCAGTAAGGCCGATGCGATCCCTTTGGCCGAGGTGCGCACGGTCCACCCTTTCCGCAACCATACGTCCGGATTCATGCTGCCCGCATCGGGCCACCGGACCCGGAAGGAGCGTCATGGCCAACTCTTCCCGAGCACCTGGACGGTCGAGGCGACTGCGCGCCGCGCTCGTTGTCTCCGCCGCCGTCGGCCTGCTCGCCACCGCGGGCGCCGTGGTCCTGCCCGGCAGCGCCAGCGCCGCGAGCACCCTCGGTGCTTCGGCGGCTGAAAGCGGTCGTTACTTCGGCACCGCCGTCGCGGTGAGCAGGCTCAACGACTCGGCCTACACGACCATCCTGAACCGCGAGTTCAACCAGGTCACCGCCGAGAACGAAATGAAGATCGACGCGCTCCAGCCGAACCAGGGGCAGTTCAACTACGGCAACGCCGACCGGCTGGTCCAGCACGCCCGCAGCCAGGGCATGCTGGTCCGGGGACACACTCTGGCGTGGCACTCCCAGCAGCCTGGCTGGATGCAGAACATGTCCGGCACCACGCTGCGCAACGCCATGCTCAACCACGTGACCCAGGTCGCCACCCACTTCCGGGGCCAGATCGAGTGGTGGGACGTGGTGAACGAGGCGTTCCAGGACGGGTCGAGCGGCGCTCGCCGTGACTCGAACCTCCAGCGCACCGGCAACGACTGGATCGAGGCCGCCTTCCGCGCTGCCCGGCAGGCCGACCCGAACGCCGACCTGTGCTACAACGACTACAACATCGACAACTGGAACGACGCGAAGACCCAGGCCGTCTACCGGATGGTCCAGGACTTCAAGAGCCGTGGCGTGCCAATCGACTGCGTCGGCCTCCAGTCGCACTTCACCGGTGGCTCGAACTACCCGAGCAACTACCGCACCACGCTGTCCAGCTTCGCCGCCCTCGGCGTCGACGTGCACATCACCGAGCTGGACATCCGCAACGCCCCGACCGACGCGTACCGCAACGTGGTGAACGACTGCCTCGCCGTCGCGCGCTGCAAGGGCATCACCGTCTGGGGCATCCGCGACTCCGACTCGTGGCGCTCCAGCGAGAACCCGCTGCTGTTCAACGGCAGTGGCCAGAAGAAGCCGGCGTACGACGCCGTGCTCACCGCGCTGAACAACGGCACTCCGCCCACCGGTAACCCGACGACCCCGCCGCCCACCGGCAACCCGACCACTCCGCCGCCCGGTGGCGGGTGCACCGCGACGGTGACGCCCGGCCAGGTCTGGGGTGACCGCTACAACACCTCCGTGACGGTCAATGGGGCAAGCACCTGGTCGGTGGTCGTCGCCATCACCCCGCCGCAGCGGATCTCCGCCACCTGGAGTGGCAGCCCCACCTGGGACAGCAGCGGCAACGTGATGACGATGCGCTCCAACGGCAGCGGCAACACGTTCGGCTTCACCACGATGATGAACGGCAACTCCAGCGCCCGACCGCAGATCAGGTCCTGCACCGCAGGCTGACCGGGCCGAACCACACCGGCCGTGCGGGGCTCGCCCCCGCACGGCCGGTCCTCGTTCGTGACGAAAGACGTCGTCCAAGCGTCACGGGCCCGCCCGGGCCGGGGGACGGGTCAGCCGTAGCCGATCGGTTCGGTGATCGCCGAGTAGGCCGGCTGACTGATTCCGGTGGCGCTGGTCGCGACGACCCGTACCCGCAGCCGACTGCCGGCGTCGGCCTCGGTGACTCGGTACGTCCTGCCGACGGCGTCCGGAATCGACACGCAGACCGGTTCGGAGTGGTGGCAGCGTTGCCACTGGAAGGCGTACACCAGGTTCCGCTGAAACGGCCAGACCCCGGGCGTGGCGCTACCCACCGATCCGTAGGGGTCGATCGGGCTGTCGAGTCCGCCCAGTTGCGGCGGGATCGCGTTGAACGGCACCGGAGCCGACTGGTACGCGCCCGGGTCACAGCCGCCGGCCAGCGAACTGCGGCGGTTCTGTCCGTGCTGGTCGGTGCCGTCGCAGAGCGGGTCGCCGGCCGGGATGCTGCCGCGGATCGTGCTCGCCACGCCGAGAAGGTGGATCGGGGTCGTGCCGGTGGCCAGCTCCGCGACGGGGCGCAGGTCGATGTCGACCGCCGCCACCTGCCGGCCACAACTACCGTCGGCGCTGACGTTGTGGTTGGCCAGGTCGATGGCGGGCGAGTGCATCAGCACGCAGTCTCCGCCGGCATTGCCGGTGAACAGGGACGCGGTGATGTCATGTGCATGTTTCGGATCGCCGGAGGTCACCAGAGCCGCTGGCCCCTGGTTGCCGGCGACGGTGGTGTGCCGCAGTCGTACGTCCCCGTGCGCGACGAGGACTCCGCTCGCGCTGGTACCGGCCATGTTGCCGGTGATCGTGGAGTCCGTGATCCGCGTCGCCGAGAAGATCGCGTAGATGCCGCCACCTGCGACTGCGGCGCGGTTGCCGCCAACCGTGGACCTCTCCAGAGTCAACCCGTGGAACCGCGAGAAGATACCGCCACCACCGGACCGAGCGCTGTTTCCGCTGATGATGCTTCCGCTGACCTTGGTGGTGGCGTAGGCCGCGATCCCGCCTCCGACCTCACCCGCGTTGTGCCACAGCCGAACCTGCCGCACCGTCAGCGGTGCCGCACTGGTGATTCCGCCGCCGTCGAGGGCACCCTCGCCGACACCGTTGACGATGCTGAGGTCCGCCACCTCGAGTGCGCCGCCGTCCCACGAGTCCACCACAGTGGCGCGCTGGCGTCCGTTCAGGACGGTGACGTCCATGCCGGCACCGATCAGACTGACCGCGAGGCCGTCCGGGACGATGATGTTCTCGTCGTACCAGCCGGGCCCGATCCGGACCGTGCCGCCGGAGGCGACCCGGCCCACGGCATGGCTGACGGTGCGGCAGGGGGCGGCCGAGGCACCGCATTCCGCGGAATCGGTACCGCTGAGGGTGACGGCCACCTCGGCGAGCAGCCCGTCGGCGTACGTCGGTGCCGGCATGGCGGGCAGCCCGGCGGCGACCGCCACGACGAGGGAAACCGTGATTGGTGTGCCGGACATACCAGCCATGCTGGACCTCCCGACAGGGCGACACCGAAGACCGGGTGGCATCAGGGTACTGACGCGGCGGCCCCACGGACTGACTACAAATCGACAGTGGATCTCGACGGGCCACTGTGGACCAAAAGCCGCTCATTGACTGCTGTCTGTGCATCGTCGTACCGTCGCAGCGTCAGCCATCGATGATGGGCAGGGCGACCGAGCCGGCGCCGTGTCCGCCGGGCGACTTCTCGGGCACGGTCGCCGGGCGAGATGGGCCGCGACGGCCAGGACCAGCGCCACCGGCGCGATCCGGGCCACGCACATGCCGCTGCCGGCTGCCGCCTCCGTACGCGATCACGAACCGCACGCCGGATCCGCCGCTGTCGTGAACGCGAACAGTCCCGGCCGCCCACGTGGCGGCCAGGACTGAAGGAGGACCAATGGTGAAACGCACCCGCCTCGCCCTGCTCGCCGCCGCGGTGGCCAGCACCGTCGTCACCGCCGCCGTCGGAGTCGCGGTCGCACATGCCGCGACGGTCGGCTGCGCCGTGCGATACACGGTCTCCGCGCAGTGGCAGGGCGGCTTCAACGCCGACGTGACCATCACCAACCTCGGCGACCCGGTGTCGTCGTGGCGTCTGACCTGGGCCTACGACGCAGGGCAGCGGGTCACGCAGGCGTGGAACGCCACCGTGACCCAGGACCTCGCGCAGGTGACCGCGGCGAACGTGTCCTACAACGGAGCGATCGGTCTCAACGGCACCGCGAGCTTTGGCTTCACCGGCTCGTGGAGCGGCAGCAACCCGGTACCGACCGCGTTCGCGCTCAACGGGGTGACCTGCACCGGCTCCAGCAACCCCGGTCCGACCCCGACGCCGACCCGCACCACGCCGCCGCCGGTGCCCGACTATCCCCCCACCGGTCGGCTGTGCGACAGCGACGATCTGATCGACATTGGCAAGTACTGGATCCCCAACAACCAGTGGGGCGCCACCGGTGCCACCGGCAGCCAGTGCATCTGGTCCAACGGGGGACCGGGAGACCCCATCTACTGGGGGACCAGCTACACCTGGAGCGGCGACCCGAGCAGCGTCAAGTCGTACGCGGCGGCGATTCTCGGCTGGCACTGGGGTTGGCGGCGGCCGAACACCGGGCTGCCGGTGCAGCTTTCCGCGAACCGTGACGTCAACACCAACTGGCGTTTCAACGTCACCTCCAACGGCGCCTCGAACATGAACGTCGCGTACGACATGTGGTTCCACCCGATGGCCAACCCGGGCTCGGCGGACCAGCCCACCGACGAGCTGATGATCTGGCTCTACCGCTCCAACGCGTCGCCAGCCGGCAGCCGCCAGGGCACCGTCACCATCGCGGGTACCACCTGGGAGGTCTGGCGTGGCTACGTGGGCACCTGGAACGTCTACTCCTACGTACGGACCAGCAACACCACAAGCGCAACGCTCAACATCCGCGACTTCACCGACGACGTGGTGTCCCGGGGCTGGATGAACCGCTCGAAGTACCTGACCAGCGTCCAGGCGGGACCGGAGATCTTCACCGGCAGCGGGGAGGTCAACACGACGTTGTACCAGGTCACCGTCGGCTGATCCGGCCGCAGCTTTGATCGAAGGGCGTCATTGACCGTTACCGTAAACTCTCTTTAAGATTTGGCTGCCTCGAGGAACCAAGCACCCGTACGCCACGGCCGGTCATCGGCGGCTCCACACGACCGGCCGTGGCGGCACGGCACCCTCACCTGCCACGGGAAGGTCCTCGATGTCCCCACCATGTCCCCGGCCGCGCTCGGCCCTCGCCGCCGGTCTGCTCGCGCTGGTCACCGCCGGCGCCACTCTCACCGTCGCCCCTACCGCCGTGCAGGCGGTGGTCCTGCCCAGCAGCTTCAAGAGCGTGGGCTACCTGCCGTCCTGGACCGGCAACGTCAACTCGGTGCAGTACACCAAGCTCACCCACATCAACTACGCGTTCGTGCTGCCCAACAGCAACGGCACCCTGCGCGCGGTGGAGAATCCGAGCAAGCTCACCTCGCTGGTGTCGCTGGCCCGGGCGAACAACGTCAAGGTCTCCATCGCCATCGGCGGCTGGAACGACGGTGACGACAGCGCCTTCGAGGCACTCGCGGCCAACGCCGGCACCCGCACGACGTTCGTCAACAGCGTGGTCAACTTCGTCAACCAGTACGGCCTCGACGGAGTCGACATGGACTGGGAGTACCCGGACCCGGGCACCTCGGCCAACAACTTCAGCCTGCTGATGCAGCAGTTGGGCAATGCGTTGCGCCCACAGGGCAAGCTGCTCACCGCAGCGGTGGTGGCGGAGGGCTACTACCGCGACGGCGTACCGACGTCGGTCTTCAACCACGTGGACTTTCTCAACATCATGGCGTACGACGGCGGTAGTCCCCACGCCAACTACGACTGGTCGATCAACGCGGTGAACGGTTGGAAGGCCCGCGGCCTGCCGGCTAGCAAGGCGATCCTCGGGGTTCCCTTCTACAGCCGGCCGGGCTACTACACGTACACCCAGTTGGTCGGCATGGACCCGGCCAACGCCAACCGGGACTGCACCACCGTCGGCGGCGCTCAGCAGTGCTACAACGGCGTACCGACGGTCAAGCGCAAGACCCAGTGGGCGATGGCCAACGCCGGCGGCATGATGAATTGGGAACTGACCCAGGACACCGGTGGCTCGACGTCGCTGGTCAGCGCGATCTACGACACCGTGATGGGTGGTTCCCCGCCGCCGACCGGCCGGACCGGCCAGATCACCGGCATCGCCGGGAAGTGCATCGACGTCGCCGCTGCGGCCACCGCCAACGGCACCGCCATCCAGCTCTACACCTGCAACGGCACCAACGCGCAGCGGTGGACCGTGGCCACCGACGGCACCCTGCGCGCCCTCGGCAAGTGCCTGGACGTGACCAGCGCCGGTACCGCAAACGGCACTCCGATCCAGCTCTGGGAGTGCAACGGCACCGGCGCCCAGGTCTGGCAGGCCCAGTCCAACGGCACGCTACGCAACCCGGCGTCGAACAGGTGCCTCGACGCCACCGGCAACAGCTCCGCCGACGGCACCCGGCTCCAGATCTGGGACTGCTTCGGCGGCGCCAACCAGGTCTGGCGCCTACCGGCCTGACCCGCCCGCCCGGAACGCCACGGCGGCCCCGTCCCGGTGGGGACGGGGCCGCCTCGGCCGGCGGGCTCGTTCATCGGCCGGGATCGGCGGTCACCGGCCCCACAGCCGCCAGGTCTGGTTGAGTGGGCTGCCCTGGCCCACCGGGTTGCAGGTCCACTGGTGGACCGGGGCGCGGGGCGCGGTGGAGATGGTGCTGACATCGACGCACTTGTTGCTGTGTCGGGCCACCAACTGGTAGTCGTGTGGGTCGTTGCCCGGGTAGGTCACCTTGCGCAGGGTGAACTGCTGGTTGAGACCACCGTGGCAGCCCCACTGGTGCACTGCCGCGCCGTCGGCGGTGGACACCCCGTTGACGTCCAGGCACTTGCCGGTCTGCTGGTTTACCACGGTGTAGGTGTTCGCCACCCCGGAGACCGGCTGGAAGTTCCACAGCTGCTGGTCGCCACCCTCGCAGTGGAACTGCTGCTGCACGTTGCCGTCGGCGGTGTTGCGGTCGGTGTTGTCGAGACACTGCTGGGAGTGCTGTGCCACGGCCACCGACTGGAAGCCGCCGTCGGCGGGCGGCAGCAGGGTTAGCGTGTAGGTGTCGGTCTGGTTGGCGTAGGGCACCGTCACGGTGGCATTGTTGCCGCTCACGCTCACCACGCTGTTCGAGACGGTGACCGGGCCCTGCACCGCGCCGCCGCCGTTGTGGGGAATCCGTTGGGTGAGCACCCGGACCTGGTTGTTCTGCACGATGCCCGTGGTGTCGAGCCGTTGCAGGTTGACGGTGAGGTTCCCGGTGGTCCGGCCCCCACCGAGCAGCACCTTCGCCGAACCTGTCGCCTTGGTGGCGAAGGCGTCGTACGACGGGCTGGCCGAGACCGAAACGATCTGCCCGGTCTGCGAGCCGTAGAAGCGGTAGACCCACCACTCGCCCTTCGGCTGATGCTGCCCGGCCGAGTTGCGCACCAGCAGGTTGCCCAGGTCGTTGTGCAGGTTGCCGGCGCTGGCCCAGTTCGCCCGCAGGCCGTCGGCGCGGGCGCGCTCCAGCCGGGCGATGTACCAGGCGCCGTCGGCGGGGTTCTGCTCGTCCGGGGCGGCGTACTCATTGATCTGGTACGGCCGGGGGTGCGGGATGCCACGCGGGTCGAGGGTCGCGTTGGCGGCGGCGACGTTGGCCACCGGATCACCGGGCAGGGCGTGCCAGCTGACGATGTCCGGCACCGTGTTGGTCGAGCGGACGAAGTCCAGGTACTGGTTCCAGAAGGCGTGGTTGGTCGAGGGTACGCAGGCGCAGCTCGGCCCGACGATGAGCTGGTTGGGGAACTCGGCCCGGATGCGCTGGTAGGTGCGGCGCCACAACTCGAAGTACTGGGAGATCGGGCGGTTCCAGAACAGCGTGATGTTGGGCTCGTTCCAGATGTCCCACTGCACCGTCAGTCCGGCCGCGCGTACATCGCTGATGACCCGGTTGAGGAAGTTGTCGTAGTCGGTCCAGTTGCCGTTGTCGCCGGGGAAACGGGAGATCGCGGCACCGTCGGCACCCCACAGGTCGTGCGGCAGGAGGATGAACTCGCCGCCGAGAGCGTTGGTCCGGCGAGCCTGGGCGAGGGTGGAGTTCCACCGGCGTTCGTAGTTTCCGCCGACCCAGCCGCTGCCGGGCAGTTGTGCGCCACCGGCACGCATGTACCGGAACTTCACGTCCCGATAGAAGTGATCGGCCGGGCCGGAGGCGTTCTCGGTCATGCCGTAGATCCAGCCGGCCGCGCGGTACGTCGGTGCGCCGCTGGTGCTCGAGAAGTTCACGCTTATCGACTCGTCCGCGGCCTGGGCCGGCGTGGATACCGCGACGACGGCGGTGGCCGCGAGAACACCGACCGCGAGTCGGGCGGCGAGGCGGCGGAGAGGTCCTAGTCTGCTCGTGCGGGGGAGTGGCACTGGGACTCCTTTGCGACGGGAGCACGTCCGAGGGCGGAGGGCGTTGGCGAATCGATTCGCTGCGGAGCGTAGGAGTTCACGGTTGTAAATGTCAACGTCGTGACGTCAGCGTGAAGCGCACGTTTCACACGGTGGCGGACCTCGTCTCGCTCGCTCTTGACCGGGTCGCTCGGCCGGGCCTATGGTCGGCCGAACCGATTCGGCGAATCGGTTCGACAGTGGGCTGATGTTGCGCACCTTCCACCACAGCGATCGAAGCGAGGCGTCAGATGACCCGATCCATCCCGCGCGGGCGTGCCATCGGTGCCGCCCTGGCGGCAGTCGCCGTCGCCGCCACAGCCGTCGCCTGTTCCACGGAATCCCCGTCGACCGAGGCCGGTGGGACATACTCCATCTGGGACCCGTACCCGCAGTTCACCGACGATTCCGACTGGGTCCGACTGCTCAAGGGCTGCGGCACGTCGGCCGGGGTGACCGTCGACCGGACCGGCTACGACACCACCGACCTGACGAACAAGGCGTTGCTCGCCGCGCAGCAGGGCAACTCCCCGGATGTACTGATCATCGACAACCCGGTGATCTCCACCCTGGCCGAGGCCGGCACCCTGACCACCACCGACGAGACGAACCTCGACGTGTCGGCGATGGAACCCAACCTGCTCGGCGCCGGGCAGAGCGGCGGCAAGACGTACGGCGTACCCATCGGTGCGAACACCCTCGCCCTCTACTACAACAAGGACCTGCTGACCGAGGCGGGAGTGGACATCACCACGGTGACGGACTGGCCCTCACTCACCGCGGCGCTGGTCAAGGTCAAGGCAGCCGGCAAGAAGGGCATCACCTTCTCCGCGATCGGCACCGAGGAAGGCAGCTTCCAGTTCCTGCCCTGGTTCTGGGGTGCCGGTGCCCAGTTGACCGCGCTGGACGCGCCACCGGCGGTGGCGGCGTTGACCCTCTGGAGCGACTGGCTGGCCGCCGGCCACGCCCCCAACTCCGTCATCAACAACACGCAGACCACAAGTTGGCAGGAGTTCGCCAGCGGCGACTACGCGTTCAGCGAGAACGGCACCTGGCAGCTGGCCAACGCGGCGAAGCTGGATTTCGAGTACGGCATCATCCCCGTCCCGGCCCGTACCGGCGGCACCGCCCCGGCACCCACCGGAGGTGAGTTCATCTCCATCCCGGTGCAGCGCGACACCGGACGGTACGCCACCTCGCAGCAGTTGGTCACCTGCCTGACCAGCGGCGACAACCTGCTCACCACGGACACCACGCTGTCCTACATCGCCCCGGTCGCTGCGGTGCAGGAGCAACAGGTGGCGGCCAACGCCGAGCTGAAGGTCTGGGTCGACGCGGTGAAGGCGGCGAAGGGACGCACCGGCGACGACCTCGGAACCCGGTATCCGAGGATCTCCGAGCCGCTGTGGACGGCGGTGCAGTCCGCGCTCAGCGGCGCGCAGACGCCGCAGGAGGCGCTGTCGGCCGCGCAGCAGGCCGCCGTGAGCGCGACGAGCTGACCAGGCACGCCACCCGACATGGGAATCGACGTCACCCGTACCCCGCGAGCCGCGACGGTGGGCGAGACCGGTGGGGCAGCGAGCACCGCCCCACCGGCACACCGACGCCGTCGCCACCCCAGCGGTTCCCGGTGGGCGGCGTGGGCCTTCCTCGCCCCGGTGGCCGGCTACCTGGTCGCCTTCTACGCCTATCCGCTGTACCGCAACGTCGAGTTGAGCCTGCGCGAGTACACAGTTCGCTCCTTCGTCCAGGGTGGTGCGCCGTTCGCCGGGCTGGACAACTACCGGGCGGTGCTCTCCGCGCCGACGTTCCCGTCGGCGTTGCTCAACACGCTCGTCTTCACCGCCGCGTCACTCGTCTTCCAGTTCGCCATCGGGCTGCTGCTGGCGCTCTTCTTCCATCGGCACTTTCCGCTCTCGCGTACGCTGCGCGCACTGTTCCTCGTACCCTGGCTGTTGCCGTTGATCGTGTCGGCGTCCACCTGGTCGTGGCTGCTCAACAGCGAGGCCGGGGTGGTCAACGCCGCGCTCGCGCTGGTCGGCGTGGAGCCGGTGAACTGGCTGACCTCACCGCGGTGGTCGCTGGTATCGGTGATCATCGCCAACATCTGGATCGGCATCCCGTTCAACCTGGTCGTGCTCTACAGCGGCCTACAGGCGATCCCGCGTCCGCTGTACGAGGCGGCGGAGCTGGACGGAGCCGGCGGCTGGCAGCGCTTCCGGTGGATCACCTGGCCGTTGCTGCGCCCGGTCTCGGCGATCACACTGCTGCTCGGGCTGGTCTACACACTCAAGGTCTTCGACCTGATCTGGATCATGACCAGGGGTGGCCCGACCGATTCGTCGACCACCCTGGCCACCTGGTCGTACCGGCTCGGGTTCGGCAACCTGCTGCCCGAATTCGGGTCCGGGGCTGCTGTCGGAAACCTGCTGATCCTGTTGGCGGTGGCCGCGGGCGGGCTCTATCTCGGCTTCGAGCGTCGGCAGCGGCTGTCATGAGCCGACCGACGCGTGGCTGGTGGCGAACCGGGCTCGGAGTGATGCTTACCGGGCTGATGCTCTTCCCCGTCTACTGGATGATCAACGTCTCGTTCACCCGGGACCAGGACATGCGCAAGAGCCCGCCGTACCTGTTCCCGATCGACGGCACCCTCGACGGCTACCGAGCCGTGCTCAGCCAGCAGCTGCCGTACGTCGGCACCAGTCTGGTTGTCGGGCTCGGCACCGTACTGCTCACCCTGGTCCTGGCCGCCCCGGCCGGGTACGCGCTGGCCAAGCTCCGGCCGCCCGGCGGCGGGGCGATCCGGTTCGTCCTGCTGATCGCGCAGATGATCCCCGGCATCATCATGGCGATGGGCTTCTACGCCATCTACCTCAACCTCGGCGTGCTCAACACCGTGCCCGGGTTGATCCTGGCCGACTCGACGATCGCGGTCCCCTTCGCGGTGCTGATCTTCACCGCCTTCATGTCCGGGATACCGGACGACCTGATCCAGGCCGCGCTTGTCGACGGCGCCAACCGGCTGCGGACGTTCTGGTCGGTGGTGCTGCCGGTGAGCCGGAACGCGATCGTCACCGTGTCGCTGTTCGCGTTCCTCTGGGCCTGGTCCGACTTCGTCTTCGCCGCCACCCTGGCCAGCGGTGGCGGCCATCGGCCGATCACCCTCGGCATCTACCAGTACATCGGCAACAACAACCAGCAGTGGAACGCGATCATGGCAACCGCCGTGGTGGCGTCCATTCCCACCACCCTGCTGCTGGTGCTGGCGCAACGCTACGTCGCCGCCGGGGTCACCGCCGGCGCCATCAAGGACTGATCCGGCCGGCTCTCGGAGCAGCCGCACCAACCGCACCCCGAAAGGCAGTCGCCGATCATGACCGTCGTCCGTACCGGCCCGACCTTCTCCATCCAGGAGATTCCGTTCAGCTACCACGGGTCCTGGTTCAGCATCTCGCCGGTGGTGGCAGCGCACACTCAGGCATCCGAGCTGCATCTGGTCTCACACCAGACCGGGATGCATCCGGTGCTTCGGCTGACGCCTTCGGCCGACACCACGGTGACGGCCAGCGCGGCGCTGCTGACCTGGCGCAACCGCACCGGCCTGATCGAGGTGACCTACGACGGCCGGGACGCAGTGCGATTGCGCGGCCGCGGAATCGGCCTGCGGATCGCCGCCGCGCGGGACACCCTCACCCCGTTCAGCGGCACCTACCTCCTCCACGACCCGGTCGATGACTCGTACGTCTTCACCTCGTACGAGACCGGCCGCCGCTACCGGGTCACGTCGCTTCGCGGCGACCCCCGTGCCGTCGGCGTCGAGGCGCTCGGCACCGCCGCGCGGGCGGTGGAGCTGCCGGCCGACCAGCCGTGGGAGGTCGCTGTCGAGGAGTACGAGTCGGCCCGCCGCCGCTACCCGGGCGACCGTGATTTCGATCAGCTCGTCAGGTCGACGACTGCCGAGTTCGCCAGCTTCGTCGACCGGGTGGCACCCTGGCGCAGCTCCGAGACCCCCGCCGCCGAACTGGCCGCGTACGTGCTGTGGTCGGCGACTGTCGCGCCGGGCGGCTTTCTCGCCCGGCCAGCCGTGCTGATGTCCAAGCACTGGATGAACAAGGTGTGGAGCTGGGACCACTGCTTCAACGCCCTGGCCCTCGCCGAAGCGGACGCCGAGCTGGCCTGGCACCAGGTCCAGTTACCCTTCGACCATCAGGACCCGACGGGTGCGTTGCCGGATTCTGTCGCCCACTCCGAGGTGCTGCACAACTACGTCAAGCCGCCGGTGCACGGCTGGGCGCTGCGGCAGCTGCGGCAGCGGCTGTCCCGGCCACTGTCGCGTGACGAGCTTTCCGACATGTACCGACGGCTCGCCCGCTGGACGACGTTCTGGCTCGACCAACGCCGGGTGTCCGGTCATCATCTGCCGCACTACCAGCACGGCAATGACAGCGGATGGGACAACGCGACCACCTTCGACGGCGATCGGACCGTCGAGACACCTGATCTCGCCGCGCTGCTGCTGTTGCAGCTGCGTCAGCTCGCGGACCTGGCCGGGGAGTTGGGGCTGCCCGAGGAGGTGGGGCAGTGGAGCCGCACCGCGAGCCAGATCCGCGCCGAGCTGCTCGGCGCGCTCTGGGACGGCCAGCGGTTCGTGGCCCGGAGCGCCAGGACCGGTCGGCTGAGGTCGAGCACGAGTCTGCTCGACCTCATGCCCATCGTGCTCGGTGCCGACCTGCCCGCCGACGTGAGCGCCGGGCTCGCCGGTGGTCTCAAGCGCCATCTGACCGCACACGGCCTCGCCACGGAGCCGGTCGACTCCCCGCACTACGCGGCCGACGGCTACTGGCGTGGGCCGATCTGGGCACCTGCCACCGTACTGATCGAGGACGGCCTGCGCCGGGCCGGGCACATCGGATTCGCCGATGACATCAGCCAGCGGTTCCGCGCCCTGTGCGAGAAGTCCGGCTTCGCGGAGAACTTCGACGCCGAGACCGGCGCGGGCCTGCGCGACCGCGCCTACACCTGGACCGCCAGCAGCTATCTCATCCTCGCCGCCGCCCACCACCGCCGTCGTCGTCCACCCCACCGACCTGGTTGATCAAGAAGTTTTCGTCGCGCCGCGCGGCCGGGCACGGCGAAAACTTCTTGATCAACGCTGCGGTCGGGGGTGGGGGTGCGGTCGGGGGTGGGGGTCAGGGGGGAGGGGGTGGGGCGGTGCTGGCTCTCAGCGAGATGGGGGGCTGGTAGAGGTGGTGGCGGGGGGCGGCGGTGGGGGCGGCGATCCGTTCGAGCAGCAGCGCCACGGCTTCGGCACCCATCTCCAGGGTGGGCACGTCCGCCGCCGACAACGGCGGACGGAAATCCTCGGCCCAGTGCGCGGCGGCGACCCCGACCACGGAGAAGTCGCGAGGCACCAGCCGGCCCTCGGCCGCCAGGGCTCGCTGTACGCCGGGCAGGGCGGCCTCGTTGATTGTGGCAACGGCGGTGACCTCCGGACGGGTGGTCAGCAGCCGGCTCATGGCGGCCTCGCCAGCGGGCGCGTCGTCACCGCAGCACAGGTCGACGCCGGTGAGCCCGCGTTCGGCCACCGCGTGCGAGAACCCGGCCAGGGCGCGGTGCCCGGGTCCGTAGCCGGCGGCCACCAGCTCGGCCGAGCGGTTCACCAGGGCGACGTGCCGGTGCCCCAGGTCGGCCAGATGGTGCACACACCGCGCGATCAGACCCTCGTAGTCCACGTCGACCCAACTGGTGCCGGTCGGCTCGGCGGTGCGGCCGATGGTGACGAAGGGCAGTCGACTCTGCCGCAGCCGGGTCACCCGGTCGTCCTCCAACCGAATCTCCATGAGGATCACGCCGTCCACGCGGCGTCCGGTGACGATCCGCTCGAACGACCGGTCGTGGTCGCCGCCGGAGGGGGAGAGCAGCACGTCCAGGTCGGCGCGGGCGGCGGCCTCGACCACGCTGGCGACGAAGCCGAGCTGCATGTCGGTCAGCCGCTGGCTCGCCGGGGGGATGACCAGGCCGAGGGTGCGGGTGCGGCCCTCCTTCAACGCTCGGGCGTTCGCGTTGGGACGGTAGTCCAACTCGTCGATGACGGCCTGGATCCGTTGCCGGGTCGGTTCCGACACCGCCCGCTTGCCGCTCAACACGTACGACACGGTGCTGCGGGACACGCCCGCGCGGCGGGCGATCTCCCCGATGTTCATCCCGCTCCTCGCAGTCGAATCGATTCACTCAGGTTATGAGGGGTGCTGGGCAGGGTCAACGCCGCCGTTCAGGCACCCCGGAGCCGAGCGTCCGACCCGGTGTTCAGTGCGGGGAGAGGGAGGCCGACATCACGCGCTCAGCATGCTCCGGGTCTGAGCGAGTCCACCGACCAGTTCCCGTAGCGCCGCGACGATCGCCGCTTCGAGTTCCGGGCGCAGGCGACTGACCGGCACCGAGACGCTCACCGCGTCGACCGCCGGACTCGCCAACGGCACGGCCATCGCGAAGCAGCGGATGCCCTCCGCATTTTCCTCCCGGTCGACGGCGTGCCCGGTGGTCCGCACCGTCGCCAGGGCGGCGTGCAGGGCTTCGCGGTCGGTGACCGTGTGTGGCGTGAGGCGGGCCAGCGGCCAGTTCAGCATCCGGTCGACATCGGTGTCCGGAAGCTCGGCCAGCAGCGCCTTGCCCAGCGCGGTGGCGTGTGCCGGCAGCCGGCGGCCGATTGCGCTGTAGAGCCGCAGGCGGTGCACCGACTCCCGTTTCGCGAGATAGACGACCTGGTCGCCGTCGAGTCGACCGAGGTGCACGGCTTCACCGAAGCGACGGGACAGCTCGTCAAGCACGCCGGACAGCAGGCCTACCCGGTCATCGCCGTCCAGGTAGGCGGCACCGACCCGCAGCGCGCGCAGGCCGAGCCGGAAGCGGGTGCCGCTCTCGTCGGTCTGGACCCAGCCTCGGCCGACAAGCGTGCGCAGCAGGCCGTGCAGGCTGCTCTTCGGGATGGCGAGGGCGCGGGCCAGGTCGCCGAGCGCCCAGGTCTGCGGCTGATCGGCGAGCAGTTCGAGCAGGTCGAGGGTACGTCCAGCCGACTTCACGGGCTGGAAGTCCTCGGGCGCGGTGGGCACAAGGCCAGACTAGCGAAGGGCGTACGCCTCCAGTATGGTCACGTACGTGACCAACGTTCATGGTTCTGAACAGTTGCCGGTCGGTCGGGTGCTGCCGGTGGTGGTGCTCGACGACGCGCGGCACGCCGATCCGCTTGGTGACGCACTGGTCAAGGGTGGTCTGACCGCGGTCGAGGTGACCCTGCGTACCGCGGCCGGGCTGGATGCCATCGCGGCGCTTGCCGCCCGTGGTGACCTGACCGTCGGGGCCGGCACGGTGCTCACCGTCGAGCAGGCCGAGCGGGCGATCGGGGCCGGTGCCCGGTTCGTGGTGACCCCCGGCTTCGCGCCGGCCGTGGTCCGTGCCTGCCAGCAGGCCGGCGTGCCGGTGGTGCCCGGGGCGGCCACCGCCACCGAGATCCAGATGGCCCTCGACGCCGGTCTGAACGTGGTCAAGTTCTTCCCCGCCCAGCAGCTCGGCGGGGCAGCCATGATCAAGGCCCTGGCGGCGCCGTTCCGCGACGTCAGGTTCATTCCCACCGGCGGGATCACCGCTGCGGTGATCGCCGACTACCTGGCCCTGCCGGCGGTCCTGGCGGTCGGCGCGAGCTGGATGGTCTCGGCCGACCTGATCGCCGGCGAGCAGTGGGACGAGATCACCGCCCGCACCCGCGAGGCGCTGGCCGCCGCAGGAGGTGCGGCGTGAGCGCGGTGGACCCTCGGCCGAAGGCCGACTGCCGCTACGACCTGGTCTCGCTCGGCGAGGTCATGCTGCGGCTCGACCCCGGTGAGGGTCGGGTCCGCACCGCCCGCCAGTTCCGGGTCTGGGAGGGCGGCGGCGAATACAACGTCGCCCGGGGGCTGCGCCGCTGCTTCGGCCTGCGGACCGCGGTCGTCACCGCGTTCGCCCGCAACGAGGTCGGCCTGCTGCTGGAAGACCTGATCCTCCAGGGCGGCGTCGACACCAGCCTGATCACCTGGCTGCCGTACGACGGGATCGGCCGCACCGTCCGCAACGGTCTGAACTTCACCGAGCGCGGTTTCGGGGTACGCGGCGCGGTCGGCACCTCCGACCGGGGTCACTCCGCCGCCAGCCAGCTCAAGCCGGACGACGTCGACTGGGACCACCTCTTCGGCACGCTCGGGGTGCGGTGGCTGCACACTGGCGGCATCTACGCCGCCCTGTCGGAGACGGCCGCGCAGACAGCCGAGGCCGCGATGACCGCCGCCCGTCGGCACGGCACCCTCGTCTCGTACGACCTGAACTACCGGCCCAGCCTCTGGAAGGCCGTAGGTGGTCAGGAGCGTGCGCGGGAGGTGAACACCCGGCTCGCCGGTCTGGTGGACGTGACGATCGGCAACGAGGAGGACTTCACCGCCTGCCTGGGCTTCCCGGTGCCCGACACCGACATCCACAGCGGTGCGCTGGACGCCGGCAACTTCAAGGCGATGATCGAGGCGGTCGTCCGGGCGTACCCCAACTTCAAGGTGGTGGCGACCACCCTGCGCGGGGTACGCAGCGCGACCGTGAACGACTGGGGTGCCGTGGCCTGGGCCGGCGGCGCGTTCGCCGAGGCCACCCACCGACCCGGCCTGGAGATCCTCGACCGGGTCGGCGGCGGCGACAGCTTCGCCTCCGGGCTGATCTACGGTCTGCTCGAACGCGACGGCGACCTGGCTCTCGCGGTGGAGTACGGCGCCGCGCACGGCGCGCTGGCGATGACCACTCCGGGCGACACGTCCATGGCCAGCCTGGCCGAGGTGGAGGCGTTGGTGCGTGGGGCCGGCGCCCGGGTGCAACGCTGACCGCGGCCCCGGACCGGTCCGCTCAGGGAAGCAGATCGGTCCGGGCGGCGCCGGTCGCCGGGTCGAACGGGTAGGACAGGTGCTGGTGCACCAGCTGCCAGCCGCCGTCGCGTCGGGCGAACACTCGGGTACCGCGCGACCAGCTCTCGACGGTCGCGTCACCGGAGCGGGTGACCCGTACCCGGTTCAGGCCCCAGGACACGGCGAGATCACCGTCGACCATGAGTGTCTGGTCGGGCACCTCCCAGCTCACCGCACCGTCACCCGAGGCATCGAGGCCGGCCTGGCAGACCTCGCGTACCGCCGGTTCCCCGACGTACCGTAGCGGCGCCTCGTGCTCGTACGACACGACATCAGCGGCGATCGGCTCCATCAGCGCGTCGAGGTTCTTCGCCGCCGTCGCGGCGAACCAACGCTCGTGCAGGTCGTGCAGCTCCCGCTCATCGGTGGCGGAATCCCGGTCGGAGGTCGAGTCGAGCGCGAACGAGTGATGTTCGTGGGTGACCACCCAGCGGTCGTCGTGGCGGCGTAGGCCCAGGGTGAGGCGCAACCGCCGGTCGGGCGCCTCGGCCAGGTCCGCCGGCGTGCCGCAGCGCAGCAGGGCGTACGCGAATGCCACCTCGTCGCCGGCGGTGACCTCCAGCGACTCGATGTCGAACGACGCACCCTGAGCCTGCCAGCGGAAGAACGGCGGCCAGGTCTGCCGGTACGCGTCGAGGCCACGCACTCCCTGCTGCGGCGGTGGCACGTCGAACATCACGATGTCCTCGGCGTGGTCGGCGAGGACCGTGCCGAGGTCCCCCCGGTGTACCGCCCTGGCCCAGCGTTCGATCAGTTCGCGAATCTGTTCCTCGTGGGTCATGCTCGGCTCGGTCCTTCCGGGTCGATCGGGTCCGTCACCCCTACAACCCCGATCGGCACGCGAACTCACCGCGAGGTGGCCAGGTCGTCCTCGGAAAGTCGGGCGGGCAGGCCGAATTCCGGGAACGGTGCGTCGAGGAAGGAGACCACCTCGCTGACCCGGCTGCCGTCCAGCGTCAGCAGATCCAGACCCGCCGGCCGGTAGCCGCCCTGGGCGTCGTCCCAGAGGTACGTGCCGAACGCCAGCTGTCCGTTCGCCGAGGCCGGCAGGAACCGCCAGCGGTGTGACAGCACCGCCTCGGCGAGGAAGCCGCGGATCGCGGTGCGGCCCTGGTACCAGACCCGTTGCGGCGGCATCGAGTAGCGCGCGTCCTCGGTCAACATCGCCACCAGGGTCTCGACGTCACCGGTCTCCCAGGCTGCCGCGTACCGCCGGGCGAGATCGCGCCGCGCGGGGTCGCCGAGCGCGCCGAGGGCTCGTTGCTGGGTCCGGTCCGGCAGTAGGCCGGCGAGCACCGCACGGGCCCGCCGCAACGCACTGTTGACCGCCACGACCGTGGTGTCCAGCAGGTCGGCGACCTCGCGGGCCGGATAGCCGAGCACGTCACGCAGCAGCAGGACCGCGCGTTGCCGGGCTGACAGGTGTTGCAGCGCGGTGACGAACGCCAACTCCACGCTTTCCCGGGCGATCACCCGAGCTGCCGGGCCCAGGTGGTCGGCCCAGGCCATCAGCCGATCCGGGTACGGCTCCAACCAGGCGACCTCGCTCGTCGGCCTGGTGTCGGCGCGCAGGTCGGTGGGCAGCTCCCGCCGGTGTCGCCGCCCGATCAGGGTCAACGCCCGGTTCGTCGCGATCCGGTACAGCCAGGGCCGGATCCCGGCATGGTCGTCGAGGCGATCCAGACCGTGCCAGGCCCGATCGAGCGTGTCCTGTACCGCGTCCTCCGCGTCGTGCAACGAGCCCAGCATCCGGTAGCAGTGCGCCCGCAAGTCGTCGCGCAGCGACCCGACCAGAAGGCCGAACGCCGCACCGTCGCCGGCGCGTGCCGCCGACAGCAGCTCCGCCTCCGACCCTTCCGCCCGGCGCGGTCGCTGCCCGGGCGTCCGATCAGGCTCCACACCGGCACGGTACGCCGCCGGACCTTGATGCGCCGGTCACCTCCACCTGCCGGGCCGGGACCGGGACGGTTCGACCGTGGGAGGATGCGCCCTATGGTGATCGCTGCTGACCAGAGGCGACCGGTGGACCGGTTCGTCGGACGGGTTGTCAGCACCTCGGATCGTCCCAGCCGGCGCGAGCAAAGGTCGGGCGGCCGATCGTGCGCCCGTTGACCCGACGGCCCGCCTGGCAGCGACGTGGTGACCGGTTTCGACATCCGGCGCAGATGATCGCCGTGGGCTTCGCCGGAGCGATCATGGTGGGCACCGGTCTGCTGTCCCTGCCCGCGGCGACGCGATCGGGAAATCGCACAGAACTGGTGGACGCACTCTTCACCGCCACCTCGGCGGTGTGCGTCACCGGCCTGGTCACCGTCGACACCGGCAGCTACTGGTCCACCTTCGGGCAGGTGGTCATCCTGCTGCTCATCCAGATCGGTGGCCTCGGAATCATGACCCTGGCCACGCTGTTCACCGTGCTGCTGTCGCGTCGGCTCGGGCTACGTGCCCGCTTCCTCGCGCAGGCCGAAACCAAGAGTCTCAACCTGGGCGACGTACGCGGCGTGGTGCGTCGTATCGTCGTGTTCAGCCTCGTCAGCGAGGCAGTCGTAGCCACGCTGCTCACCATCCGGTTCGCCACCGCGTACCAGCGCCCGTTCGGTACGGCGCTCTACGAGGGCGTCTTCCATGCGATCTCCGCGTTCAACAACGCCGGCTTCTCCACGTACGCGGACAGCCTGATGGGTTACGTGACCGACCCCTGGATCACCCTGACCATCACGGCGGCGGTCATCCTCGGTGGGCTGGGATTTCCGGTCGTGTTCGAACTGGTCCGCACCTGGCGTCGCCCGGCGTACTGGTCGGTGACGACCCGGATAACCGTCGCGCTCACCGTCGCGCTGCTGGCGATCGGCACCGTGGTGTTCACTCTCGCCGAGTATGCGAATCCGGGGACGTTCGGCCCGTTGAACGGGCCACAGAAACTGCTGGCCGGGTTCTTCGCCTCCGCGATGACACGTACCGCCGGTTTCAACAGCGTCGACATCGGTGCGATGCGTCCGGAGAGCCTGCTCGCCAGCGACGTGCTGATGTTCATCGGCGGTGGCAGCGCGGGGACGGCCGGCGGCATCAAGGTCACCACCTTCGGGCTGCTCGCCTTCGTGCTGTGGTCCGAGATGCGGGGCGAGACTCAGGTGAACGTGGGCCACCGCCGGATTCCTGCCAGCAACCAGCGTCAGGCTCTCGCGATCGTTCTGCTCAGCGCGGGCACGGTGGCCGTGGCCACTTTCATCCTGCTGGCCATCACCCCGTACCGGCTCGACGCGGTCCTGTTCGAGGTGGTGTCGGCGTTCGGCACCGTCGGCCTGTCCACCGGCATCACCGCTGACCTGCCGCCGCAGGCCGACGTGCTGCTCGTACTGCTGATGTTCGCCGGCCGGATCGGACCGCTCACGTTGGCCTCCGCGCTGGCGCTGCGGGACCGTAATCGGCGTTTCGAACTACCCGAGGAGAGGACGATCGTTGGCTGACATCCGTAACGAGCCGGTCGTCGTGATCGGTCTGGGCCGCTTCGGCAGCGCTCTGGCTCTCGAACTGGCCAAGCGGGGTACCGAGGTGCTCGGCATCGACAGCCAGCCGAAGACCGTGCAGAGCCTCGTCGGGCAACTTCCGCACGTGATCACCGCGGACTCGACCGACATCGAGGCGTTGCGGCAACTCGGTGTCGGCGACTTCCACCGGGCGGTCGTGGCGATCGGCACCGACATCCAGGCCAGCATCCTGACGACCAGCCTGCTCTCGGAGCTAGGCATCCCCGACATCTGGGCCAAGGCCGTGAGCGGGCAGCACCGCAACATCCTGACTCGCGTCGGCGCCCACCACGTCATCGCACCCGAGCACGACATGGGTGAACGCACCGCCCATCTGCTCACCGGCCGCATTCTCGACTACGTCGAGGTGGACGCGGACTTTGCGGTCATCAAGACCAAGCCTCCGCACGACGTGGTCGGCATGCCGCTGCGTGAGTCCCGGCTGCGCAGCCGGTGGGGGGTGACAGTGGTGGCGGTGAAGCCTGAGGCGGCCGTGGGCGGGCGACGGCCGGGTTTCACCCACGCGACCCCCGACACTGTCCTGAGCTACGGGGACCTGATCCTGGTCGTCGGCCCGGTCGACAACGTCGAGAGATTCGCCGCTGCGGAGTGAGCGGGCCTGACCTTGACGGCGGTCCGGCTTCTCGGCTGCGTCCACCGCCCGGCGACCGGCCGGCCTGTCGCGGAGGATTGTCGGAGTTGGCCGCTATCCTCACGCGTCGTGACCGCACAGCTGAACGAGATGCCGCCCGACCTGCTGGAGCTGTTCGTGGACGCCGCTGCGCGTCCCCGGACATTGTCCGTGCCGCTGCCGCCCGGCCGGACGGTGCGCGGTGACGGGGGTGACGCGGACCGGCCCACGCTGTGGCTCAGCGACGATCCCGCGCCGGCCGGGCTGTGGTCGCGGTTGCACGCGGCGCACGGGCAGTCGGGGCTGTGGCCGTTGCTGCTGGAGGGTTACGACGGTGAGCCGACGCGGCCCTGGGAGGACGGCGAGTTCTGGCCCGAGCGTGGCTCGTCACCGGCCGAGCACGATCCGGACCAGCTGCTCGCCGGCTGGTGGGCCGGCCAGACGGCCCCCTACGACGGTGACGACCAGCTGTCCAACGACCGGCGGGTCGCCGTCACCGCCCCGTACGGGCTGGACTGGCCGGGGCTGGCGCCGCCCGGCGAGCCGTGGATGGCGCCGGAGCGGCACGCGGACCACTGGGCCGAGCAGCTGTCGCTGGCCCAACCGGCGATGCGCCTCGGCCTGGTCCCCGCCGAGCGGGGCAGCGACGCCCTGGCCGTCCTCGGCTGGCTGGGCGCGGCCAACCACACGAACGATCCCGGGATGCTGTCGGCCGTGCTGCGCAGCTGGGAGGACCGGTTCGGGGTCCGGGTGATCGGTGTCGGCTTCGCCGAGCTGTATCTGAGCGTCGCCGCGCCTCCGGAGGAGACCACCGAGGCGTTGCGGGTGGCGGCCGAGCATTTCGCCTTCTGCCCCGACAACGTCTGGCAGGGGCAGCGGCCGTGCACCCTGGCCGCCTACGCCGAACGCATCGTCGACGCGCCGACCTGGGCGTTCTGGTGGGACTGACCCGGGTGGTCCTCAGTGGGCGGGGTCGCCCTGACCGGGCAGGGTGAGCGTCACCAGAAAGGCCGCGTGGTCGGTGGTCCGTTCCATGCTGACCGACCTGGTCGCCTCGATCCGCAGGTCCGCCGTGGCCATGAACTGCTGCACCCCGCCGTCGTGCCGGTGGCGGTAGTCCTCCGGTACGCAGGAGCGCACGTCGGGCGTGCCACCCTGCCGCAGGTTGAGGTCGCCGCTGACCACGGTCGGCCGGTAGCGACCGTCGGCGTGCAACTGCGGGATCGCCGTGCCGACCAGGTGTGCGCACTGGGCGAGGGCCAACGTCGAGCTGGTGTACGCCAGGTGGGTGGTGCAGGCGAAGAAGAGGGTGCGGGCCTCGACGCAGAGCCAGGCCCGCTGCTCGGGGTCGGCCGGGTCCTGTGCCGGGTAGATCCCGGCGTGCACCTCGTGGTCGCCGGCGGGTGCCGCGATGTGCGTAAGCACCCCGACTCCGTACTGCTGCCCGTTGACGCAGCGGTACGGCTCGCCGGTGCGGCCGTTTCGCGCCGGCTGGAAGGCGGCCACCACCGTGCCGTCGTGCACCTCCGTCATCGCCCGTTCCAGGGTGTCCACGTCGCCGGAGCAGATCTCGTTGAGGGTGACGATGTCGGGGGCCTCGGCCCGGATCACCTCGGCGGCACGGGCCACCGAGCGGCCGGTGTAGCAGCCCGTGGCCATGCCGCTGTTGCACAGGTTCAGCTGGAGCACCCGCAGCGGTGCCGGTGCGACAGGTGCGACGACCGAGCAGCCGACCAGCAGCACGGCGACCGAGAGCAGGGCGATGGCGGCCACCAGTGGCCGCGGAACTGTCGGACGAGAAACCATGCACCAGCCCTGGGCTCGCGGAGGGGCTGAAAGTGTATCCGTACCGGCGGGCGGTGGTCCGGGGTCAGGTCCGCAACGGGTACGGGATGAAGGTGCTGCGATTCTCGTCCACGTCCAGTTGTCGGCTGATCGGCGGGGCGGCCCGCTGCGGGCAGGTCATCCGCTCGCAGGTCTTGCAGCCCGGCCCGATCGGGGTTGCGGCCTCGGCCGCGTGCAGGTCCATCCCGGTGGAGTAGACCAGCCGGCTGGCGTGCCGCACCTCGCAGCCCAGCCCGATTGCGTACACCTTGCCGGGTTGGCCGTAGCCGCCGTGGTGCCGGGTGATGGTGCGGGCGATCCACAGGTAGCGCTGCCCGTCCGGCATCGCGGCGACCTGGGTCACCACCCGCCCCGGCGCGCCGAACGCCTCGTAGACCGTCCACAGCGGACAGGTGCCGCCGGTACGCGAGAACGGGAAACCGGTGGCCGACTGGCGTTTCGACATGTTGCCGGCCCGGTCGACCCGGACGAAGGAGAACGGCACGCCACGCGCCCGGGGCCGCTGCAAGGTGCTGAGCCGGTGGCAGACCGTCTCCCAGCCCATCGCGTAGTGCTGGGTGAGCAGGTCGATGTCGTACCGACGCTGCTCGGCGGCGGCCAGGAAGTGTTCGTACGGCAGGATCAGCGCCGCCGCGAAGTAGTTGGCCAGGCCGACCCGGGTGAGGATCTGGGTCTGCACGTCGTCGAACTCCTCCGACTCGACGATCTCGTCGATCACGTCGGCGAACTCCAGCAGCGCGATCTGTGCCGCCATCCGCATCGCCTCCTGTCCGGCGCGCAGCGACGTGGACAGGTGCAGGGTGCGGGTCTGCGGGCGGTACCGGTGCAGCTCACCGCCGAGTGCGGCAGCGTCCTCGCGGGTGACGTGTACGCCGTGCCGCTGCGCCAGCCGGTCGCGGAGCAGGGCGCGGACCTCGCCGCGACGCAGCGCCATCCGCCCGGCCAGCCGCTCGGCCTCCTCGTCGAGATCCGGTACGTAGTTCTGTCGCCGGTAGAAGAACTCGGTGACCTGGTCGTGCGGGCTGCGACCGATCCGCTCGCGGTCGCCGACCAGCTCGGCGAGTTGCTCGTCGGCCTGCTGGTAGCGACGGTGCAGCTCGATGACCGCCGCGGCGACCTCCGGCAGCCGGTTGGCCAGTTCGGTGAGTTCGGTCAGCCCGGCGCGGCCGGGCAGGGCCTCGCGCAGCCCGGCGACCAGCCGCGGGGTGTCGTGCGCGGCGAACACGGTCGGGTCGACGCCGAACAGTTCGGTGATGCGCAACAGCACCGGGACGGTCAGCGGCCGGCTGTCGTGTTCGATCTGGTTGAGATAGCTGGGGGAGATGCTGAGGTGTCGGGCCAGCTCCGTCTGACTCAGCCCACGCTCCTCGCGCATCCGGCGTAGCCGGGCCCCGGCGAAGGTCCTGGCGACGGCCCTCACCTCCCTGGTCCGGCAGTCTGATCCGGCCACATTAGCACTGCTGCGAATAGGCGCTTTCACAACTTCGCAGAATCGCCCGTCGACTTTTCAATAATTGGCTTTTTCCGTCCCTCGACCACCTCCGGCGTGCCGTGTGACCGTGGGCAACACACCCGGCGACCCGGCGTCTCGCGCAGCGTCACCAGGTGACGACGGAATTCGAAGGGAATGAGCAACGATGGTTACCGCGGTCGAGCAGTTGCAGCACGAATGGGACACCAACCCCCGCTGGCGGGGTGTGCGACGCAGCTATCGCGCTGAGGACGTGGTGCGGTTGCGTGGCGCGATCCAGGAGGAGCACACCCTGGCCCGACACGGCGCGAACCGGCTGTGGCGGTTGCTGAACAGCGAGGACTACATCCACGCCCTCGGTGCCCTCACCGGCAACCAGGCCGTGCAGATGGTCCGGGCCGGGCTCAAGGCGATCTACCTCTCCGGCTGGCAGGTTGCCGCCGACGCGAACCTGGCCGGGCACACCTACCCCGACCAGAGCCTGTACCCGGCCAACTCGGTGCCTGCGGTGGTGCGCCGGATCAACAACGCCCTGCTCCGCGCCGCCCAGATCACCACCGCCGAGGGCGACAACTCCGGCATCGACTGGCTGGCACCGATCGTCGCCGACGCCGAGGCCGGCTTCGGCGGAGTGCTCAACGCGTACGAGCTGATGAACGCGATGATCGCGGCCGGCGCAGCCGGCGTGCACTGGGAGGACCAGCTCGCCAGCGAGAAGAAGTGCGGTCACCTCGGCGGGAAGGTGCTCATCCCCACTGGCCAGCACATCCGCACCCTGGAAGCGGCGCGGTTGGCCGCCGACGTGGCGGGCGTGCCATCGGTCGTCATCGCCCGCACCGACGCCCAGGCCGCCACGCTGCTCACCACCGACGTCGACGAGCGGGACCAGCCGTTCGTCACCGGCGAGCGCACCGCCGAGGGCTTCTACCGGGTCCGCAACGGCGTCGAGCCGTGCATCGCCCGTGGCCTGGCGTACGCGCCGCACGCCGACCTGCTCTGGATGGAGACCAGCACGCCGGACCTGGAGGTCGCTCGGCGTTTCGCCGAGGCGATCAAGGAGGAGTACCCGGACCAGCTGCTCGCCTACAACTGCTCGCCGTCGTTCAACTGGCGCAAGCACCTCGACGACGCGACCATCGCCAAGTTCCAGCGGGAACTCGGTCACATGGGATACAAGTTCCAGTTCATCACCCTGGCCGGCTTCCATGCCCTCAACTACTCGATGTTCGACCTGGCCCGGGGCTACGCGGCCGACGGCATGTCGGCGTACGTTTCGCTCCAGGAGCGGGAGTTCGCGGCCGAGCCGGCCGGCTACACCGCGGTCAAGCACCAGCGCGAGGTGGGTACCGGTTACTTCGACCTGATCAGCACGGTGCTCAACCCGGCCGCCGAGACCACCGCGCTGCGTGGCTCCACGGAGGAGGAGCAGTTCGCATGAGATACGAGATCATCGGCCCGATGGCCGAACGCTTCGACGAGGTCCTCACCGGCGAGGCGCTGGACTTCCTGGTCGCGCTGGACAGCGAGTTCGCCGCCCGCCGGGTGGCCCTGCTGGACACCCGCCGGGCCCGTCGCGACCGCTACGCCACCGGTCAGCTGCCCGACTTCCTGCCGGAGACCGCCGCTGTCCGCGACGATCCGACCTGGCAGGTGGCGTCGCCCGCGCCCGGTCTGGAGGACCGGCGGGTCGAGATCACCGGGCCGCCGGACCGGAAGATGACCATCAACGCGTTGAACTCCGGCGCCAAGGTGTGGCTCGCCGACTTCGAGGACGCCACCGCGCCGACCTGGCACAACGTCATCGGCGGTCAGCTCAACCTGATCGACGCGCTGGACCGCCGGATCGACTTCACCGACGCGCGTGGCAAGCGGTACGCGCTCGGCGACGAGTTGGCCACGATCGTGGTCCGGCCGCGCGGCTGGCACCTGGTGGAGAAGGGGATCGTGGTTGACGGGCGGCCGATCTCGGCCAGCCTGGTCGACTTCGGGCTGTACCTGTTCCACTGTGCCCGGCGGCAGCTCGACGCCGGGAAGGGCCCGTACTTCTACCTGCCGAAGTTGGAGAGCCACCGCGAGGCGCGGCTGTGGAACGA
Source organism: Micromonospora sediminimaris (assembly GCF_016863575.1). Taxonomy (NCBI): domain Bacteria; kingdom Bacillati; phylum Actinomycetota; class Actinomycetes; order Micromonosporales; family Micromonosporaceae; genus Micromonospora; species Micromonospora sediminimaris. Next base: position 124,423 of record NZ_BOPD01000002.1, read on the forward strand.
CATCTTCGTCTTCGCCCAGCGCTACCTCGGGCTGCCACAGGGCACCATCCGGGCCACCACGCTGATCGAGACGATCACCGCCGCGTTCGAGATGGAGGAGATCCTCTACGAGCTGCGCGAGCACTCGGCGGGTCTGAACGCCGGCCGGTGGGACTACATCTTCAGCATCATCAAGAACTTCGGCCAGTGGCCGGACTTCATCCTGCCGGACCGCGCCGCGGTGACGATGACCGTGCCGTTCATGCGCGCGTACACCGAACTGCTGGTGCGCACCTGCCACCGGCGTGGCGCGCACGCGATCGGCGGGATGGCCGCCTTCGTCCCGGCCCGCGACCCGCAGGTCAACGAGGACGCGTTGCGCAAGGTGCGGGCGGACAAGCAGCGCGAGGCCGGCGACGGCTTCGACGGGTCCTGGGTGGCCCACCCCGGCCTGGTGGCGACCTGCCGGGAGGTCTTCGACGGGGTGCTGGGCGAGCGCCCGAACCAGCTGGACCGGCGCCGCGACGAGGTGACTGTCACCGCCGCCGAGCTGCTCTCGGTGGACAAGACCCCGGGACAGGTCACCGAGGCGGGGGTCCGGGCCAACGTGGCGGTGGCGCTGCGCTACATCGACGCCTGGCTCGGTGGCACGGGCGCGGTGGCGCTGTGGAACCTGATGGAGGACGCGGCCACCGCCGAGATCGCCCGCTGCCAGCTGTGGCAGTGGCTGCACCACGGCACCCCGCTGGCCGGCGGGGGATCGGTGACCGAGGAACTGGTCCGCTCGATGCTCGCCGAGGAACTGGCCACGGTGACCGAGGGGCGCGAGGGCGTCGAGCGGGAACGCGCCGAGCAGGCCGCGCGGATCGTCGAGGAGACCGCCCTCGCCGAGGACCTGCCGTCGTTCTTCACCACCAGCGCGTACGCCCGGCACCTGCGGCCCACCCGGGAGCCGGCCCTGGCAGCTGCCTAGGCCCTGTGTCGCGGTCCCTGGCCGGCTGCGGCTGGACCAGGGACCGCGACGGGCACCCGGAGGCACCAGCCGCGCGGCCGTTCACCATCCGTATCCGCCTCCCCGCCCACCTACCTCCCACCCCGCCTGCTTTACTCTGCTTCAACCCACGCAACGGTTACACGAAGTGACTGATCGCCGAGCCGGCCGACTACGGCCGCTGGAGTTTGCCCAGCTCAGTCGCTGCTGCGTTGGTTGAAGCAGAGCAAAGTGCGGAAAGAGGTAAGTGGCCGGGCGGGTGTGGCTGTCACGCCAAGTGACTGTTCTGGATCGAGTCTGCTGTTACTGAGGGTGAGGTGTCAGCCGTCGATCCGGGTGATGTTGCGGATCTTGTTGGACGCGTCCAGGGCGGCCACCTTGTACGCCTCGGCCAGCGTCGGGTAGTTGAACACCGTGTCGACCAGGTACTCCACCGTGCCGCCGCAGCCCATCACCGTCTGCCCGATGTGGACGATCTCGGTGGCGCCGGTGCCGAAGACGTGCACGCCGAGCAGTCGACCGTCCTCCGGCGAGACGAGCAGCTTCAACATGCCGTACGAGTCACCCACGATCTGGCCGCGCGCCAGTTCGCGGTAGCGGGCGATGCCAACCTCGAACGGAGTCGCGCTGTCGGTCAGCTCCTCCTCGGTCTTTCCGACGAAGCTGATCTCCGGGATGGTGTAGATGCCGATCGGCTGCAACTCGTGCATCGGGCGGTCCGGCTCGCCGCAGGCGTGCTGCGCGGCCAACCGTCCCTGCTCCATCGACGTCGAGGCCAGCGCCGGGAAGCCGATCACGTCGCCGACGGCGTAGATGTTCTCCACCGCGGTGCGGTAGTTCGCGTCGACCTCGATACGACCGCGCCGGTCCGCGGTCAACCCGGCCGCGGCCAGGTCCAGCCCGTCGGTCTGGCCCTGCCGGCCGGCCGAGTACATGACGGTGTCCGCGACGATCTTCTTGCCGCTCTTGAGGACACACAACGCGGCGGTCTGGTGCTTCTCGACCGAGGCCACCTCCTCACCGAAGCGGAATGTCACGGACAGGTCCCGCAGGTGGTACTTCAGCGACTCGACGACCTCCTCGTCGCAGAAGTCCAGCATCCGCTCCCGCCGTTCGACCACGGTGACCTTCGTGCCGAGCGCGGCGAACATCGAGGCGTACTCCATGCCGATCACGCCCGCGCCGACCACGACCATGCTGCGGGGCACGGCCTGGAGGTTGATGACACCGTCGGAGTCCACGATGGTCCGGTCGTCGAAGTCGACGCTGTCGGGCCGGGCCGGCCGGGTGCCGGCGGCGATGATGGCCTTGTCGAAGGTGACCTTGGATTCGCGTCCGGAGTCGCCGTCCACCCAGACCGAATGGGCGTCGGCGAACCGCCCGGTGCCGGTGATGATCGCGACCCGGTTGCGGGCCAACTGGTTGCGGATGACATCGGTCTGCCGGTTGATGACGTGCTGGGTCCGGGCGGCCAGATCGCTTACCGTGATCTCGTCCTTGACCCGGTAGCTGCTGCCGTAGAGGTCTCGCTGACTGAGGCCGGTCAGGTAGAGCACGGCCTCGCGCAGGGTCTTGGAGGGCACGGTGCCGGTGTTGATGCACACCCCGCCGAGCATGTCGCGCCGCTCCACCAGGCCGACCCGCCGGCCAAGCTTCGCGGCGGCGATGGCGGCCTTCTGACCGCTGGGTCCGGAGCCCAGCACCAACAGGTCGTAGTCATACACGATCACCAGCGTCGCAAGATGTCGCGCCCGGCGCCAGACCTGTCGCGTACGCGGCAGGTGACGTTAACCAGGTTGGAACAAACGCGACGGGCCGCCGGGCACGACGCGAGCCGGCCCGACAGCGCGGTGCCTCAGGCGTGGGAGACCGCGCCGGCCAGCGCGGCCGGTCCCATCCGGAAGTCCGGGTCGATCTGCGTGGTGAGGTCGATTCCGGCGCGCTCGTTGGCCCACGCCTCGGCGTTGCGTCGGTGGAACTCGTGGGCCCACCGGGTGAACGCTGTCCAGTCCTGGGTGGTGCCGTCGACGGCGTCGGCCATCAGGCTCAGCACGGCCCGGTTCGGCTCCTCCAGGTCGTCCAGCGGGCCGACCGTGCCGCGCTCGGCGCGGCGCACGTAGGCCGACCGGCTCATCCAGGTCAGCAGGTCGGCGCCGACGTGCTCGCGGAGGAACTCCACATCGGTGGCGTCCTCGACCTTGTTACCGATCACCGACAGGGCCACCCCGTAGTCGCGGGCGTAGCCGGCGTACTGGCGATAGACGCTGACGCTGCGCACGGTCGGCTCGCAGACCAGGAAGGTGCGGTCGAAGCGGGTGAACAGCCCTGAGGCGAAGGAGTCGGCACCGGCGGTCATGTCCACCACCACGTACTCGCCGGGGCCGTCGAGCAGGTGGTTCAGCAGCAACTCCACCGCGCCGACCTTGGAGTGGTAGCAGGCCACCCCCAGATCCTCGGCACTGAACTCGCCGGTTGCCGCCAGTCGTACGCCACCGACGGTGCCGACGCACTCCGCGTAGATCGGGTTCTCCTCCGCCACCCGGAGCAGCCGCGAGCCCCGCCCCGGTGGGGTGGTCTTCACCATCTGCGTGGCCGAGCGGATGCGCGGGTTGTCGCCGCGCAGGTACTCCTTGATTGCTGGCAGGTGCTCACTCAACGGCCGCATCGTGCCCACGGCGGCCGGGCCACCGAGAGCCACCGCGAGGTGCTGGTTGATGTCGGCGTCGATGGCCAGTACCGGGCGTCCCGCGGCGCTCAGGTGGCGGGCGTGGAACGCGGCGAGGGTGGTCTTGCCGCTGCCACCCTTTCCGACGAAGGCGATCTTCATCGGCGTCCCTCCACCGAAATGCTAACGGAAATCGTTTCCATGAATCGCATGGTAGCGGGTCGCTTCGCCGTCCGACGCCGAACCCGCCGCCTGACTCGCCGAGGTCGGCGTGAGCGGCTGAGGATCGCCGGCCGGGGCGAGGTCGAGCACGTCGGTGGCCAGCCGACGCATGTTGGCCAGGCCGATCTCGGGTCCGCCGCCGGCCTCTACCATGAACAGCAGATGGCGTACCCCGGGCAACGCGGCGGCCCGGGCGACCGCCTGTCGGCAGCGGTCGGGCGCACCCACCGGATGAATGTCGATCAAATGCTCGACGTAGCCGGCCGGGTCCCGTTGCCCCGCTGGTGCGCCATCCAGACGGACGTACTCCCGGGCGCCGGCCAGCAGTGGGGGAAGCCCGGTGGTGACCGCAAGACGCGCAGCCGCGTCGGTCTCCGCCACCTGGGCGAGGTGGGCGCTGGCATGCTCGATGCCGGCGGAATTCTTGCCGTGGGCCTCGGCCGTCCGCGCGTAGCGGTCGAGTAACTCCGCCTTCTCGGCGAGGTCGGCGTGCAGGCCGAGCAACAGCGGCAGGCCGTGCCGGGCGGCGACCTCGACCGTGCCGGTCGAGGTCGCCGCGACCCAGACGGGCAGCCGGCCACGCGGTCGCGGCACCACCGGCACGGCACGAAACGGAAAGCGATGGTTCCCGGCCACCGTCGGTTGCCCGGACAGCCACCGGGTCAACAGCTCCAGCGCGTCATGGAACCCGCCCGCGAACCGCTCCGTCCCGGTGCCGAAGACCTCCAGATCCACCCAGGGGCCACCCCGACCGACGCCGAGCCGGAACCGCCCACCGGACAGTTCGTGCAGCAGCGCCGCCTCCTCGCCCAACGCCACCGGGTGTCGGTTGGACAGGATGCACGCGGCGGTGCCCACCTCGATGCGGCGGGTGGCCCCGAGGAGGTGTGCGGCGAAGGTGATCGCCGACGGGCAGACGCCGTAGGAGATGAAGTGGTGCTCGGCGATCCACACCCCGGCGAAGCCGGTCGCCTCGGCCGCGCGACCGTACCGGTGGGCGGTCGCCAGCGCCTCGGCGTGCGAGTCGCCGGGGCGCTGCCCGGCGAGCAGGAACAGGTGCGCACTCGCGCGCCCGCCGGCCCGCCGGGCCCCGCTCGGATCAGCAGTCACGCAGCTCGGGGGACTGGTTGAGCAGCTGGCCCCGCATCGAGATGAACCGGCGGTAGGTGTCGGAGTCGACGGCGGACGGCCGGAACGCCGCGACCCGGTGGCAGTTCTGGAAGGCGAGCTTGATGCCGAAGTGGCGCTCCAGGCTGGACCGGATGGCGTCACTGGCCAACGCCCGCAACAGCTGGCCCCGTTCCGCCTCGCTCGGCGGGGGCACCTCGTTGTCGGCGAACTCGGCGTCGGAGGACGCCAGCTCCGACGCCACCCGACTGACCGTCTGCCAGGCGTACGGCAGCGACTCGCGGACACAGGCCACGAAGTCCTCGTCATCGACGGGGCCGGACTCGGCGGCCCGCAGCAGGCTCGGCGGCACGGTGAGAGACATGCTCCTCCTCAGGTAACGATCACGGTTGTCATTATCGCTACGCTGGGAGCACATCACGTCACTGTCGGCGGTGTCAATGCTCGCCACACCGGCCGATGCCGGCCGGTGCGCAGGTCAGCCGAGGGACCGCAGCCGGGTGGCGAGAACGTCCTGGAAGAAGTCGAGGAAGCCGTCGGGGTCGGGACCGGCGTTCTGCAGCACGATGTGGTCGAAGCCCGCGTCGACGTACGTCCGCACGGCCTGGACGTGCACGTCCGGGTCGGGACCGACGGCGAACTGCTGCCGGATGTCGTCCTCGGTGACGGTGCGCGAAGCCGCGTCGAAGTTAACCGGGTTCGGCAGTTCGCTCATCACCTTCCAGCCGGTGACCGCCCAGCGGCTGGTCTCCCAGGCCGCCCGCACGGCCTGCTGCTCGTCGGGCGCCCAGGCCAGTGGCACCTCGGCGTAGCGTGGCCCCTGTCCGCCGAGTCGCTGGTACGTCTGCACGAGGTCGGCTTCGGGCTCGGTGGCGAACAAGCCGTCGCCGAGTTCTGCGGCGATGGTCACGGACGCCTCGCCGCTGGCGGCGACGGCGATGACGGGCAGTTCATCGGGCAGGTCGAACACGCGGGCATCGTCCAGTTGAAGATGCTTCCCCTCGTACGACCGGTAGCCGCCGGACCAGAGCAGTCGGATGATCTCTAGCGCCTCGCGGAGCCGTTCGTGTCGCCCCCGCGCCCCTGGGAAGCCCTGGCCGACGACGTGTTCGTTCAGGCGCTCGCCGGCGCCGACGCCGAGGGTGAACCGGTTGTCGGAGACCAGGGCGAGTGTGGCGGCGGCCTGAGCGATGATCGCCGGGTGGTAGCGCACGCTCGGGCAGGTGACCCCGGTCGCCAGTTCGAGCCGGTCGGTCCGGGCGGCGATCGCCCCGAGCACCGTCCAGGTGAACGACGAGTGACCCTGGCTGTCCAGCCAGGGGTGGAAGTGATCACTCATCTCGACGAAGTCGAACCCCACCTGCTCGGCGCGCACCGCCTGCCGGATGATCTCGTTTGGCCCGAAGCCCTCACTGGACAGCTTGTATCCGATCCGCATCAGATCTCCCGACCATGAATCAGCTCTGTCTCTGCCACCTTTGCACTAGTTCGGGCGGTGCGAGGACGAATTCTGGGAGGCTGCGGCCCGCTGCCTGGGCTCCGAAAGCGTAACCCATAGGTTACGCTTTGACGGTGGACGACGTGGCCGCCGCGATCGCGGACCCGGTGCGGCGGCGCATCCTCGAACTACTGCGCGAGCGTCAGCTGCCGGCCGGACGGATCGCCGAGGAGTTCGAGATCAGCCGTCCGGCGATCAGCCGACACCTGCGCGTGCTGCGCGACTGCGGCCTGGTCCGCGACACCGTCGTCGGCCGCCAGCGGTTCTACGAACTGGATCCGACCCGGCTCGCCGAGTTGGTCCGGTGGCTGACCCCGTTCACCCGGACCGCGCTCTGGGAACGTCGCTTCGACGCCCTGGAGACCGAGGTCTACCGTGCCCGCCGCGACCGCCGATCCGGCGACTCGCCACCCGCCACACAGGAGCGCACCGCATGACCCACGTACCGACCGGCCGACTCTTCGGCACCGAGAACGGCATGGACCTGGTCCTAACCCGTACGTTCCCCGCCCCCATCGACGACGTGTGGGCCAGCCTCACCGAGTCGGAACGCACGGCACGATGGTTCGGCCCGTGGGAGGGCGACGCCGGGCCCGGCCGCACCATCCGGGTGCAGATGGCTCTGGAGGAGGAAGCGCCCTGGTCAGATCTGCGGATCGACGCGTGTGAGCCACCCCGGCGGCTTGCCGTCTCCATGCGCGACGAGTACGGCCACTGGGTGCTGGAGCTGCTGCTGACCTCCCACGGCGAGCGGACCGAGCTGCGCTTCGTCCACCACCTCGACGACGCCGATGGCATCGGTGAGGTGGGGCCGGGCTGGGAGTACTACCTCGACTGTCTGGTGGCCGCCCGCGACGACACGGCGTTGCCGTCGTTCGACGACTACCACCCGCCGATGAAGGCGTACTACGAGCAACTGCGGCCGGAGTGATCGAAGATACCCACATCCGCGCCATTCGCTCCGTTTTGCTCGGTCTTCCCCGGGTACCGCCCTGGCCATCTGGCTCTCGTGCCCCAGGGAGGTACCTGTCAAGATGAACGCCCGCAACCCCGCCGAGGCGGTAAGGAATGTCGTGGAGGCCGCGGCGGAGAAGGTGACCGACGCCCTCACCCCGCAGGTGCCCGGTGCGCCGGGCAGCGCTCCGCCGACGCTCGACGAGCCGACGACGCCGCACGAGCCGCTGCCACCGAAACCCGAGCAGGGTGCCCCGCAGACCCGTACGCCGACCGGCGCCGAGACCGGCGCGCCGGCCACCGCCAACGGTCAGCAGGGCACCTTCCTCACCACCGCGCAGGGTGCGCGGCTACGGGACACCGACCATTCCCTCAAGGCCGGCCCGCGCGGGCCCGTCCTGCTCCAGGATCACCACCTGCGGGAGAAGATCACCCATTTCGACCACGAGCGGATCCCCGAGCGGGTGGTGCACGCCCGCGGGGCGGGCGCGCACGGCGAGTTCACCGCGTACGGCACCGCTGAGGCCGTCACCCGGGCGGGCTTTTTGAAGAAGGGGCGGACCACCGAGGTCTTCGTCCGCTTCTCCACGGTGCTCGGTTCCCGGGGCTCGGCCGACACCGTCCGCGACACCCGGGGCTTCGCCACGAAGTTCTACACCGACGAGGGCACCTTCGATCTGGTCGGCAACAACATGCCGGTCTTCTTCATCCAGGACGCCATCAAGTTCCCCGACATCATCCACGCTGGCAAGCCGCATCCGGACCGTGAGATCCCGCAGGCCCAGAGCGCGCACGACACCTTCTGGGACTTCGTCTCGCTGCACACCGAGGCCCAGCACCACACCATGTGGAACATGTCCGACCGGGGCATCCCCCGCTCGTACCGGACCATGGAGGGCTTCGGCGTCCACACCTTCCGGCTGGTCAACGCGGCGGGCGAGACGGTGCTGGCCAAGTTCCACTGGAAGCCGAAGCTGGGCGTGCACTCGCTGGTCTGGGAGGAGGCCCAGCTGCTCGGCGGCATGGACCCGGACTTCCACCGACGTGACCTCTACGACGCCATCGAGGCCGGCGCGTTCCCCGAGTGGGAACTCGGCCTTCAGGTCTTCCCCGACACGCCGGAGGAGACCTTCGCCGGCATCGACCTGCTCGACCCGACGAAGATCGTGCCGGAGGAACTCGCACCGGTGCAGCCGGTCGGCAAGCTCACGCTGAACCGCACGCCGACGAACTTCTTCGCCGAGACCGAGCAGGTCGCCTTCCACGTGGGGCACCTGCCGCCGGGCATCGACGTCACCAACGACCCGCTGCTCCAGGGACGGCTCTTCTCGTACGTCGACACGCAGTTGACCCGCCTGGGTGGGCCGAACTTCGCGCAGATCCCGATCAACCGGCCGCACGCTGCGGTCAACGACATGCTGCGCGACGGCTTCCACCAGCAGGCCGTCCACGCGGGCGTGGCACCGTACCGGCCGAACTCCCTGGACGGTGGCAACCCGTTCCCGGCCGGCGCGGACGACGACGCGTTCGTCGACGTGCCGGTGCAGGTGGCGCAGGCCCCCAAGATGCGCGCCAACCCGGCCTCGTTCGACGACCACTTCAGCCAGGCCCGCCTGTTCTGGCTGAGCATGTCCCCGGTCGAGCGGGAACACATCATCCGGGCGTACACCTTCGAGCTGGGCAAGTGCTACCACCAGGCGATCAAGGAGCGGCAGCTCCAGTGCCTGGCCAACATCGACCCGGTGCTCTGCGCCCAGGTCGCCACCGGCCTCGGTCTGCCCGCGCCGGAGCCGACAGTGCCGGTGGCCGACGTCGAGCCCAGCCCCGCGCTGTCCCAGGTGGGCCGGCAGTGGCCGGCCGACGGGCGGATGGTGGGCATCGTCGTCGACCCCGAGGTCGACCTGGACAGCGTCCGGGCGGTCCGCGAGGCGGTCTTCGCCGCCGACATGGTGCCACTGCTGATCGCGCCGCACGGCGGAACCATCGGCGACCTGCCCGCGCAACGCAGCTTCGCCACCGGCCGCTCGGTCGAACTCGACGCGCTCCTGCTCGCCTCGGCGCCCGCGCCGGCCCCGGACGCGATGCCGGCCCGCGACGCCAAGGCGGGCGCGGCCAGCTCGACCGCCGTCGACCCCCGGGTCCTGCTGATGGTCGAGGAGTGCTGGCGGCACGCCAAGGCCATCGGCGCGTGGGGCAGCGGCGTCACGGTGCTGGAGCAGGTCGGCGTCGCCGACACACCCGGCGTGGTCACCGGCGACTCCGCCAGCGACGTCCTGACCGCCGTCCAGCAACTCATGGCCGACCACCGCGTCTGGCACCGCTTCCCCACCTCGGTCGCCTGACCCACCTCGCGCCGTAGGAATCTTGGTCCGTGAGCGCCCCCAGGAGGGTGCTCACGGACCAAGATTCACCGTGTCAGCGGACCACGCGAGGTTCGGTAGGTCCGGGGTGGCGTACCGGTACGTCAGGTCTCGGACAGGGCCTTGTGCAGGCGGCGGGCTTCGGTGACCACGCGGCTGGAGCCGCTCCGCCCGGCGAGGTCGGCCAGGCCGGGCACGTCGATCCGGACGCCCGTCGTGGTGGCCGTCTCCGCTGCCAGGGTCAGCAGATCCGGCACGCCACGCGGTGGCGTGGGCGCGGCCAGCACCGCCGGAAGCGCGGCGGCCAGCAGCCGCCACACGGTCAGCGGCGCGCCAGCCTGCGCGGCGTCGCGCAGCGGTTCGACGACCCGGGACAGCTTCACCAGTTGCCGGGCGGCCAGCGTGCCGAGCTGCTCCCCGGTGCCGGCGGCGTCGAAGTCACCGGCGGCGGCGAGGGCGAGCAGCGCATCCACCGTCGCCACCCGGTCCGGGCCGTGCCGGGCAGCGAGCCCGTAGGCCACCGCCAGGTCGAGAGCCACCCCGCCAGGGCCACCGACCTCCGCGAGCAGGGGCAGCACCGTCGCGCCGCCGCGCTCGTCCATGTCCGCGGCACCGGCGACCAGCGGCAGGGCGTACGCGGTGACCGCACCGCGGTGGCTGGGCAGCAGCGACGGCCACAGGTGCACCCAGCCGGAGTGGTCGCCGCCGAGCGGGGTGGCCGGCGCGGTGAGCAGCCCGTAGCGGTCGATCGTGCCGGTGGGTGGTGCCAGCTCGACCAGGATGCGCTCGGCCGGCATGTACGCCCACTCCCAGTGGCGGTTGCCCCGGCGCGGGTCTCGGGTGACGGTGCGGGACCGGATGACCGGCTGTGGCAGGCCGCCGTCGCGTAGCCAGCCGGCGAGCCGTTGGCCGGCTGCGGTGCCGAGCGCCGCCGCCTTCGCGGCGACTGACTCGTCGACGTCGGCTGGCAACCGCAGCAGCGCCTGGGTGAGATCCCAGTGGCCCGGCTCCCGGTGACCCAGCGCGGTGAGCCGTTCCAGGAGGGCCATCGGGTCGAGCAGACCGTTGGTCGAGGTGGGCAGTGCCAGCAGGCCGAACTGTCCCGGCTCGTCGAGGTACGCGCCGATCTCGGCCAGCCGGGCACGCAACAGCCGGTGGATCGGCGGCACCTTGGGATCGGTGACCGCCAGCTCCGGCACCGCGTCGGGCCGATGTACCGCCTTCAGCAGTTTCTCCCACCGCTCCCGCCGCCGGTCGGTGCGGCTGACGCCGGCACTGCCGAGCACCTCGACCACCGTCTCGCAGAGACAGAGCGGATCCCAGCGGTGCTCGTTCGCCCACGACCAGTGCCGCCGCTCGATCACCGGGTCGAGTGCGGCGCGTACCCGGGGCCCGTCGGCTGCGGTGAGCCGGACCAGCCCGTCGAGGATCCGCTCCAGGGGTGCCCCTTCGTACGGCGTGCCCAGCAGGGCGGCGACCTCCTCGGTCAACTCGTCCACGTCGTTGATCGGGCCGGAGGCCGGTGCGGGCGGCGCGGGCGGGGACAGGTCGTCGCCGCGTGGCCGGGTCAGCGCCGGGATGACCGGTGCCGGCTCGACACCGTGCCGGGCCGCCAGAGCCGCCGCCCGCTCCCGCAGCTCCACCGCCGGATGGTCGGCGGCCACCGCGATCACCTCGCCGATCTCGGCGGCCCGGTCCCGGTGCTGGCGGGCGAGTTGGTCGAGCCAGGTGAGCTGGGTCCTGACGAGTGTCTTGTCGGGTCGCGTGAGCATCTGCCGGGCGGCGTCGAGGATCGGCTCCAGCTCCAGCTCGGGCAGTTTCCGCAGCGCCTTCTGGGCCATGGTGGCCACCGGCGCGGGAGCGTCGACGAGCAGCCGCAGGTAATCGGTGACCCGGGCGGTGACCTCGGCGGGGGTCGGCGCGAGCTGGTCGAGCAGGGTGGTGAAGGCGCGCAGCGCGGCGGGCCGGTCGCCGCGCAGCAGCCGACTGATCGAACCGTCGAGCAGCATCATCCGGTCGACCACCCCCTCGGTGGCGAGCTGGGCCAGGGCGGCCGGCAGGGCGGGCTGACCGTGCTCGTCCCAGTTGTCGTGGGGGGCGACGAACATCATCTGCACGCCGATGCCGTCCACCTCGAACAGCCGGGGCAGCATGGCGGCCAGGAACGGATCGTCGCGCAGCCGGTCGACCACCGGCGCCGGCTGGCCCTGGTGGAACCGGTCGGGGGCCTCGACCCCGGTCAACCACAGCTGCACGCACCGGTCGTCGGTGGGTGGCGCGCCCCCCTCGGCGTGCAGCAGCGCGGCGATGAAATGCCACCGGCCCACCCAGGTGTCCTGACGGAACCGAGCGGCGATCCGGTGGGCCAGGTCGACGAGCCAGTCGACACCCCGCTCCTGCGCTGTTCGACGGATCAGCTCGGCCGCGCGCCGACCGTGCGGGTTGACCGAGGGACGACCGAGGATCGCCGCGGCCTGAGCTGCGGTGGGCAGGCAGCCGACCACGGCGACCGCCAGGGCGGTCCCGGTGCCGGCCGCCCACCAGGTGTCCCGCTGCTGCTTGAACCAGGCGGTCAGCTCCACGCCGATCTCCCGGCGGCGCTGCTCCGGCAAGCCCTCCAGCGCCGCCGCGACCGAATCGGCGTCACCGCTGCTCACCAGGTCGAACAGGTCGCTCGTGCCGCCGGCCGCCAACTCCCGCCGACGACGTACGGTGCTCTGCACCGGCCGCGTCACACCCGCTCCTCGACCCGCTCGGCGGCCAGCATCCGGGTGGCCAGGGCGTGCCGGCACGGCCCGCGTTGCCCCCGGTGTTTCGCCCACCAGGGGCAGGTGCAGGTCAGCCCGCCGTCGGGGAGCTGGCGGACCCGGTACACCTGGTCCCCGCTGCGTACCGTCGCTGCCGTGCCGTCGAGCTGCACCGCCTCGGCGTCGAGCAACGCCCGCGCACCGACCAACCGGGGGTTGTCCCGCTCGGCCCGGCCGGCGTCGTACGGCATCACCCGGTGGAAGTACGCCGCCTCGGCCACGTCGTAGCCGACCCGACCGGCGGTGCCGAGCTGGGCCAGTGCGCCCCGGACCCGCTCCGCGTCGATGCCGGCCTGCTCGGCCAGCCGGTCGGGCTCGATGGTCGGATCCCAGGAGAGCAGGGCGGAGATGAGGTCGGCGTCGTCGACGACATCGTCTCCGGCGAGCGCGGCGAGAGCGGCCCCCTCGCCGGAGAAACCCCGATACGGCTCGGGGGAGAGGGTCAGCGACAGCCGCAGCGCGCCGGTGTCCAGTTCCCAGACGCTCGGGGCCGGGGCGGCGCCGGGAGGCACCGTCGGCCCGTACACCCGGAGGGTTTTCGCGAAGCGCAGCATCGGTTGCAGCGCGACCAGTCGGCCGGCCCCGGCCAGGCAGACCGCTCCGGGAACGGGTCGGGAGGTCAGCCGCAGGGACCGGCCGGCCGGTACCACCCAGAGCACCGACCGTTCGCTGCCCCTGGGTAGCCGGCGCAGGAAGGCGCTGGCCTCGGCGGCCGGCAGCTCCGCCCGAGGCTCGAAGCGGGCCGCGAGGACCTGAACCTCGGCGAAGCCGCGCAGCCAGCGCGCCGGCAGCGGCACCTTCTTCTCCACCACCGCACCGTCCAGTGTGGAGACGGTGAGATCGTCGGGACCGACCGACAGGTGCAGCGGATCCAGACCACCGACCCGGGCCAGTGCCTCGCGCAGCGGGGTGTTCACGTCGACGTTCGTGGTGCCGTGCTCGGACACGTCACCGTCGAGCCCGGTGGGCAGCACGTCGAGCCGCGCGTACACCCCGCAGCAGCCGGAGAATGATTCGAAGCGGAGCCGGTCGCGGCTGCCGGTGACCACCGGGTCGAGGCTGGCCGGGCTGACCGGCCGGTGGTAGCGGGTGCGGGCCACCTCGGCCACCGCCAGCAGACCCACCGCGGCTGCCTGCCCAGTGGTGAGAAAACCGGTGAAGAAGCGGGGATTCGGCGCGGGACCGCCGCTGGTCTGCAGGGCGAGTGATCGCTGCGCGAGGGTGGAGGGGGCGAGATACCGGTACGTCTGGACTACGCTCACGCCGCCGCACGGTAGTGCAACCCACCGACACCGGAGCGCCGTGCCGGGAGTCCTCAGTGGGCGGCGACGGCCATCGCCTCCACCGGCTCCGGCACGGCCAGCTGGCCGGGGCGGACCACCACGACGAGCACGAGCAGGGCCGAGACCATTCCGCCGGCGATCACCAGGGCCATCGCCACGGCACCGGTGCCGAGCACGCCCACCAGCGGAGCGGCCACCGCCCCGATGCCGAACTGCACCGCGCCGAGCAGAGCGGAGGCGGTGCCGGCCGCCTCGCCGTGTCGGGTCAGGGCCAGCGCGGGAGCGTTCGGCAGCGCCAGGCCGGCCGCCGCGAGCACCACCCAGAGCGACGCGAGCAGGGCCGGCAGGCCGCCGATCCCGGTCGCGGCGAGGCCGAGCAGCAGCACGCTGGCGGCGGAGCCCACGATCAGGGCGGTCACCAGGATTCGTTGCGGGGACCAGCGACGCAGCAGCCGTACGTTGCCCTGGGTGGCCGCGATCAGCCCCACCGCCCCGGCGCCGAAGGCCAGCCCGAACTGCTGCTCGTCGAGCCCGTACCGCTCCTGCAGGACGAACGATGAGCCGCCGACGTAGGCGAACAGAGCCGCCATGGCCAGCCCGGCCACCAGCACCAGCCCGACGAAGGCGCGGTCACGCAGCAGTGCGCCGTAGAGCCGGACGGTGGGCAGCACCCCACCGCGTTGACGCCGCAGCGGTGGCAGCGTCTCCGGCAGGCCCAGCATCGCGATCAGCAGCAGCAGTACGCCGAAGACCGCGAGGGCGGCGAACACGCCACGCCACTGGGTCCACCGCAGCAGTTCGCTACCGAGGGTCGGCGCGAGGATCGGAGCGGCGCCCATCACGAGCAACAGGCGGGACAGCAGTTGAGCGAAGGCCGCGCCGCTGAACAGGTCGCGGACCACGGCCATGGCGATCACGGCAGCCGCCGCCGCGCCCAGGCCCTGGACCACCCGCAGCGCGCCGAGCACTGTGATGTTCGGGGCGAGGGCGCAGCTCACGGACGCCACGATGTGCAGTGCGGTACCGGCGATCAGCGGTGTCCGCCGGCCGACGGCGTCGGAGAGCGGACCGATCAGCAGTTGTCCGAGGGCGAGGCCGATCAGGGTGCCGGTGAGCGTCAGCTGGACCGCCGCCGAGGTGGTGCCGAAGTCGTCGACGATCGAGGGCAACGCCGGAAGGTACATGTCGATGGTGAGCGGGCCCACCGCGATCAGCGAGCCGAGGACGAGAATGAGGCGGAGGCGCTGGCGACGGCTCATCAGGTCGCCCGGCATCAGCGCGGCCGGCGGCGCGGCGTCGTCGACGGCGCTCACCGGGAGGTCTCCCGCCGGACCGGAGCCGGGGCGGATCGTGGTGCGACGGTCATACCTGGCTCCAACCCGCAGCCGCCGACCTGATTCCCCACAACACCGGTAACACACCTCACACATCCCACCGCCCCCAGCACGCCCCTCCTGACGGCGACACCGGCCGAGGGGGACAACATCGGGGAACCTGCTGCCTCCGGCCGGGCTGGGGCAGCAGGTTCCCCGATGTTGCGCGGATCTTGAGCGGACCCAGGTCCTCCGGAACGGGCCGGTCGCCGGCCCCATCATCGATGGTGGGACCGGCGACCGGTGATTCTCGATATGAGGTGGGTCAGGCGGCGTCGGCGGCGGTGCCGGCGGTCACCTCCCGCCGGGCGGCCGGGTAGCGGATGCTCTCCACCATCTCGACGATCTCGTCCGGCGGTGGCGCCGTCATCTTCGACACCACGATGGTGACGACGAAGTTGACGATCGCGCCGATGGTGCCGATGCCCTCCGGGCTGATATTGAAGATGTGCGGGTTGGCCGCGGTGCCGAACACCGGCAGCGTGTAGATCATGTAGCTGGCGGTGAAGATCAGGCCGGTCACCATGCCGGCCGCCGCGCCGGTGGCATTACATCGTTTCCAGAAGATGCCGAGCACGATGGCCGGGAAGAAGGTCGACGCCGCCAGGCCGAAGGCGAAGGCGACCACCTGCGCCACGAACGCCGGCGGGTTGATGCCGGCGTAGATGGCGACCAGCACCGCGAGGCCCATGGCGATCCGGCCGGCGAGCAGTCGCTGCTGGTCGGTGGAGTCGCGCTTGACCCGGCGGAAGTACAGGTCGTGCGAGAACGACGACGAGATCACCAGCAGCAGGCCGGCTGCCGTGGACATCGCGGCGGCCATGCCGCCGGCCGCCACCAGACCCACGATCGGTGCCGGCAGGCCGGCGATCTCGGGACTGGCGAGGACCAGGATGTCGTTGTTGACGATCAGGTCGGCGCCGGATGTCGGGCTGTTGCTTACCGTGTTGATGGTCGTCGCGCCGTCGCTGACCGTGACCAGCCCGGTCGCCGCCCAGTTCTCGATCCAGCTGGGCAGGGCGTTGGCCGAGACGCCGTTGACGTCCTGGAGCAGGTTCAGCTTGGTGAAGGCGCCCACCGCCGGGGCGGTGGTGTAGAGCAGGGCGATGAAGAACAGCGCCCAGAACGCCGAGTAGCGGGCACCGCGTACGGTCTTCGTCGTGTAGAACCGGACGATGACGTGCGGTAGACCGGCGGTGCCGATCATCAGCGCCATCGTCACCAGGAACACGTCGATCTGTGGCCGGGCCGCGAACGCCTCGGTGTACTGGTTCAAGCCCATCTCGACGCTGATCGCGTCGAGTTCGGCGAGGATCTGCCCGAACGACACCTGTGGGACCGGAAATCCGGTCATCTGCTGCGCCACCGCGAAGGCGGGAATCAGATAGGCGACGATCAGCACCGTGTACTGCGCCACCTGGGTCCAGGTGATGCCCTTCATGCCGCCGAGCACCGCGTACAAGCCGATGATCACGGCGGCGAGGATGACGCCCTGGGTCACGTCCAGCTTCAGGAACCGGCTGAAGACGATGCCGCCACCGCGCATCTGCCCGACCACGTAGGTGAAGGAGATGATGATCGCGGCCACCGCGGCGATGGTGCGCACGGTTTCCGAGTACCGGTCGCCGACGAACTCGGGCACCGTGAACTTGCCCCACTTACGCAGGTAGGGGGCGATCAGCAGGGCCAGCAGCACATAGCCGCCGGTCCAGCCCATCAGGTAGATGGTGCCGTCGGAGCCGAGGAAGGCGATCAGGCCGGCCATCGAGATGAACGACGCCGCCGACATCCAGTCGGCGGCCACAGCCGCACCGTTGGCGATGGTGGGGATGCCCTGGCCGGCGACGTAGAAGCCGGCGGTCTCCTTCACGCGGCTGCGCCAGGCGATGTAGAGGTAGACGGCGAACGAGCCGACGATGAAGACGAGGGTCCAGATCTGGATCTGACTCATTTGCCAGCCCCCTCGGTCTCCTGCTCGTCAACACCGAACTGGTTGTCGAGGCGATCCATCATCTTCGCGTACACGAAAATCAGAATCACGAAGACGTAGATCGATCCCTGCTGGGCGAACCAGAACCCGAGTGGGAATCCGGCGATGACGATGTTGTTGAGCGGTTCGACGAGCAGGATTCCGAAGCCGAACGAGACAACGAACCAGATGGCCAGGAGAATCACCATGAGCCGCAGATTGCGGCTCCAGTACTCTTTGCGCCAGCTGTTGTCCGGCGGGGAAGCCGGTGGTGGTGCCGCCGGTGGCGGTTCACCGCCACGGGTCTCCTTATCGGGGGTTACCTCGGTCATGTCTGGAGCCTCCTAGTCGGTATGGAACCGGTAGATCCGGCGAGGGGCCTGCGACACGGCGCCCGGTTGGTGGTGACGCGGTGCTGGTGCCGTGGCCCGACCCGCCCAGCCGCGTCGCCGTACTGCTCGACGTGGTTGTGCGGTCGGTCACACCTTTGGTCTGGGAAGCGAACGTGATGCAGCCTGGCCAGGCAAGAGTTGATCCGTCAGGTGCGGCCTCGGGTCGCTGAGCGGTCTGTTGGACCCCGCGAACGGTCGAGTGGGGCGAACCGGAGCGCGAAATCGTCCCGTTTCGCGGTTTTCGCGGGCCCGGCCTGTCCGCCCACCGACCCCGCCCGACCGCTCACCGATCGGCCCGTTCGATCAACGGTGCGGAGCGCCTAGCATCCGGACATGGCCGACACCGCATCCACCGCCGCCCCGGTTCGCCGGCGCGTCTTCCACGCCGGCAGTCTCGGCATGATCGTCGGCGGCGTGCTCGCGCTTGTCGGCTCGCTGCTGCCCTGGGTCATCACGCCGTTCGGCTCGCTCTCCGGCGCGGCCGGTCCCGGTCTCTGGACGTTGAGCATGGCGTTCCTGGCCGTCGCCGGTGCCCTGCTGCCGTACCGCAAGGTGGCCATCGCGCACAGCCTGATCCCCGGGTTGGTCGTCGCCGCGATCGTCGGATGGCAGGTGGCCCGCCTGATCAGCCTCAGCGCCAGCACCGGCGCCTGGGGGCAACTGATGCCCGGCGTCGGCCTGGTCATGGCCGCCGGTGGCGCGGTGGTCCTGATCCGCACCGGCATGCGCCTGGTCAAACTGAGCTGACGGCCGACCGCGCCGCGCCGACAGGTACCCCGCCGGCCGCGCCGGGCCCCAGCCTGTCGGCCGCGCCGAGTCTGAGGTGAGAGATCCGGCCGAGCCGTGAAACCTTCCGCCGCCGGTACGCGTCATCCCGCTGAATCGACCGAGGATCACCCGCCACCCGCCACCCGGCGGCTGGCCTCGGTGCCGACCAGCTCGGGAGGAATCGTGTCGCTGGGTAGGTGGCTCGCCGCTGCGGGCCTGGTGGTGCTGACCGGCACCGCCGTCGCGGTATACACCATGGGTCCGGCCTCCGGCGACGGGCCGGCGCGCGAGGCGGCGACGCCCGTGGAAGCTCCGGCGGGGGTGGCAGCGGGACGGACGCCGCCGCCCGTGGACGCCCCGTCGGGGGTGGCAGCAACGCCACCGCCCACAGTGGCGGCGGACCCGCTGCTGTCCGGCAAGCGTCGGATCACCATGGTCCGGGTCGGTGCCTTCGAGTCGGGGCTGGCGCTGCTCGACGGCGGCCGGCTGGCCGAGGTGGACGACGACCGGGGCCGACAGGTGTTCGTACCGACGCCGGTGGGTTCGGGACAGTTCCTCGTCAAGGCGTACCACGGTGGCGGCGCCGGGCAGCCGGTCTGCTGGCAGGTGCGCAACCCGGGCGACACCCGGCCGCTCCACGTACGGGGCGCCGTCTGCCGGGCCGACGACCCCGCCCAGCGTTTCGAGATCACCGCCGTGGCCGACGGTGGTCCCCGCGAGTACCTGATCAGCAACCGGTGGGCCTACCTGCGGAACTCCGCACGATCCGGCCTGATCATGGAGGAGTTGGGGGATGCCCCGCCGGCGAGTAGCTTCCGGTTCACCGACACCGGACCGGCACCCCGGAGGTAGGGCGCGGTCACGCCCCCCGGGCACCGGTCCCGGGGGCGTGACCGCCAGGCCACGACAAGCAGCGACAGTACGGGTGGGAACGTGAGTGAAACGCGACGCTGAGGAGTTCGACGCCTTCTACTCGGCGTCGGCGCAGCGGGTGCTGGGCCACCTGGCGGCGATGACCGGCAGCCGGGCCGAGGCCGAGGACGCGGTGGCGGAGGCGTACGCCAGAGCGTGGGACCGCTGGGCGTCGGTACGGGAGTGCGACAGCCCGGAGGCGTGGGTGCGCCGGGTCGCGTACCGGATCGCGGTGAGCGCCTGGCGCAAGACGGTGAACCGGCTCCGTGCCCACCGCCGGGAGATGGCCGGCCAGCAGGTCGAGCCGACCTCGGTCGATCACGTGGCGGTGGTGTCGGCGCTGCGACGCATCTCCGCCGAGCAGCGGCGGGTGGTGGTCCTGCACCACCTGGTCGGGCTGAGCGTGACCGAGATCGCGGCGGAGATCGGCAGCAACGTGAACACCGTCAAGACGCGGCTCGCCCGGGGACGCCGGGCCCTCGCCGCGCACCTGAGCGACGACGCATACGAGACCACCGGCGGGGGAGGCAGTCATGGGTCCTGAGCCGCGTCTCGACGAGGCCCTGCGGGCGTTGGCCGGGCATGGCCGGCAGGGGAGGGTGCCGGCCGCCGTCGACATCCGACGTCGGGGCGACACCCGTCGCCGCCGCCGACGTACCGCTTCCGCCGCCCTGGGCGTCGTACTCGTCGGTCTGCTCGGTGCCGGCGCGGTCCTGGCCCGTCCCACCGGGGGCTCGGACTCCCTCCCCGTCGGCCCGGCCGGCCCGACGACACCGCCGGCGGCCGCGTCGGCGACTCCCGACGCGGCCGGCACGTCCGGTCCGCCGAGCAACGATCCGCTGCTGTCGGGGCGGCGGCAGGTGACGATCGTCCGGGCGGCCGAGCAGAGCGGCGGGCTCTCCCTGCTCGCCGACGGTCGCCTCGCCGAGGTCGACGGCGACGAGGGCCGCCAGCTGTTCGTGGTCACACCGCAGGGGCCCGGCACCTATCTGGTCCGGGCCGCCGAGCGGGGCGGCGAACCGACCGACAGTTGCTGGGAGGTGCGGTCGTCGGGTAGCCAGCCGCTGCGGGTGGTGGCGGCCACCTGTGCGCCGGAGGAACCGAGGCAGCAGTTCACCATCGTCCGGGACGGGCAGCGCGGCGGCGCGCCGACGTACGCGATCAGCAGCCAGTCGGCGTACCTGCAGAACTCACCGACCCGTGGCCTGATCCTGGAGGAGCTGGGCGACGCACCACTGACCACGCGGTTCCGGCTGGTCGACAACGGAGCGGCACCGGGATGACCGGTCCCTGCCCGAGCGGGCAGCGCGGGTACCGGTCGGGCAGGCAGTGCCACGAAACGGGCAAGGTATTTGCGCCGGTTTGCCGGCCGTGACGGATATGGGCTGCCCGTTCGGCGGTGGAAGCCGGTCACCAAATCCACTGGATTGAACGGCAGGTGACCGGGGTCACCTGCCGTTCATCGGTGTTACAAAAAAGCACCCGAGCCGAACGGAGGTGTGCAGGTGGACCCGACCCAGCGCCGGCAGCACATCCTCACCTTGGCTCGCCGTCAGGGTGACGTCGACGTGCGTAAGCTCGCCGCCGACCTGGGCGTGGCGCCGGAAACCGTCCGACGTGACCTGAGCCTGCTGGCCCAGCAGGGGCTGGTGCGCCGCACCCACGGCGGGGCGTACCCGGTGGAGACGGCCCGCTTCGAGACGACCCTGGAGACCCGGGCCACCCGGATGGTCGTGGAGAAGCGACGGATCGCCGCCGCGGCGGTGGAACACCTCGGCGACGCCGAGTCGGTCTTCATCGACGAGGGCTACACCCCGCAACTGATCGCCGAGGCGCTGCCCACCCACCGCCCACTGACGGTGGTGACCGCCTCCCTGCACACCGCTGCGGCGCTGGCCGCGTACCCGAGCCTCACCGTGCTGTTGCTCGGCGGCCGGGTCCGTGGCCGGACCCTGGCCACCGTCGACCACTGGGCCACCCGGATGCTTGCCGGATTCGTCATCGACCTGGCCTACGTCGGGGCCAACGGCATCTCCCGCGAGCACGGGCTGACCACGCCCGACCCGGCGGTGGCCGCCGTCAAGGCCCAGGTGATGTCGGTGTCCCGGCGGGTGGTGTTCGCCGGGGTGCACACCAAGTTCGGTGGGCACAGCTTCTGCCGCTTCGCCGACGTCGCGGACGTCGACACCATCGTCACGGACACGGCACTGCCGGCGTCCGAGGCGCACCGCTACTCACTGCTCGGCCCGGTGGTGCTGCGCGTCTGAGCGCCGCCGTCCGACCCACCTTTCCCTCACCACCACACCCCACCATGGAGGTTCGCTGTGCCTGAAACACGAACTCCTCGTCGACGGCGTGGGCCGGCCGCGCTCGCCGCCGTCCTCGCCGTCACGTTGGTCTCGACCGCCTGTTCCGGAGCGGGCGGTGGTTCCTCAAGCGACGGCACCGCCATCACCGTGCTGATGGTCGGCAACCCGCAGATGGAGGACCTGGCGAAGGTCACCGCCGACAACTTCACCAAGGACACCGGAATCGAGGTGCGGTTCACGATCCTGCCGGAGAACGAGCTGCGCGACCGGGTCACCCAGGACGTCGCCACCCAGGGCGGCCAGTACGACGTGGCGACGATCGGGGCGTACGAGGCGCCGATCTGGGCGCAGAACGACTGGCTGCACGAACTCAGCTCGTACGCGGACGCCGACACTGCGTACGACAAGGGTGACCTGCTGGAGCCGATGGTCGCCTCGCTCTCCGGCACCGACGGGAAGCTCTACGCTGCCCCGTTCTACGGCGAGTCGTCGTTCCTGATGTACAACAAGGAACTCTTCGCCGCCGAGGGCCTGACCATGCCGGAGCGGCCGACCTGGCAGCAGGTGGCCGAGTTCGCCGAACGGCTCGACGACGACGCGGCCGGCGTCTCCGGCATCTGCCTGCGCGGGCTGCCCGGCTGGGGTGAGCTGTTCGCCCCGCTGACCACCGTGGTGAACACCTTCGGTGGTACCTGGTTCGAGCAGGACTGGACGCCGAAGGTCAACGCACCCGAGTTCACCGAGGCGACGAAGTTCTACGTCGACCTGCTGCGCGAACACGGCCAGCCCGGCGCGCCGCAGTCCGGCTTCACCGAGTGCCTGAACACCTTCGGGCAGGGCAAGGCGGCCATGTGGTACGACGCCACCTCCGCCGCCGGCACCCTGGAGGACCCCAACGCCAGCACCGTCGCCGGCAAGGTCGGCTACGCGTACGCGCCGGTCGACAAGACCGAATCGTCCGGCTGGCTGTGGGCGTGGGCCCTGGCCATGCCGAAGACCACGAAGAACGCCGACGCCGCCTGGAAGTTCATCTCCTGGGCCACCGGCAAGGAGTACGAGAAGCTGGTCGGCTCGTCACTCGGCTGGTCCCGGGTGCCGGCGGGCAAGCGTCAGTCCACCTACGAGATTGCCGAGTACCGGCAGTCCGCCGAGGCGTTCGCCGACATCACGCTGAAGTCCATCCAGGAGGCCGACCCGGTCAGCCCCGGGGTGCAACCGCGCCCCGCCCTCGGCGTGCAGTTCGTCGGCATCCCCGAGTTCGCCGACCTGGGAACGAAGGTGTCGCAGGAGGTGTCGGCCGCCATCGCCGGCCAGACCACCGTCGAAGAGGCGCTCGCCGACGGCCAGCGGTTGGCCGAGGAAGCCGCCAGCAACCACCGGTAGCCGCCCGCCGGGGCCGGTCGACCGACCGGCCCCGGCCCTGCCCCCGAGGCGGATCGATGACCACCACCAGCACCACCGGTGCGGACGCGCCCCCGCGACCCACCGTCCGTCCCACCCGTGACGACCGGCGACACCGTTGGACCCGTCGGGCCCCGCTGCTGCCCGCCCTGGTCTTCGCCATCGTGGTGACGCAACTGCCCTTCCTGTTCACCCTCTACCTGTCCACCCAGAGCTGGAACGCGCTGCGGCCGGGCAGCCGCGAGTTCATCGGCCTGGCGAACTACGCGACCGTGCTCACCGACGGTCGACTGCGTGCCGCGCTGCTCAACACGGTGGTGCTCACCGCCTCGTCGGTGATCGCCTCCGTGCTGCTCGGCCTCGGCCTGGCCATCCTGCTCGACCGCAAGTTCCCAGGTCGGGGGATCGTCCGCACCCTGCTCATCACCCCGTTCCTGGTGATGCCGATGGCGGCGGCGCTGCTGTGGAAACACGCGATATACAACCCGTCCTACGGCCTGATCAACGGCATCCTCGGCGGCAGCACCGACTGGGTGTCGCAGTACCCGATGGTCTCCGTGGTCGCCGCGCTGGTCTGGCAGTGGACCCCGTTCATGATGCTGATCATCCTGGCTGGCCTGCAGAGTCAGTCCCTGGAGACGCTGGAGGCGGCCCGGGTCGACGGCGCCGGCCCGTGGCAGACCTTCACCCGGATCACCCTGCCCTACCTGCGGCCCTACCTGGAACTGGGTGCCCTGCTCGGCTCCATCTACCTGGTGCAGACCTTCGACGCGGTCTTCACCATCACCCAGGGCGGCCCGGGTCGGGCCACCACCAACCTGCCGTACGAGATCTACCTGACCACCTTCCGCAAGTTCGAGTACGGCGAGGCCGCCGCGGCCGGCGTCGTGGTGGTGATCGGCACCATCATCGTCGCCACCTTCGCGCTGCGGGTGATCTCCAGCCTGTTCCGGATGGAGGACGCACGATGACCCGTACCGCGAGTCCGGCCCGGCGCAGCGCGGGCCGCACCGGGGCCGCGTGGACCGTCCTGGCGTGGCTGGCCGGCCTGCTGTTCTTCCTGCCGGTGGCCTGGATGGTGCTCACCGGCTTCAAACGCGAGGTCGACGCCGCCAGCAACCCGCCGTCCTGGTTCTTCACCCCGGTGCTGGACGGCTACCGGCAGGTCTTCGACCGGGACATCACCCCGTACCTGCTCAACTCGGTGATGGCCAGCGTGCTGTCCACCCTGCTGGTGCTCGTACTGGCCACCCCGGCGGCGTACGCGCTGTCGATCCGGCCGGTCGAACGTTGGCGCGACGTGCTGTTCTTCTTCATCAGCACCAAGATGCTGCCGGTGGTCGCCGCGCTGCTGCCGATCTACCTGCTGGTGCAGGACCTCGGCATGCTGGACAACGTCTGGACCCTGATCGTGCTCTACACCGCCATGAACCTTCCGCTCGCGGTGTGGATGATGCGGTCGTTCCTGCTGGAGGTGCCGGCGGCGCTGATCGAGGCGGCGGCGATGGACGGCGCCGACCTGCTCGTCACCATCCGGCGGATCCTGGTACCGATCGTGGCGCCCGGCCTGGCCGCGACCGCGCTGATCTGCTTCATCTTCAGCTGGAACGAGTTCTTCTTCGCGGTCAACCTGACCGCCACCCGGGCCGGCACCTCGCCGATCTTCCTGGTCGGCTTCATCACGTCCGAAGGGCTGTTCCTGGCCCGGCTCTGCGCGGCGGCGACAATCGTGTCGCTACCGGTCGTGCTGGCCGGCTGGATCGCCCAGAAACAACTCGTCCGAGGACTCTCCATGGGGGCGGTCAAGTGAAGGCAGCAGTCATCGTCAAGCCGGGCCAGATCAGCGTCGAGTCGGTACCGGACCCGACGCCCGGCACCCGGGACGTGGTGGTCGAGGTCGCCGGGTGCGGGATCTGCGGCACCGATCTGCACATCATGGACGGCGAGTTCGCGCCCGCGTACCCGATCGTGCCGGGCCACGAGTTCGCTGGCACGGTGGTCGCGGTGGGGCGGGACGTCACCGAGGTGCGCGTCGGCGACCCGGTCGCCGTGGACCCGTCGCTGCACTGCGGCGAGTGCTACCAGTGTCGCCGGGCCCGGGGCAACCTCTGCGAACGGTGGAACGCCATCGGGGTCACCGTCTCCGGTGGGGCGGCGGAGTACGCGCTCGCCCCGGTACGCAACTGCGTGGTGCTGCCGTCCGGTGTGGCCCCGGCCGACGCCGCCCTCATCGAACCGCTCTCCTGCGCGGTACGCGGCTTCGACGTGCTGCCCCGCCGGCTGGCCGACCACTATCTCATCTACGGTGCCGGCACCATGGGCCTGATGATGCTGGAGCTGGCGAAGCGCTGCGGTGCGGCGTCCGTCAGCGTGGTCGACCTGAACCCCGACCGCCTCGCCACCGCCGTCCAGTTGGGCTGCTCGGCGAGCGCCGCCAACGCGGACGAGCTGGACCGCCCGCGCGGCTGGGACGTCGTGATCGACTGCACCGGCGTCGAGGCGGCGATCGCCGACGGCCTGACCCGGGTGGCTCCCGCCGGCACCTTCCTCCAGTTCGGCGTCTCCGAGTACGCCACCCGGGTGCCGGTCGAGCCGTACCGCATCTACAACAAGGAGATCACCGTCACCGGCTCGATGGCCGTGCTGCACAGCTTCGACCGCGCCGCCGAGCTGTTCGCGGCCGGCGTCCTGGACCCGCAGGTCTTCATCAGCCACCGCTTCCCCCTGGCCGCCTACGCCGACGCGATGTCGCAGTTCCGCTCCGGCATCGGCCGCAAGCTCCTCATCACCTGACCCTGCGCCCACCCCCCACCCACCCACTGGGAACCTCCCCGACGGGGAACGGAAGCAGCAACATCGGCGATGTTGTCCCCTCAAGGGCGCCCGAGGCAGCAACCTCGGGGAAGTTGCTGCCTCATGGCGGTCAGCTGTGCGGCATGCTCGGGTGGGTGGCGGGGTACCGGGCCGGGGTGCGGATGGACAAGGCCGAGCGCGTAGAGCTGCGTCGGCTCGTGGCGGACTTCAGGCGGTGGGGTCGGCTCGCCCAGGACGTACGGGACTGGCACCGGGGCGTCCAGCAGGCGGCCAGCAGCGCCGAAAGGGGATTGCGGGACCGCAGCGTTGTGGTCGATCGCTCCGGCCAGGGGGCGTGGCGCGTGCTCGCGTTGCGGGCGAACGACCGTGACGCCGTCCGGCGACTCCAGGAGCGGGCCGTGCTTCCCGCGACGACAGCCGCCGACCACGCCCTGCTGCGCCTGCTCACCGATGACGCCCCGCGCGCCGTCGCCGACCTCGCGCCCATGCTCGACGTACGCCGTCACCTCGCCGGGCCGGCCAGGAAGCAGTCAGCGGCCACCGCCGCGATGTTCCTCCGCGACCGGCACGCGCAGGTCATCGCCACTGGCGGTCCCGAGCGCCTGGCGTACCTCGGCGTCCCCACCGCAGCTTCCGACCCGGTCCGGGACGACGTCCGCGACCTGCTCGACCCGTCCCTTCGCTTCGCACTCCTCGCCGAGCGCACCGGCCCGGAGCCCGAACTTGTCGAGCAGACGGGGCAGGAGCGCGGGCCCACCGGCCGGATCGGACCGGAGCGGGAGTCGGCCGGGTGGACCGGTCCGGAGCCGGAGCTGGTGGACCGGTCGGTCTTCGGAGGGCTGCCGGCGGCACTTGCCGCCATCGACAAGGTCGTGGCCGGCGAAGCCTCGTACCGGTCGGCGGCCCGTGACGCGGGCGAGCAGGTCAGACAATCCGAGGTGCACCGCATCCTGCGGGACATGCCGGTGGAGGCGCTGCGAACCGTCACCCGCGACCGGTTCCGCCTCGGGCCACTGGCCGACGCCGGAGTCGTCACGGTGCAGGACGTGCTGCACCATGGCCCGTCGCTTCAGGCGCTTCCGGGTGTCGGGGAGACCTCGGCTCGTCGCCTGATCGGAGCTGCCCGCACCCTCTGGCAGACCACCTACGACGAGACGCCGGTCCGCATCGACGTCGACCACCGCCACCCGGAGACCACTCTTCTGCTGCGGCGGCTCGCCGAGTGGGACGCGCGCCGGCGCACGCGTGGCGCGGCAGCCGACCTCGAACGCGCCGCGGAACTCGCGCCGCTGGGCGGCACCGTCGACCGCCGGACCAGCCACCTGCTGGTGGTGCCGATCCGAGGGCTCGCCGCCAGCGATCTCCGCGAGAGCATCGAGATCGTCGAACGACGGGCCGAGTTGCTCGGCAGATCCTCCGCACCGGGTCGGCGGAACCTGCCTGCCGACCCGTGGGACGACTTCCTCACTCGCCCCGCCGACTACTTCGCGATGCTCTCCGAGCTGGGGTTCGCCAGCGGCGACGGGAACGCCGCGCACGGCGACCTCCCGGACGAGATCATCGAGGCGGTACGCGACCAGGTGCTCGACGGCGCACACCTGACCGCTTCGCTGCGCGGCTACCAGAGCTTCGCGGCGCGCTTCGCCCTGGTCCAGCGCAAGGTCATCATCGGGGACGAGATGGGCCTCGGCAAGACAGTCGAGGCGCTCGCGGTACTGGCGCACCTGCGCAGCAGCGGAAGCACTCACTTCCTGGTGGTGTGTCCCGCCGCCGTGGTGACCAACTGGGTCCGCGAGATCAGCGGCAAGTCGAGGCTGCGTCCACACCGGGTGCACGGCCCGGAACGCGAGACCGCCGCCCGTGCCTGGCAACGGGACGGAGGCGTGGCGGTCACCACGTACGAGACCCTCGCCTGGTGGGGGCCGCAACTGCGGGAAGTCCCCGAACTGGCGTGTGTGGTGGTCGACGAGGCCCACTACGTCAAGAACCCACAGGCGCAGCGGTCGATCAGGACGAAGGAGATTGTCGCGCGCGCCGAACGGGCCATCCTGCTCACCGGTACGCCGCTGGAGAACAAGGTCGACGAGTTCCGCAACCTCGCCCGCTACGTACGCCCCGATCTCACCGTCGACGCCACCGACCCGTCACCCGCGCGGTTCCGGCGGCAGATCGCGCCCGCGTACCTGCGCCGCAACCAGGACGACGTGCTCGACGAACTGCCCGAACTCATCGAGGTCGAGGAGTGGCTGCCGATGTCCTCGGCGGACACCACGCGTTACCGCGAGGCGGTCGAGCGGGGGAACTTCATGCAGATGCGCCAGGCAGCCATGCTTCAGGCCACCGAGTCCACAAAGGTGCAGCGCCTCGTCGAGATCGTCCGGGAAGCGGCGGAGAACGAGCGCCGCGTCATCGTCTTCTCCCACTTCCGGGAGGTCCTCGACCTGGTCACTCGTACCCTTCCCGGCCCGGTCTTCGGTCCGCTGACCGGCTCGGTGCCCGCCAACCACCGGCAGCGGATGGTGGACGACTTCTCAGCCGCCCGCCATGGGGCCGTCCTGGTGGCCCAGATCGTGGCCGGTGGTGTCGGGCTCAACATCCAGTCCGCCTCCGTCGTCGTCATCTGTGAACCGCAGCTGAAACCCACCACCGAGGCGCAGGCCATCGCCCGGGCACACCGGATGGGGCAGGTCCAGTCGGTGCAGGTCCACCGGCTGCTCTCCGAGGAGGGCGTCGACCAGCGGATCACCGAACTGTTGGCGGGCAAGCGACGCATCTTTGACGACTTCGCCCGGGTCAGCGACACGGCCGACGCGAGCCCGGAGGCGGTCGACCTGTCCGAGGCCGAACTGGTCCGAGAGGTGGTGGCTGCCGAGCGCCAACGCCTCCTCGACCCGGCACCCGAACTCCCGCCCCAGCACGCGCCGTCGTAACCCGTCGCCGAAGGATCCGTGGCGGCAAAGGCGTCAGATGGTCGGCGTGTCGACTACCGCGACTGCCACGGATCCAAAGTGTCACCGTCCCCGGTCCAGCGGGTCTGCCTGAGGGTGGTGAGGAGGTTGCGGGCGGCGGTGGCCACGGCACAGTCGGGGACGCGGCAGAGCGGGCAGCGGCCGTCGGAGCCGGGTTGGTGATCGCGCAGGGTCCAGCGGGCGGTCAGGGTGAGCCGGTTGAGGATCTGTGCCAGGGTGAGCAACGGTGCGGTCATGCGCGGGCCATCCCGAGGGTGGCGGCCAGCGCGACGATCGTGGCGGGAGCACCCGGATGGCGGACCGTGGCGGCGAGTACGTTGCGGGCGGCGGGTCGGCGGCGTACCTCGGCGGGGGCGGTCCGGTCGGCCTCCAGCAGCACCCGGGCCGCGTTCACCGGGTCGGCAACCTGAAGGTACGCACGCCCGGCGTCGATCAGGTGAGCGGCCCGATGCTCCGGCGGCAGCCACCGCCAGCCGTCCCGTCCGACAGCCTTTTCGTGTCGGACGATCGCCTCGTCCGGCGTACCCAACTCGATCGCGACAGCGACCCGGGCGAGCGCCACGGCCGTCGGTCCGAAGCTGGTGTGATGATGATCGTTGCCGTCGCCGACCTCGGCGGCCAGGTCGGCGGCCTCGTCGACGCGGGCGGCGGCCCGGTCGTCGCCGTGCCGGGCTGCCGCGAGCGCCGCCTGCACGAGCAACGTCCCGCAGAGCGACATGCGTGCCACGTCGAGGTCGGTCTGGCCGATCCGGTACGCCGCCGCCAGCGTCGCCGTGCCCGCCTCCCGCCCCCGACCAGCCGCCCGCAACGCCTGGCCGAGCTGCACGGTGGCGGCGGCCACCAGCAGCGGATCACCGATCGCGACCGTCATCGCCCGGTCGGCGGCGAGCCAGGCCAGCTCGGGCTCGTCGAGCTTCACCAGCAGCGACGCGGTCACCCGGTACGCCTCCACGAGCGGCACCCGGCCCGCCTGCGGATCGTGGGCGTGGCCGCGCTGCGCCCCGGCCAGCAACTCCGGCAGCAGACCGACAAGCGCCTGGTACCGCGCATGCTGGAAACTGGTCCAGGCATGCGCGAGGCCGCGCGCCAGCCGAGCGCCGTCCGGCGCGTCCCGGCGCGCCGCCGGCCGATCCAGTGCAATGTCGTACGCGGACAGTGCCGCCCGGATCAACTCAACGCCCTCGACCCTGGTGGTCGCCTCGGCAGGTCGACTCTCCTGACCGAGCAGCAACGCCTGATCGATCCGCAGCGCGGCGGCGATGTCCCGCAGCGTGGAAACCCTGTCCAGGGCCCGTACCCCGCGCTCGACCTTGTCCACCCAGCTCTTGGACTTGCCGAGCCGGTCGGCGAACACCTGCTGCGACATCCGCCGCCGCGCCCGCCAGTACGCCACCCGCCGCCCGATCGGCACCTCGTCCCTCTTCACGCCGCGCTCCTGTTCAGCTGCGCGTTGACTATCCATGGATTGCCGACCGGGGGCACTTGAGGAGGCCGAACGCCAGTTCCCGCAGTTCCTCTCCCTGATCGTCCAGGACACTGATCTCGTCCGGAGGTACGGCGGCATTCGACTGCATGTCAACGGGGTCGACCATGTGGCACCTTCCGCCCGGTGTCGAATAAGTGCCCACCCCGAACGTGGGCGTAGCACTGTCCGAGGTGGGTATGCGGGCCGGAACCGCGGAGTTTGCCGAAACCAGGGAACCGACCCGGACAGCAACCTACTCCAACAAGTTGGAGTAGGTCAAGGAGGCGCATGCAGCTAGAGCATGAAACTTGCTGGAACAGGTTCCCTCGTGATCAGATTGGCGTGCCGAAACCAGGGAACCGACGGAGATCGACATGCCGACCGAGAGAGTCGACTACCGCCGCATAGCGAACGAGATCACGAGCAAGATCAAATCTGGCGAACTCGCGCCGGGGGAGAAGCTGCCGTCCACGCGCCAACTCGCCGAGCAGTACGGCGTGCACATCTCCACGATCCACCGTGTCATGTCGTTGCTCAAAGACAGAGAGTTGGTCGAAGGGCATCCCGGGAAAGGCGTATACGTAGCCGAGCCGGAGCGCGAATCCGAGTAACTCGTTCATCGCTGACTATTCAGCTAACGGAATTTTCCAAGATCCCGTTCCTGGCTGACCGACAGTAAGCGAGGCGCTGGCGGTGCCGACGCAGGTCAGTCGACTCGGAGTGAACGGACGATCGCTTCGGCGACTGCCGGGTTGCTGGACACCGCGACGAGGAGTACCTGTCGGTCGGGGACCACCACCACCTGCCGCGTCCGGCCATCCGGCAGCACGTCGCCGCCCCCCAGGACGGGGTGGCCGAATGCCTCGCCCGCCTCGGTGGCGAGCTGGGCGACCGGGTCGAGATCGAGATTCGCGCGCTTTATCTCGGCGTAGTCGACGCGAGGCTGCGGCAACACGGCGCAGCCCGCGATCACATCGAGGTCCACGATGTAGGTGTCGCGCATCGGCGTACCGCATTTGAGGGCATTGCGTGGCCACTCAGCTGGCACCGAGATCCGTACGCCCTCGCTGGCCACCTCCTGCTGGGGAGTTCGACCTCGATCACGTATGGCCGCAGTCACCACCGTGGCGAGGGCGAGAACCGCCCCGATCGCGACAGCGGCGACCGCCATCCGTAAGCCCGGGCGGCTCCTCAGATCGAGGCTCATTCATGCCCCTCGCCAGTTGTCCCGTCACTCATGCGAACTTGGAATCGGCCCGAACCGAATCTATCCGTAGGCCGAGACGAGACCTGTGCTCAGAGGTCGAGCATGCCGACCGTCTCGCCGCCGCTCTGCTCGCCGGTAGGCCGGAAGCCGAGCTTCAGATAGAAGGCTTCCGGGCCGCCGGCCCGAGGCTTCCAGGTCGCGTACGCCCGCGTGCCGCCCCGGACCCGGATCTCCTGACACACGGCTGCCACGGCGAAGCGACCATACCCGCGTCCCTGGGCGTCAGCCGCGATGTTCAGCCGCCAGAGGCCGGACCGTCGGTCGTCGGGATCGCGACCGGAGTTCCACCGGATGTCCAGGAAGGCCATCAGGAACCCGACAAGCGAGTCTCCGTCGTAGATCAGTCTCGGCCAGGCGTTGTCGGGAAAGACATACGCTTCGGCGAGCGACTTGACCACCGGTCCGACCAGGTCCTCCTGGTCCGGGCGCACGGACAGCGCCAGCGCCGCCTCGTAGTTCTCCGGGGTGACCCTTGCCAACCGCATGCGGCGGACCGTAACGGGCTGGCGACGGCGCTGGCGACCCCGTTTCCACCGGCCTCGCACGCTCCGAGTTCCGCCGAGCCGGCAGACGCTCGCCTCACCGTTGAACCAACGCCTCGCGCGAAGGCCCACGCGACGACGTGACCCGGTGGAGGCGGGTGGCGACGATGGTGGCGGCCAGGACGGAGACGGCGGCGACCGGGCCGATCCAGGCCGGGCCGAGGCCGACGGCGAGCACCGTCCCGCCGAGCGCGGCGCCAAGGGCTCCGGCGGCACCGGCGACCGAGATGTTGACGGCGGCGACCAGGCCGGTGGTGGCCGGGTCGACCTGACCCATCAGCCAGGTCTGGACCAGCGGCACGACCAGGAACGCCGCCGCGCCCAACAGGGCCAGCCCGGCCAGCGCCAGCGGGGCGACCGGCAGCAGCAGCGGCTGCGCCAGCAGGATCGCGGTCAGCACGGCGACGGCGAGGGGCAGCCGGCGGGTGATCGCCTCGGGGCGTACCCGGCCGGCGAGGAGGTTGCCGGCGATGGTGCCGAGGCCGTAGCCGACCAGGCCGACGCTTACCCAGCCGGGGCTCAGTCCGGTGACGGTGCGCAGCATCGGCGCGACGTAGGTGAAGGCGGCCACGAAGCCGGTCAGCGCCAGCAGGGTGACGCCGAGTCCGGCGTAGATGCCGGGGCGCAGCAGCGCACCGATGCTGTCGCGGACACCGGCCGGTGGTGGGGTGGGAACGCGAGGGCAGAAGACGAGCACGCCGAGCAGCCCCAGCGCGGCCAGGCCGGCCACCGCCACGAAGGTGACCGGCCAGCCGTACGCCTCACCGATCAGGCTGCCCAGCGGCAGGCCGAGCACGGTGGCCAGGGCGAACCCGCCGAACAGTCGGGCCACCGCGACGGTCTGCCGCTCCGGCGGAACCGAGGCCATCGCCACCTGGGAGGCCACCGCCATGAACAGCGCCTGCGCCAGCGCCGACCCCAGCCGGGCCGACAGCAGCATCGGGTACGAGGTGGCCATGGCGCTGGCCACCGCGGACACCGTGGCCAGCGCCATGGTGCCGGCGAGCAGTTCCCGGCGTGGCAGCCGACGGGTCAGCACGGTGGCGACCGGGCCGCCCACGGTCACCACGATCATGTACGCGGTGACCAACTGCCCGGCGGCGGCCACGGAGACGTCCAGGTCGGTGGCGACCTGGGGGAGCAGGCCGACGAGCACGAACTCGGCGGTGGCCACGGCGAAGGAGCAGACGAAGAGTACGTAGATGATCACAGAGGGGACGCTAAAGCCTCACACCGACGTTAGAGTCAAGCGATGCGGATCGGTGAGTTGAGCGCGCGGACCGGCGCGTCGGTGCGGATGCTGCGCTACTACGAGGAGCAGGGCCTGCTGACGCCGGTACGCACCGAGTCGGGCTACCGGATCTATCAGGAATCCGACGTCGACCGGGTGGCCCGGATCCGGTGCATGCTGTCGGCCGCGCTGCCGTCCGGAGTGGTCGGACAGGCGCTGCGGTTCCTGCTGGACGGTCGGGCCGCGATCCCCGACGAGCCGGCCGACCGCGCCCGCCTGGCCGACACCCTTCAGGGCGAGTTGGACCTGCTGACCGAGAAGATCGAGTCGTTGCGGTCCAGCCGGGACCTGCTCGCCACAATCGTCGCCGACGTACGCGGTGACGTGGTGGGGCCCGGCCATCCCGGTGACCCGGGCGGCGGGGTGGCCCGCCGGTCGGTCCGCAAGGCGGGCCCGGCGGTCGGTCTCGCCCGCTGAGCTGCCGCTCAGGACCGGCTCGGCGGCCTCGCGGGAAACCGTGGACCGTGCCGCTCAGCCCCGCTCGGCGTCGGCGTGGGCGAGCCGCGGACCGGGCAGCTCAGGCCCTGCCCGGCTGCGTGGGCAGGCGGAGGCCGTGCATGCCGCCGTCGACGGCGAGCACGCTGCCGGTGGTCGATCCGGACAGCGGACTGGCCAGGTACGCGACGGCCGCAGCGACCTCCCGCGGGGTGGTGAGGCGACCGGTGGGCTGGCGGGCCCGCAACGCGGCCAGTTCCGCCGCCGGATCGTCGGCGGCGTCGAGCAGCCGACGTACCCACGGGGTGTCCGCCGTACCGGGGTTGACGCAGTTCACCCGGATGCCGGCGGTGACGTAGTCGGCGGCCATCGCCAGGGTGAGCGCCTGCACCGCCCCCTTGCTGGCGCTGTAGAGGGCCCGCTGCGGCAGTCCGAGCCAGGCGGCGATGGAACCGATGTTGACGATCGCGGCGTGCGCGGAGGCGCGCAGGTGCGGCAGCGCGGCCCGGGTCACCCGGACGATGCCGACCACGTTGACGTCGAGAACCTGGTGCCACTGCTCATCGGTGTCGGACTCGATGGTGCCGACCGCACCGACGGCGGCGTTGTTGACCAGGACGTCCAGGCCGCCGAACGTCTCGTGGGCGGCGGCGATCGCGGCCCGTACCGACGCGTCGTCGGTCACGTCGGCGGCCAGCCCGAGCAACGGCTCGGGTACGTGCTGTGCGTTCAGGTCCAGGCAGGCCACCCGGGCGCCCCGCTCGGCCAGCAGGGTGGCCGTGGCCAGGCCGATGCCGGAGGCGCCGCCGGTGACCACCGCCGCCAACCCGGTGAACTCGCCCGAGCCGGCGACGGGTCCGCCAGCGAACCCCGACCCGTCGCCGGTCATGCCGGTGCCAGCGTCTGACGTTGCCGGCCCAGGCCGTCGATCTCCAACTCGACCACGTCCCCGGCGACCAGGTACGGCTTGGGCTCCGGCTGCCCGAGGGCGACGCCGGCCGGGGTGCCGGTGTTGATCACGTCGCCGGGGTAGAGCACCATGAACTGGCTCAGGTAGCGGACGATCTCGGCCACCGGGAAGACCATGTCCTTGGTGGTGCCGTCCTGCCGCAGCACGCCGTTGACCCAGAGCCGCAGCCGCAGGTCCTGCGGATCGGGGACCTCGTCGGCGGTCACCAGCCACGGGCCGAGCGGGTTGAACGTCTCGCAGGACTTGCCCTTGTCCCACTGGCCGCCCCGGTCGAGCTGGAATTCCCGCTCGGAGACGTCGTGGGAGATGGCGTACCCGGCGACGCAGTCCATCGCCGCCTCGGCCGACGGCAGGTAGCGCGCCTTGCGGCCGATGACGACGGCGAGTTCGACCTCCCAGTCCGTCCTGGTGCTGCCGCGGGGCACCAGCACCGGGTCGTCGGGACCGACCACCGTGTCCGCCGCCTTGAGGAAGACCACCGGCTCGGCGGGCAGGGCCGCCCCGGTCTCGGCCGCGTGGTCGCGGTAGTTCAGCCCGATGCAGACGATCTTCCCGGGGCGCAGTGGGGGACCGATCCGCAGGTCGGTGGGGTCCATCGGAGACAGATCGTGCCGGGAGATGCCGGCCAGGCGGGCCAGGCCGTCGGTGGCCAGGAAGGCGGGGTCCAGGTCGTCGGTCACGCCGCTGAGGTCACGGAGTTGGCCGGCCTCGTCGAGCAGTGCCGGCGTCTCCCGCCCCGGAGGGCCCACTCGCAGCAGCTTCACCGTCACCCCCAGATACCGCGGCGCGAACGAGCCGCAAGACATGTGATGTCTACCAGGTGATCGTGACGCCTCACAAGGCCGATGATCGACGGCGATCTTCCGTGGAATTCGGGCGGCTCGACCGGGTCGCAGGTCCTGCCCGGCCCAGGGCCGTCCGACCCGTCCGGAGGGGACTCCGGCCGCTGGTCCGCGCCACGTCCGGGCGCTGCACTGGAAGCAGGACGGAGAGAGGTGAGAACGATGACGTATCTGATTGTCGTAGGCGTCGATGGTTCGGACGGTGGGCGGCGTGCCCTGCGGTGGGCGGTCGGTGAGGCGGCCGAGCGCAACGGCACCGTGCAGGCGGTGACCGCCTGGCGGTGGGACGGCCTGGACGGTGGCACCATGGTCGCGCCCAATCCGGTCGAGGAGGAGGAGCGGGCCACCGCCCTGCTGGCCCGGGAGATCGGCGAGGTCACCCGGGGCACGTCAGCAGCGCCGGTGTCGGCCGAGGTCGTCGAGGGCCGGCCGGCCGACGTGCTCACCGCCGCCGCCCGCGGCGCCGACCTGCTGGTGCTGGGCAGCCACGGGCACGGCCGGCTGCGGCACACCGTGCTCGGCTCGGTCAGCGAGGAGTGCGTACGCAAGGCGACCTGTCCGGTGGTGGTTCTCCCGGTGCCGGTGCCGGCGCCGAGCGGTCCTGCCGTGCCGGCGGTGCCGGCCTGAGGGCGACCGACGGGGGTTGCCGGTCTCTGACATGCTCTGGGCCGTGACGACCGGCCACCCCCGTTCCCACCGCCGCGCCCGCCGTACCCGGTTCGGGCTCCTGTTCGGCCTCGGCATCGTGATCGCCCTGGCCGTGGCGGCGGTGATCGTGCTGCGCCCGCCGGGGCCCCGCCCGCTGTTCCAGATGCCGGTCGGCTGCGGCGAGACCTGGCAGGTCGGCACCTACCCGGGGCACGGCGACTACGACGTGGACTTCTTCCCGCTCTCCGGCGACCCGTGGGGACAACCGGTGCTCGCCTCGTACGAGGGCACCGTCACCGTGGCCGGGATCAACGGGTCGCTTGGTGGTCGTACCCCGGACAATCCGGACGGCCCGCGGGGTCGTGGTGGTGGTTACTGGGTGAAGATCGACCACGGCGGTCGGTGGGAGACCCAGTACCTGCACCTGCTGGAGCCGCCGCTGGTGCAGGCCGGCCAGCGGGTCGTCCAGGGCCAGCAGATCGGCCGGATCGGCAGCACCGGCAACTCCGGCGCCCCGCACCTGCACTACGAACAGCGGCGCGGCTGGCAGAAGGTGGAGACCTACTTCGACGGCGCCCCGTCGGGCATCACCAACGACGACGCCGAGTACACGCTGCGGCTGACCAGCAACAACTGTCCGTAGCGCGGGCGCTGTCGTACCCACCTGATGAGGTACGGCGCATGGGTGTTCTGTATGACTACTTCCGGGCGGCTGACGACGCCGCCGCGATCGGGTTGATGGCGGAGCTCGACGGCGGCCCGGTCGCCGTGTCCGGGGGCCGCCCCGGGGTGGACGCGATCGACCTCAAGGGCATCGAGCCGGCAGTGACCCTCGGCAAGCTGGTCGGCTTCGTGCGCGGGCTGGCCTGGTCCACCAACCTGATCGAGCAGCGGCTGATCTGGAGCGGTGGCGACGAAGGGCCATGGTTGATGGTCCTCGACGACGCCACCAGGGACACCCTGGCGTCGATCACTGCCGCTCAGTCTCCCGAGCTGTCGGCGCGGTGGGGGCAGATCGAGGAGCTGGCCTGGGGTGAGCCGCTGCCGCCGGATGAACTGCTGCCGGTGATCGAGGAGATCAGCGCGCTGGCCCGCCGTGCCCAGGCCGCCGGTCACCACCTCTACTGCTGGTGCTGCCTCTGACAGTCCGGGTCACAGCTTGACGGCGAACGTGTCCGCCCACCGGTCCGAGCCCTGCCGGCCGGCGGGTTTGCGGTTAGCGTGGGCGAGCAGGGCGGCGGCGACCAGGGCAATTTGCCACGTTTTGTGTTGACATCGCTAGGTCGGGGGACCAGACTCGCAAGATCTTTCGACTGCCGGGGAAGAATCCAGGGGGAGGACCATGTCCAGGACCAGATTCAGGTTGGCCGGCGCGACGATCGCCCTGATGCTCGCCGCCGCGGCGGGCTGCAGTGGGGGCGAGGGCGTCGACGTCGACGGCAACGACACGGCGGGCGCCGGAGGCGTGCTCAACGCCGCGATCGGCGGTGAACCCGACCAGCTCGATCCGCACAAGACCTCCGCCTACTACAGCTTCCAGGTGCTGGAGAACGTCTTCGACACGCTCGTCGAGCCGGACGCCAACCTGGAGATGAAGCCTTCCCTGGCCACCGAGTGGACGACCAGCGAGGATCAGCTGACCTGGACGTTCACCCTCCGCGAGGGCGTCAAGTTCTCCGACGGTTCGCCGCTTACCGCCGAGGACGTCGTCTACTCCTACAACCGGATCATCGACGAGAAGCTGAACAACGCGTACAAGTTCGGCACCGTGAAGTCGATCGAGGCCACCGACCCGAAGACCGTGGTGGTGACCCTCAACGCGCCGACCCCGAACCTGCTGGCCAACCTCGGTGGCTTCAAGGGCGTGGCGATCGTCCAGAAGGCCAACGTGGAATCCGGCGAGATCACCACCAAGCCGGTCGGCAGTGGCCCGTTCGCCGTGGAGAACTACAGCTCCGGCGACAGCATCCGGCTGGTCCGCAACGACAACTACTGGGGCGAAAAGCCCAAGCTGGACGGCGTCCGGTACACCTTCGTCAGCGACCCCACCGTCGCCCTGCAGAACCTGCGCGGCGGTGAGGTGCACTGGACCGACAACCTGCCGCCGCAGCAGGTGCCGGCGCTGCTCGACGGGGACGACCCGACGGTGCAGTCGGTGCCCTCGACCGACTACTGGTACCTCGCGCTGAACCAGGCGCGCAAGCCGTACGACGACGTCAACGTCCGCCGGGCCATCGCCTTCGCGCTGGATCGTGAGGCGATCACCAAGGCCGCCAAGTTCGGGCTGGCCACGGTCAACCAGACGGCCATCCCGCAGAACAGCGCCTTCTACTACGAGTACGCGCCGTACACCCACGACGTCAACCAGGCCAAGCAACTGCTCGACCAGGCCGGGGTGAACGGCCTGACCATGGACCTCATGGTCACCAACGAGTACCCGGAGACGGTCACCGCCGCCCAGGTCATCGCCTCCCAGTTGGAGGCCGTCGGGATCACCGTCGAGATCCGTACGCTGGACTTCGCGCAGTGGCTCGACGAGCAGGGCGCCGGCAAGTTCGACTCGTTCATGCTCGGCTGGCTGGGCAACATCGACCCCGACGAGTTCTACTACGCCCAGCACCACAGCGACGGCACGTTCAACTTCCACGAGTACGCCAACCCGAACGTGGACCGGCTGCTCGACCAGGCCCGGACGGAGACCGACCAGGCCGCCCGCAAGCAGCAGTACGAGCAGGTGGCCAAGCAGATCGTGGACGACGCCAGCTACATCTACCTCTACAACCCCGACGTCGCCCAGGGCTGGTCGAAGCAGGTAAGCGGCTACGAGGTACGCACGGACCGGGCGATCCGGTTCCGCGACGTGGCTCTCGCTCGGTGACCCGGCGGGGGACCTCAGGTGGCCCGCTTCGTCATCCGTCGGCTGTTGCAGTCGGCCGTCGTGCTGCTCGGCGTGACCCTCGTGGTGTTCCTGCTGCTCCAACTGGTGCCGGGTGACCCGGTCCGGGTCGCCCTCGGCACCCGCTTCGACCCGCAGACGTACGAGGCGTTGCGGGCCCGGGCGGGGCTGGACCAGCCACTTGTGGTGCAGTACTTCGACTACCTGCGGCGGGCGCTGACCGGCGACCTCGGGGTCAGCTTCCGCAGTGGACGCCCGGTCACCGCGATCGTGCTGGAGCGGCTGCCGGCGACCCTGTCGCTGGCGGTCACCGCGGTGGTGTTCGCCATGGCGGTCGCCTTTCCGCTGGGGATCGTCTCGGCCATCCGCAGCGGCTCGCTTGTCGACCACGCGGCCCGGGTGTTCAGCCAGTTCGGTGTCTCGGTGCCGGATTTCTGGATGGGAATCATGGGCATCCTGCTCTTCTCCGGGGTGCTCGGCTGGCTGCCG
Source organism: Micromonospora sediminimaris (assembly GCF_016863575.1). Lineage (NCBI taxonomy): Bacteria > Bacillati > Actinomycetota > Actinomycetes > Micromonosporales > Micromonosporaceae > Micromonospora > Micromonospora sediminimaris. The sequence continues at coordinate 164,062 of NZ_BOPD01000002.1, forward strand.
CCGTCGGGGTACGTCGCGCTCACCGAGGATCCGGGGCGCTGGGCGTCCCACGTGGCGCTACCCGCCGCCACGGTCGGCCTGGTCACCGCCTCGATCCTGACCCGGTTCATCCGCTCGTCGATGCTGGAGGTGCTCTCCGAGGACTACGTGCGCACCGCCGAGGCGAAGGGACTGCGTACCCGGGTGGTGGTGTTGCGGCACGTGCTGCGCAACGCCCTCATTCCAGTGGTGACCGTGGTGGCGGTGCAGTTGGCCAGCCTGCTCGGCGGGGTGATCGTGATCGAGGTGCTGTTCGCCTGGCCCGGCATCGGGCGGCTCACCTACGACGCCGTCGCAGCCCGGGACTATCCGGTCCTGCAAGGGGCGGTGCTGCTGGTGGCGGCGTTGTTCCTCCTGGTCAACCTGCTGGTCGACATCCTCTACGCCCGTCTCGACCCGAGGATCACGGTCAAATGAGCGAGCAGACGATCAACCATGAGGGGCAGCTGCGCCGGGTGCTCGCCGCGCTGCGGCGTGATCCGCTCGCCCTGACCGGCAGCCTGGTGCTGGTGGTGCTGGTCGTGGTGGGCGTGGGCGGCTCGTGGCTGGCACCGTCGGGCATCAACGAGGTGAACGTCGACCAGATGCTTCAGCCGCCGAGCTGGGCACACCCGTTCGGCACCGACGAGTTGGGCCGTGACGTGCTCAGCCGGGTCATGGTCGCCGCCCGGGTGTCGTTGCAGGTCGGCCTGGTCAGCGTCGGCATCGCACTGGTGGTGGGGGCGACCCTCGGGCTGTTCGCCGGCTACTACCGGGGCTGGCTCGACAACGTGCTGATGCGCTGCATGGACGTGCTGTTCGCGTTCCCGGTGCTGCTGCTGGCGGTGGCGATCGTGGCGGTACTCGGTCCGGGCCTGGTCACCGCGATGGTGGCGATCGGCGTGGTCTACACGCCGATCTTCGCCCGGGTGACCCGGGCCGGCGTGCTCTCGGTGCGGGAACAGGTTTTCGTCCGGGCCGCGGTCTCCGTCGGCGCGTCCGACCTGCGGATCATGCGCCGGCACGTGTTGCCGAACATCGCGGCGCCGCTGATCGTGCAGACGTCGCTCTCCCTGGCCTTCGCGATCCTTTCCGAGGCGGCGCTGTCCTTTCTCGGCCTCGGCGTCCAGCCACCCGATCCGGCCTGGGGCCGGATGCTGTTCGACGGGCGTGGCTTCGTCACCGATGCCTGGTGGCTGGGCTTCTTCCCCGGTGCGGCGATCTTCCTCACCGTCCTGGCGTTCAACCTGGTCGGTGACGCGCTACGGGACGTGCTGGATCCTCGCCAGCTCACCGTCAGCGAAGCCAGGAGGAGCACCGCATGAAGCCCGTACTGGCCGTGGAGGACCTCACCGTCACCATCGGCACCCGGCGTGGGCCGGCCCACGCGGTCGCCGGGGTCGACTGGGCGGTGCGGCCCGGGGAGACGCTGGCGCTGGTCGGTGAGTCCGGCAGCGGCAAGAGCATGAGCGTGCTCGCCGCCACCGGGCTGGCGCCCCGCACCGCGCGGGTGACCGGCCGGGTGCACCTGCTCGGCATGGAACTCACCGGGGTGACCGAGGAACGCCGTCGACGACTGCGGGGGCGGCACATCGGGTTCGTCTTCCAGGATCCGATGACCTCGCTCAACCCGGTGCTCACCGTCGGCCGGCAGGTCACCGAGGCCGCCGAGGAACACCTCGGGCTGACCCGGCGGGCCGCCCGGTCCCGCGCCGTCGAACTGCTGGACATGGTCGGCATCCCGTCGGCCGGGCAGCGGGTGGACGCGTACCCGCACCAGTTCTCCGGCGGCATGCGCCAGCGGGTGGTGATCGCCATGGCGCTGGCCTGCGAGCCGGACCTGCTGATCGCCGACGAACCGACCACGGCCCTCGACGTCACCACCCAGGCCCAGATCGTCGAGCTGGTCGGCGACCTGCAACGGCGGCTCGGCACCGCGGTCGTCTGGATCACCCACGACCTGGGTGTGGTCGCCGGTATCGCCGACACCGTGGCGGTCATGTACGGGGGCCGGATCCTCGAACAGGGGCCGGTCGACGCCGTCTTCGGCACGCCGTCGCACCCGTACACCAAGGCCCTGCTGGCCGCCCGGCCGGACCCGGCGGCCGGCAGTGCGGAACTGGTCACCATCGCCGGTGCGCCGCCCAGCCCGCTGGATCTGCCGGCGGGCTGCGCGTTCTGGCCCCGCTGCCCGGTGCGGGGTGACGCCCGCTGTGAGCACGAGCTGCCGCCGCTGGTACCGGTCTCGGCCGGGCACCAGGTCCGCACCTTCTATCCGCAGCCGAGCGACGGGGAGCGCCGATGAGCGAGCGGCAGCGAGCGGATGATCAGCTCAGCGCGGTCGGGTCCGCCGACGGCACGGCGCACGGCGGGGTGCCGAAGCAGCGGGAACCGGGCGAGGTGGTGGCCGAACTCGACGATCTGGCGGTGTGGTTCCCGACACCGGCAGGTGTGGTGCGGGCCGTCGACGGCGTGTCGCTGCGGGTACGGCGGGGGGAGACGCTGGGGCTGGTCGGTGAGTCGGGCAGCGGCAAGTCCACCACCGGGCTGGCGCTGCTCCGGCTGGTGGATCCCACCTCCGGTACGGTCCGGGTGGGCGGCGAGGACGTCACCCGGTGGTCCCGGCGACGGCTGCGGGCGCTGCGTCGCCGGGTGGCAATGGTGTTCCAGGATCCGCAGGCGTCCCTGGATCCCCGGCTCACCATCGGGGCGAGCATCGCCGAGCCGTTGATCGTGCATCGGCTCACCGACGGTGGTGCCGCCCGCCGCCGCCGGGTCGACGAACTGCTCGACATGGTCGGGTTGCGCGGCGACCTGGCCGACCGGCATCCCCACGAACTCTCCGGCGGCCAGCGGCAGCGGGTCGGCATCGCCCGTGCCCTGGCCGGCGAACCGGACCTGATCGTGCTGGACGAACCGATCGCCTCGCTCGACCTGAGCGTGCAGGCGCAGATCATGAACCTGCTCCGCCGGCTGCAACGGGATCTGGGCCTGACCTACCTGTTCATCGCCCACGACCTGGCCGCCGTGGAGCACATGAGCGATCGGATGGCGGTGATGTACCTGGGGCGGATCGTGGAGAGCGGCACCCCGGCGCAGATCTGGCGGGATCCGGCTCACCCGTACACCGCAGCGCTGCTGTCCGCGGTGCCGGTCGCCGACCCGCAGGCCGAGCGGGAACGCCGTCGGATCATCCTCAGCGGTGACATTCCCAGCCCGGTGGACCCGCCGGGCGGCTGCCGGTTCCGTACCCGCTGCCCGCAGGCCCGGCCGGAGTGCGCCGAGACCGATCCGGTGTTGGCCGAAATCGACCCCGACCACCGCGCGGCGTGCCTGTTCGCCAAGGAGGCCGTGCGCGCCATGCGCTCGGCGTGACCCCGGTGCCCGCCGGCAGCTGGCGGGTCAGGGCTGCCGCAGCGGCCGGAACGCGGCCCGTACCTCGGCGGCGAAGAGTTCCGGCTCCTCCCAGGCCGCAAAGTGGCCGCCACGGTCGACCTCGTTGAAGTACGCGAGGCCGGGGTAGACGGTTTCGGCCCAGCTGCGGGGCGCGGCCCAGATCTCGCCGGGGAACGCCGTGAAGCCGACCGGGACCGCGACCGGTGGCGGCGGCTGGCCGGCCGCGTCGGCGGCCGCCTGGAAGCGCCCGAACTCCCAGTACCACCGGGCGGACGAGGCGCCGGTGCCGGTCAGCCAGTACAGGGTGATGTTGTCGACGACGGTGTCCCGGCTGAGACCACCCACCGGCTCGCCGTCGACGAAGGCGCGGGAGATCTTGTAGTAGCTGTCCGTGTCGTGGTCCAGCATCCAGGCCGCCAGCCCGACGGGTGAGTCGAGCAGCGAGTAGCCGATCGTCTGCGGTCGGGTGGTCTGTTCCAGGAAGTAGCCGAAACCGTCAGTGGTGAACGCGGTGAGCGCCTCGTGCGCCGCGCGTTCCGGCTCGGATTTCGCCGGCAACTGGTCCTTGAGACCGATCGCCGCAGCGAGCAGGTTGACGTGGATGCCGACCAGCCCGTCGGGTGCCTGACGGCCCATCGCGTCCGTGACGGAGGCGCCCACGTCGCCCCCCTGTGCGACGTAGCGCGGGTAGCCGAGGCGGTTCATCAGCTGTGCCCACGCGCGTGCCATTCGGGCGGAGTCCCAACCGGGCTCGGCCGGCTCGCCGGAGAAGCCGTAACCGGGCAGGGACGGTAGCACCAGGTGGAAGGCGTCCTCGGGCCGCCCGCCATGCGCCGTCGGATCGGTGAGCGGGCCGACCACCCCGAGCAGTTCGACGACCGAGCCCGGCCAGCCGTGCGTCATGATCAGCGGCAGCGCGTCCTCGTGCGGCGACCGTACGTGGATGAAGTGAATCGTCACGCCGTCGATCTCGGTCGTGTACTGCGGCAGGGCGTTCAACCTGGCCTCGCACGCGCGCCAGTCGTACTCGGTGGTCCAGTAGCGGGCCAACTCCTGGACCGTCGCCAGTTGCACGCCCTGGGAACGGTCGGCGACCAGCTCCCGGGTGGGCCAGCGGGTGGCCGTGATCCGGCGACGCAGGTCCGTCAGCGCCTCTTCAGAAGTGTCGAGCCGGAAGGGACGGATTCCATCGTCGGGGGACATGCTCACCACCTGTCGGGTCGGATCGCGCGGCACCGGCCTGGCCGAGCCTGTACGCGCTCATCTTCACATCGGCTCGGCGACCGGGGGGTCGGAACAGGGTTGTGGGTGGCGCTGCGCCAGGTTCTGCCCGGCCCCGCCCGCTCAGCGCTGGTCTGGACGGGCCGCTGCTGCTGGCCCTGTCGTACGTGCTGCTGCGCGCGGTCCACCTGGCGCTCTACCACTGGGCGGGCGAGCCGGCGCTGCGGCGGCGGATCCGGCGTTTCGCCGTGGCGAGTGTGCTGGCCTGGTTTCCGCTGCTGGTCGGTGCCGCGCTCGGCGGATGGGCGCAGACCTGGCTGTGGGCCCTGGCCTTCCTGGTCGAGATCGGCGGGCAGCGCGGCGTGGTGCAGAACCGCCTGGGCGGGTGGCCGGTGCGCAGCCCCGAGTACTTCGCCGAACGGCACGGGCTGGTCCTGATCATCGCGCTGGGCGAGTCGTTCCTCGCGGCCGGGGTGGGTGTCGGCACCATGGTCACCAAGCTTCCGGTGCTCGCCGGCGCGGTGATCGGTTTCATCCTGATCGCGTGCCTGTGGGCGGTCCACTTCGACCGGGTCAGTCCGCTCGCGGAGCAGGCGCTGTTGCGGGCCGACGGTGAGCGGCGGGACCGGATCGGCGCGGACGCCTACTCGCTGGGACATCTGCCGCTGATCGCCGGCGTGCTCTACACGGCGCTCGGGTTCGAGGACGTGCTGGCGTTGATCTCCGCCGCCGACACGCCGGGTGGGGAACCCCTCGGCTGGCCGGGAGTGGTGGCGCTCTACGGAGGCACCGCGCTCTATCTGCTGGGCACCCTGCTGGTGCGCTACCTGTCCGGGTGGGGCACCCGGGCGGGCCACCTGGTCGTCGCCGTCGTACCGCTGCTTCTGCTGCCGGTCGGCCGGGCGCTACCGGCCCTGCTCGCCATCGGTCTGCTCGCCACCTACCTGGTCGGCCTGGTCCTGCTGCCCCGGCTGACACCCGGTGGGCGTCAGCCGTGGGCGTCAGCCGCCCGGTGACACGGTCAGCGGAAGGACCAGGTCACCGGCGCCGGGCCGGCCGGACTGATCAGGCGTTTCCGGTACCTGACTCACCGACCGTCACCGCGACCCTGGGAATCAGCCCGACGGCGGGGTCGTAGCGGACCGGGACGGGATCGCTGAGTTCCCCGACGAACTCGCCGTCGGCGTGCTCGACGAAGCCGATGAGGGACCAGCCGTCGCCGTCGGGGACCAGGCGGGGCGCGTACAGGTGCGGCTGCGCGACCGGCCGGGCGGCGGCGATGTCCCAGGGCCCGCGCACCGTGGGCCCGGCGGCGACCCAGAGTCGCGACTCGGGCTCCCGGCCGGCGGCGAAGGCGTTGGTGCAGAACAGCAGCAGCGGCTGTCCGTCGACGACGGCGACCTGCGGCACCTCCAGGTGACCGAAGCCGGCCGGCGTGGACAACGGCGGCCGGACCGTCCAGTTGACCAGGTCGGGGGAGGTCGCGTGGCCGACGACACCGCGGGTGTCGCCCGGTCCCTGGTTGGTGCGGGCGGTGATCAGCATGTGCCAACCGTCGCCGTCGGGGTCCGGGAAGACCCATGGGTCGCGCCAGGCCTGCTCGTACCACAGCTCGCGGTCGAGCAGCTCGTACCAGGTCGGGTCGGCCTCCAGCAGCAGCCCGTCGCCGTGCCGCTGCCAGCTGACCAGGTCGTCGGAGACGGCCAGCCCGATGCGCTGTACCAGGCCGTCCTCGGCCCGGCCGACCCCGGTGTAGAAGAGGTACCAACGCTGGTCCGGGCCGCGGACCGTGCAGCCGGTCCAGGTCGCCAGGTCGTCCCAGGCGGGTGCGTCGGCGGGTACGAGCGCGTCGGCGCGCAGCTGCCAGGTGCGCAGGTCGGTGGAGACCGCGTGGCCGATCGAGGCGCGCCGGTGGCGGCGATGGGGGTCGAGCAGGGCCCGGGAGGCACGCAGGAAGAACGCGTGCCAGCGGCCGTCGTCGTCCTGGGCGTACCAGCTGTCCCACACCCAGTGGTCGGGCAGTCGAAGCATGGCCGGAAACGTACCAGTGAATCGGTTTAGCGACTACAGCGGGTGCGGTGCTGCTGTCGGGGAGACGGTGAAGTTCAGGCGTCGGGGGCGGCCACGGACCGTCGCCGCCGCAGCGGCATCGGCACGAGCGACGCGCCGCCGTCACCCCCGTCGAGTAGCACCTCCACCGCACGGCGGCCCATCTGTTCGTGCGGCAGTGCCGCCGTGGACAGCCCCGGCCGCAGCCACGCGGCGATCGGGTCGTCGTCGAAGGAGATCACCGAGAGGTCGCCGGGAATGCTCAGGCCGGCCTCGCCGAGCGCCTGGTACGCGCCGAAGGCGAGTCGGTCGTTCATGCAGATCACCGCAGTGGGCCGGGTCGGGCGGTCCAGCAGCGTACGCATGGCGGCGTAGCCGTGCTCCGGCAGCCACTCGGGGCAGAAGCCCTCGGTGAGCAGCGCGACACCGGCCGCGGCGAGGGTGCTCCGGATGCCGCGCAGCCGGGCGTCGGCGGCCAGCGAGATCTCCGGGTCGAGTTCCTTCTGCCGGTTGCGGCCGATCAGGGCGATCCGGTCCCGGTGGCCCTGGGCGAGCAGCGTCTCGGCGATCATGGCGCCGGCGCCCTCGTCGTCGGGCAGCACGCAGGGCAACGGCTCCGGACTTGTCGCGTTGAGCAGCACCACCGGACCGCCGAGGATGGCCGGTGGCACCGCCAGTCGGCGGGTCGCCATGGCCGCGTAGATCACCCCGTCGACCTGGCGGTCGAGGATGGCCTCGATGGCGTACCGCTCGAACGTCGCGTCGCCCTGCGTCTCGGTGATCAGCAGGACGTGGTCGCGCTCGCGGGCGGCGTCCAGCGCCCCGCGGATGAGGCCACCGGCGAAGCGGGTGGTGGCGACGATGTCGGAGACGAACGCGATGGTGGCGGTCTTGCGGGTCCGCAGGCTGCGGGCGGCCACGTTCGGTCGGTAGCCGAGTTCCTCCGCTGCCGCGAAGACCCGCTGGTGCGCCTCGGCGGAGAGCCGGGTGCCCTCGCGCCCGTTCAGCACCATCGACGCGGCGGTCTTGGACAGGCCGGCCCGTCGCGCCACGTCGGCCAGTGTCGCTCTCTCACGGCCCATTGCGTCCTCCGATCACGGCGGCCGTCCCGACGCCGCCGTGGTCCCATCATGCTGGGTCGAGTCACTTCCGTGGTCACCGGCGGTGTGTCCGGCCTGGTCGGGGGCCGGTGAACCAGTTGTTTCCAGACCGTTGCGAACTCGTCCTTGACAGTCCCCGGCGACGCGCGCATGCTCTGCTAAATCAGTTTAGCGACGTGGTTTCGCCTCTGCGGTGGACGCCTTCGCGTCTTCCGACGTCATATTGGGTACCGCGGGCCGCGAGCCGGGGTTCGGCACGCGACGTGCGACACGTGGTGGCCGACGGGCCGGACTCGTGGCGGTCGCCACGGGCGGCCGTCAGTCGGTCCGGCGCGCGGATGAGTCAAGGAGCATGAGGTGCCGGAGTTCTCGACAAGATTCACCCGACGCCGGTTGGCCCTGCTGGTGCCACTAGTGGGCGTCAGCCTGGCCATCACCGCCTGTAGCGCACCGGGTTCGGAGGAGACCCCCGCAGGGGACTCCGACGCTCCGGTGAGCACCGAGCTGGGTACCGACCCGATCACCCTGGAAATGTACGCCGAGACCGGCTTCCCGCTGGCCAAGGCCCTCGCGGACGAGTTCACCAAGCAGCACCCGAACGTCAAGTTCAACGTCCGCGAGGACCAGTTCACCGTCATCACGGAGAATGCGCCCCGGGTGCTCGCCTCGGACAACGCGCCCGACATCATCCGCCTGCCCACCATGGTCGACCTGGTGAAGGACGGGCTGCTGAAGAACCTGGACCCGTACTTCGACGCGTACGGCTGGGACAAGTTCCCCGCCTCCCAGCTCGTCCAGCTGCGCCTGTCCGACGGCGGCGCGGTGCGCGGCAGCGGCTCGCTGTACGGCATGGGCCTGGGCTACAGCGTGACCGGCGTCTTCTACAACAAGAAGCAGGCCGAGCAGGTCGGCATGACCCAGCCGCCGGCCACCATCGCCGAGTTCGAGGAACTGCTGGCCAAGGCGAAGGCGGCCAACCTGCTGCCGATCATGCAGTTCAACAAGAACACCGCCGGCATCAACTTCCCGCACCAGGCGCTCCAGAACCAGTACGGCGACCCGACCGCAATCGCCGACTGGATCTTCCAGAAGCCGGGCGCGACCTTCGACACGCCGGCAGCGCTCAAGGCCACCCAGACCATCCAGAAGTGGGCGGAGGCCGGCTACTTCCCGAAGGACGCCAACGCCATCGACTACACAGCGATGATGGGCGAGTTCCAGAAGGGCAACGGCCTGTTCATGTTCAACGGCGACTGGGAGTCGGGCAACCTGGACAAGAACATGGCCGGTGAGGTCGGCTTCTTCCTCTTCCCGGGTGAGACCGCCGACGCCAAGCGGGTCGCGATGTCCGCGCCGAACACGTTCGGCGTGGGCGCCAAGGCGAAGAACCCGGACGCCGCTGCCTTCTTCCTCAACTGGGTGCACACCAACGACAAGGCCCGGGAAATCTCGGTCACCATCGGCGGTTCGCACCCGGGCGGCCCGGCCGACCTGGCTCTGCCGCCGGTGTCGGAGGGCACGGTGCTCGCCGAGACGCTCAAGGCGTCCCAGCAGCTCGGCGCGGACAACGGCGCGGTCGACTTCACCGCGAACGCCACCGGCGGCATCTTCGCCGCCGCCATCACCCCCGAGATGCAGAAGCTGATCGCCGGCCAGCAGACCCCCGAGGGGTACGTGAAGGCGGTCCAGGCCGAGTACGAGAAGGAACTGTCCCGATGACGTCTGCCCTCGGCAGCGCCCCGGCCGGGTCGGGCACCGCGTCCCGACCCGGCCGGGGGGACACCCGGTCACCCGCGCGGCCCCACCGGAAGCGGTGGGGCCGCACGGTCCGGTGGTCCGGGTGGCTCTGGGTCCTGCCCGCACTGATCATGTACGGCGTCTTCGTGCTGCGTCCGCTCGTGCTGACCATGCAGTACTCGCTGTACCACTGGAACGGCATCGGTGCGGCCCGGTGGGCAGGGCTGGACAACTACCTCACGGTCTTCACCGACCGGGACCTGTTGAAGATCATCTCGAACGCGTTCATTCTGATCATCTTCTTCAGCTTCATCCCGGTCCTGCTCGGCCTGCTGGTGGCCAGCCTGGTCCGGCGGATCACCACCGGCCCGGCCGGCACCATGGTCCGGACCGTGCTGTTCCTGCCCCAGGTGATCCCGCTCGTCGCCGCCGGCATCGCCTGGAGCTGGGTGCTCTCCACCAACGGCCTGGTCAACCAGGCGCTGCGGGCGGTCGGGCTGGGCGGCGTCACCCGGGCCTGGCTCGGCGAGTTCGACACCGCGCTGCCGGCGGTGGGCGTGATCGGCACCTGGGTCATGCTCGGCCTCTGCACGATCCTGCTGATCACCGGGATGAGCAAGATCGACCCTTCGCTCTACGAGGCCGCCCGCATCGACGGCGCCGGCCCGGTGCGCGAGTTCTTCGCGGTCACCCTGCCCAGCCTGCGTCAGGAGATCGGGATCTGCCTGACCGTGACCATCATCGCGGCGCTGGCCAGCTTCGACATCGTCTACATCTCCACCAGCGGTGGCCCGGGGATCCAGACCACCGTGCCCGGCCTGGAGATCTATCGGCTCGCCTTCTCCCAGCGTCAGGTCGGCCTCGCCTCGGCCCTCGCGGTGGTGCTGATGGCGCTGGTGCTGGTGTGCGTACTGCCGATCCAGCGGCTGACCCGGGGAGAGAAGTGATGAACCTGACCACCCGCAGCGAGCGGCTGACCGGACGCATCTTTCTGATCGCGCTGGTCGTGGTCACCCTGCTGCCGTTCCTGAGCATGCTGTCGGCGGCATTGCAGCCGCGTGGCACCGTGCCCACCGGCCTGGCCTGGCCCACCGATCCGCAGTGGGGCAACTTCGTCGACGCCTTCAACGCCGCGAACATGGGCGCGCTGCTGAAGTCCAGCGCGCTGATCGTGGCCGGGGTGGTGCCGGTCGGCGTACTCATCGCGACCATGGCCGGGTTCGGCCTCGGCCACCTGCGGGTGCCCGGCGGTCACCTCGCCTTCGGGCTGCTGCTGCTCGGCCTGACCCTGCCCTTCGAGGCGGTGGTCACCCCGCTGTACTACCAGATGCGGGACCTGGGCCTGCTCAACACCCGTTGGGCGATCGTCCTGCCGTTGATCGGCCTCTACATGCCGTTCGCGGTCTTCTGGATGCGCGCCCACTTCATAAACGTGCCCCGGGAACTGTCCGAGGCGGCGCGGGTGGACGGCAGCAACACCTGGCAGCTGTTCTGGCGGGTGCACGTACCGCTGGCTCGGCCGGCCATCGCCTCGCTGACCATCCTGCTGTTCCTGTGGACCTGGAACCAGTTCCTGCTCGCCATCGTGCTCGTCGACGATGCGACGAAGCGGACCATGGCGGGTGCCCTCGGCGCCTTCCAGGGACAGTGGGGAACCGATCTGGTGCTGCTCTGCGCTGGCTCGCTGCTCATCCTCACGCCTACCCTCATCGTGTTCCTGATCTTCCAGCGACAGTTCATCAAGGCCCTGCTTCAGGGCTCCGTGAAGGGATAGCGGGTTGAGCGACAGCCAGACCCACGGTGACGTCGAAGAGGGCTTCGGCCCGGTCGCCGACGTGTTTCGGGACAACTTCGCCCACCGGCAGGAGGTGGGCGCGGCGGTCGCCGTCTACCTGCGCGGCCGTAAGGTCGTGGACCTGCACGGCGGGCTGGCCGACGTCCGGTCCGGACGCCCCTGGACGGCGGACACGCCTGCCGTCGTCTTCTCCTGCACCAAGGGGATCATGGCGATCTGCGCCTACCTGCTGGTGCAGGAGGGGCGGTTGGACCTCGACGCGCCGGTCACCCGCTACTGGCCGGAGTTCGGCCAGCACGGCAAGGCGGAGATCCCCGTTCGGTGGCTGCTCACCCACCAGTCCGGCCTGCCGGCGCTGGACAAGCCCTTCTCCCGCGAGGAGGTGCTCGCCTGGGAGCCGGTGATCAAGGCCATCGAGGCGCAGACTCCCTTGTGGAAGCCGGGCACCGCGCACAGCTACCACGCGATCACCTACGGCTGGCTGATCGGCGAGGTGATCCGGCGGATCACCGGTGAGATGCCCGGCGCCTACTTCGCCCGCGTTCTCGGAGAGCCGCTGGGCCTGCGTACCTGGATCGGGCTGCCGGCCGCCGAACGGGACGCCGTCGCCTGGATGCTGGCGCCGATCGGCGAGCCCGTCCCGGCCAGCGACCCGGTCGCCGAGCGCGGCATCACCATGGGCGGCGCCTTCGCCTTCCCCGCCGACGAGAACGGCCTGGTCAGCTTCAACGACCCGGCCATTCAGGCCGCCCAGATCCCGGGCGCGGGCGCGGTCAGCACGGCCGAGAGCCTGGCCCGCCTCTACGCCGCCTGCGTCTCCGAGGTGGGTGCGGCGCGGCTGCTCAGCCCCGCATCCGTCGACGACGCCGTCACGGTCCGGGTGAGTGGTCAACAGGTCTACGGGCTGCCCGATGCGGGGCATCGCTGGGGCACCGGTTTCCTGGTGCACTCGGTGCCACGCCCGATGCTCGGCGTACGCAGCTTCGGGCACGACGGCGCGGGTGGACACCTGGCCTTCGGCGACGACGCCCACCAGGTCGGCTTCGGCTATGTCGTCAACCAGATGGGCGGCTTCGACGACGAGCGGGCCAACCTGCTCTCCGCAGCGGTCCGGGACTGCCTCGGGCGATAGGTGACCGACGCGGGTGGCCCGGCGAAGCCGCTCGGCTGAGCCGGGGCACACCCGCGACCGGGATAGCCGTACGCTGGTCGGATGTCGCTTGTCGATGCTGATCTCGCGATCCGGGCGGCGCAGGCCGGCGCCGAGGTGGTGCGCTCGCACCACGGCACAGCGGTGGCCCGGTTCGCGAAGTCGGGTGGGGATTTCGCCACCACCGCCGACGTTGAGGCGGAGCAGGCGATCCTCGGCGTGCTGCGGTCCGCGCGACCCGACGACGCCGTGCTGGCCGAGGAGAGCGGACGCAGCGGCTCAGGCGGGAACGGGCGCGTCTGGCTTGTCGATCCGCTCTGCGGGACGCTCAACTTTGCCGTACACACCACGCTGGTCTCGGTAAACGTGGCCCTGCGGGTCGGCGCGCAGGTCGTGGTGGCGGCCGCCGTGGACCCGTTCACCCAGGAGGTCTTCTGGACCGACGGCACCGACGCCCGGGTGCGGCACGCCGGTGCCGACGAGCAACTCACGCCTTCGGCGGCCTCCGGGCTGGTGGACGTCAATCTCGATCCGCCATACCCGAACGAGCGGGTGTTCCGGGCCGTCCGGCTGTTGGCTCACGGAAGGTTCGTCGAGCGATTCCGGCCCCGGGTCGTGTCGACCACGTTGGCACTGACCTGGGTCGCGGCCGGTCGGCGCGCCGCGTACGTCACCGATGGCCGACTGCGCGACAACGTGCACTTCGCGGCCGGCATCGCGCTCTGCGAGGCGGCCGGCTGCGTGGTGACCGGGCTCGACGGCCAACCCTGGGCCAGCGGCCTGGGCGGGCTCGTCGCGGCGGCCGACGCGCCTACGCACGCCGACCTGTTGACGCTGATCGCGGAGCAGGGGGAGTCGGCGTAAGGCCGGCCCGGTCAGTCGAGGCAGAACTCGTTGCCCTCGGGATCGGTCAGCACGATGAAGCCGGCCTCAAGTGGCGGCGCGGGCTCGACCCGGCGCACCTGCGTGGCGCCCAACGCGACAAGCCGATCAGACTCGGCCTGTAAGGCTGCCATTCGTTCCGCTCCGGTCAGCCCGGGCGCGGCCCGCACGTCGAGGTGCACCCGGTTCTTGACGATCTTGTCCTCCGGCACCTGTTGGAAGAACAGCCGTGGGCCGTGCCCTTCCGGGTCCTCAATGGCCGACCTGGTGTTGCGCTGCTCCGGCGGTACGCCGATCCGGGCGAGGAAGTCGTCCCACGCGGCCAGCGGGTCGGCGCCCTCGGGAAGGTCGACGCCGGGCGGGCCGGGGTGTACGTAGCCCAGTGCGTCCCGCCAGAACGTCGACAGCGCTGTCGGGTCGTGGGCGTCGAAGGTGACCTGGATGTGGCGGCTCATCGCGTTGCTCCATTCCGTTCGCGTTCCGGCAGTCACCCTGCCAGGCAGGGCCGACAATTCGGTGCGCGACCGTGGTGGGCGGGCGATGACGCTGGCGGCTCAGATTCTCCTGATCGCGTCCGCAACAAGCTAGCAATCTCAGCGACATCGATGTTAGCGTTCGCATCTAGCGTCCTCACGCCCGGACGAACAACGGTGGTTATGCCGATGTGATCGCCAACATCGGTGGCCGAGGTTCCCGCTCGTGGCGGTCACGCGCCGGGTCCGTTTGGCCGGCCGTGAGGTGCGGGGCGGTGGTGTCCGCGCTGGCGGGTCGCCAGCCCCCGGTGGGCTGGAGTGCTGCTCATTGATGCAATCAATCTGATGTCTAAGACGATCCGACCTCACCGCCGCCGGGTTTCGCGCGATCCTGGACGTTGACGTCACATGTCTGCAAGCTCTAACGTCTGATGTCTAAGTCACGTGAACTCCACCACCCCGCCACCGTGCCTTGGAGGGATCGCCATGTCCCGCACTCCGTTCCTTTGGGCCGTTGCTCGGCCGGGCCGCCACCGCGGGCCCGTCCGACTGCCTCGGCAACTGCGGACCAGTGACGGCGCGGCGGATTACCAGGCGCCCGGCGACGGCGGCGATCTGGGGTGGACCATCGCCACCCCATGAACCCTTCGCACATCACGTCCGACACGCGCGTTGCCGCGACCGGACCCCGGTCGCGACGACGCACCTGCGGTGACGTCCCGGATATGGAGGAACGACAATGAGAAACAGGGCATTGACGAGCGTGGGGCTGACGCTGCTGCTCGGCGTGTCGGCCTCCCTGGCGGCCTGCGGTGACGGCGCGGCCGACGGGACCGGATCGGGCGGCTCGCAGGTCATCGGGGTTGACTACCCCCGCTCCGACACGGACTTCTGGAACTCCTACATCAAGTACGTCCCGCAGTTCGCCGACGAGTTGGGCGTCGAGGTCAAGACGACGAACTCGCAGAACGACATCGCCAACCTGATCTCGAACACCCAGACCTTCATCAGCCAGGGCGTCAAGGGTGTGGTGATGGCGCCGCAGGACACCGCCGCCATCGCGCCGACCCTGTCCCAACTGGACAGCAAGAAGATCCCGGTGGTCACCATCGACACCCGGCCGGACACCGGCAACGTGTTCATGGTCGTCCGAGCCGACAACCGCGCCTACGGCATCAAGGCGTGTCAGTTCCTCGGCACCAAACTCGGGGGCAAGGGCAAGGTCGTGATGCTCCAGGGTGGCCTCGACTCGATCAACGGTCGGGACCGTACCGAGGCGTTCAACGAGTGCATGCAGCAACAGTTCCCGGACATCACCGTCTTCGGCGAGGCCACCGACTGGAAGGCCGACGTGGCGGCGTCGAAGCTCCAGACCCGCTTCGCGTCGGACCCGGACATCAAGGGCATCTACATGCAGTCCTCGTTCGCCCTGTCCGGGACCCTTCAGATCCTCAAGCAGCGCGGTCTCCAGGTACCGCCGAGCGATGCGAAGCACGTCTTCGTGGTCTCCAACGACGGCATTCCCGAGGAGCTGAAGAACATCGGCGAAGGGCTGATCGACGCCACGGTCAGCCAGCCGGCCGACCTCTACGCCAAGTACGGCCTGGAGTACGTGCAGGCGGCGATCGAGGGCAAGACGTTCCAGCCTGGCCCGACCGAGCACGGCAGCAACATCATCCAGGTGCGCGACGGCCTGCTGGAGGACCAACTGCCGGCGCCACTGGTGACGCTTGACGGTGCGCCGATCGCGGGGGAACCCACCCTCAAGTTCGACGACCCGTCCCTGTGGGGCAACAACGCATGAGCGTCACCCCGAGTGGGTCGACCGACGGGCTGGGCGATGCCGGCCAGCCCGTCGTCGAGGCCGTGCGCATCACCAAACGATTCGGGTCGACGGTGGCGCTGGCCGACGCGGGGATCGTGGTCCGCCGCGGCGAGACCCACGCCCTGGTCGGGCGCAACGGCGCCGGCAAGTCCACCCTGGTCAGCATTCTCACCGGCTTGCAGGCGGCCGACGACGGCGCGGTGGCCTTCGACGGGCGTCCGGCGCCGCCGCTCGGCGACCGCGACGCCTGGCGCAAGCAGGTGGCCTGTGTCTACCAGAAGTCCACGATCATCGGCAGCCTCACCGTGGCGGAGAACCTCTTCCTCAACCGGCACGCCCGCGGTCGGGCCGGGTTGATCCGCTGGTCGCGGCTGCGTCGCGCGGCCGAGCACTTGCTGGCGGAATGGTCGGTGGAGGTCGACGTGCGCCAGCCCGCGTCGACGCTCTCCGTCGAGCAGCGGCAGTTCGTCGAGATCGCCCGGGCGCTCTCCTTCGGTGCTCGGTTCATCATCCTCGACGAGCCGACCGCCCAGCTCGACGGGGCTGGCATCAATCGGCTGTTCGCCCGGATCCGGCAGCTGCGGGCGCAGGGCGTGACCTTCCTGTTCATCAGCCATCACCTTCAGGAAATCTACGAGATCTGCGACCAGGTGACGGTCTTCCGCGATGCCCGGCACATCGTGACCGCCCCGGTGGCGCAGCTGAGCCGACCCGCACTGGTGGCCGCGATGACCGGCGAGGACGTGACCATGCCCGAGGCCGACCACCGGCCGCTGCTCGCCGACGCGCCGCTGCTGCTCGCCGTACGCGATCTGGTCACCAGCTCCGGCGCCGAGCTGTCCGTCGAGGTCCAAGCGGGCGAGGTGGTCGGCCTGGCGGGCGGCGGTGGCAGCGGCAAGGTCGAGGTGGCCGAAGCGATCGTCGGCCTGGCCCGGCCAGCGGACGGGACGGTGGTTGTCGACGGGCGTGCGCTGCGGCCCGGCAGCGTGCCCGACGCCCTGGACGCGGGTGTCGGGCTGGTGCCGCAGGACCGGCACCGCGAAGGGCTGGTGCCGCTGCTGTCCATCGCCGAGAACGTCACCATGACCGTGCCGCATCGGATCGGCCGGCGGGGCCTCATCTCGCCGGCCCGGCGTGACGCCCTGGCCCGGGACACCATCACCGACCTGGCGATCAAGGCCGCCGGGCCGCAGGTACCGGTCGCCGAGCTGTCCGGGGGCAACCAGCAGAAGGTGGTGATGGGTCGGGCACTGGCCAGCGATCCGAAGCTGCTGGTGCTGATCACCCCGACCGCCGGGGTGGACGTGCGCTCCAAACAGACCCTGCTCGGTGTCGTCGAGGAGGTACGCCGTCGCGGTACCAGCGTGCTTGTCGTCTCCGACGAACTCGACGACCTACGGATCTGTGATCGCGTACTGGTGATGTTCCAGGGGCGGGTGGTCCGCGAGATGGCCCACGGCTGGAGCGACAACGAGCTGGTAGCCGCCATGGAAGGGGTGGATCTCCACCATGTCTGAGACGCTCTCCACCACCGCGCGGCCGGCCGAAACGCCACCACCACCCCGGGCCGCCGCATCACGGAGCCTGGCCATCGCCCGGCTACGGGACCTGGCGCTGGTGCCGGCGATCATCGCGGTCGCGATCGTCGGGTCCATCGTCAGCCCGGTCTTCCTCAGCACCGACAACATCATCAACGTGCTGCAGAGCATGTCGGAGATCGCGATCGTGGTCCTCGCCCAGACCATCGTGCTGATCACCGGCAAGATGGACCTGTCGCTGGAGTCCACCTTCGGCCTCGCCCCGGGTATCGCCGCCTGGCTGGTGGTGGACCCCGCGTTGACCCGGGGTCTCGGCCTCGACGTGCTACCGGACGCCTGGGCGGTCCCGGTCGTGCTGCTCGTCGGCGCTCTCGTCGGCGCCTTCAACGGGCTGCTCATCGTCCGCTTCGGCCTCAACGGCTTCGTCGTCACGCTGGGCATGCTGATCGTCCTGCGCGGCCTGCTCACCGGCATCTCCGGTGGTCAGACCTTCTTCATGCTGCCTGAGTCGATGACCTATCTCGGCTCCGCCACCTGGGTCGGCGTGCCGGCCTCGATCTGGCTGTCGCTGCTGCTGTTCGCCGCCGGGATCGTCGTTCTCGGTTACACCCGGGCGGGTCGGGCGTTGTACGCGATCGGCGGCAACGCCGACGCGGCCCGGGCGGCGGGTATCCGTACCGACCGGGTGCTCTGGTTGACGCTCATCGTGGCCAGTGTGCTCGCGGCGCTCGCCGGTCTGCTGATCAGCGGCCGGCTTGCGGCGGTGCCGTCGGCCCAGGGCAGCGGCGCCATCTTCCAGGTCTTCGCGGCGGCGGTGATCGGCGGCGTCAGCCTCAACGGCGGTAAGGGCAGCGTCTTCGGCGCCTTCACCGGAGTCCTGCTGCTGTTCATGATCATAAACGTGTTGACCCTGGCCGGGGTGCCTGCGCAGTGGACGAACTTCCTCAACGGCACCGTCATCCTGGTGGCCCTGGTGGTCTCCCGCATCACCGGAGGCAAGGCGCAGACGTGAGGCGGCCCGCCCGTCGGCCGGGCCCAACGCGAGGCAGGAAACCAGGCCCACCTGCTCGACCCCTCAGGAGTTACTGGTGAGTGAGCGCATCTCGTCCGTAGAGACCATCGACGTACGGTTCCCCACCTCCCGGCATCGCGACGGGTCGGACGCGATGAACCCGTTCCCCGACTACTCCGCCGCGTACGTGGTGCTGCGCACCTCAGCCGATGCCGAGGGACACGGGCTGGTCTTCACCGTGGGCCGGGGCACCGACCTCCAGGTCGCGGCGGTGCAGGCACTCGCCCCGATGGTGGTCGGCCAGCCGGTCGACGAGCTGGTCGCCGATCCGGGGGCACTGGCCCGCCGGCTCGTCGGCGACAGCCAGATCCGCTGGCTCGGGCCGGAGAAGGGGGTCGTGCACATGGCCGCCGGCGGTCTGGTCAACGCGGTGTGGGACCTCGCGGCCCGGCGGGCGGAGAAGCCACTGTGGCAGCTGCTCGCCAACCTCACCCCGGAGCAACTGGTCGCCCAGGTCGACTTCCGCTACCTGCGCGACGCCCTCACCGAGGACGAGGCGGCGGCGTTGCTGCGAGCCGCCGAGGGTGGGCGGGCCGAGCGCGAGCGGCGGCTACGGGCCGAGGGCTACCCGGCGTACACCACCACCCCCGGCTGGCTGGGCTACGACGACGAGAAGCTGGCCCGGCTCTGCCGGGAGGCGGTCGCGGCCGGCTACCGGCTGATCAAGCTCAAGGTGGGCGGGAACCTGACCGACGACATCCGCCGGATGGGCATCGCGCGACGGGCTGTCGGCCCGGACATCCGGATCGCTGTCGACGCGAACCAGATCTGGGGTGTGCCCGAGGCGATCCGCTGGATGCGGGAGCTGGCCGAGTTCGACCCGTACTGGATCGAGGAGCCGACCTCGCCGGACGACGTGCTCGGGCACGGTGCCGTCCGCAAGGCGCTCGCCCCGGTCAAGGTGGCCACCGGCGAGCACGTGCACAACGCGGTCATGTTCAAGCAGCTGCTCCAGGCCGACGCCGTCGACGTGGTGCAGATCGACGCCTGCCGGGTGGCCGGCGTCAACGAGAACCTGGCGATCCTGCTGCTCGCCGCGAAGTTCGGGGTGCCGGTCTGCCCGCACGCCGGGGGAGTGGGACTGTGCGAGCTGGTGCAGCACCTGGCCATGTTCGACTTCGTCGCGCTCAGCGGCAGCACCGAGAACCGGGCCATCGAGTACGTCGATCACCTGCACGAGCACTTCGTCGATCCGGTACGCGTCAGTGGCGGACGTTACCTCGCGCCCGACGCGCCCGGCATGAGCGCCCGGATCCTGCCCGACTCGTTGGCGCAGTACCGCTTCCCGGGCGGCCCGGCGTGGGCGGACGCGTCGGTCATGGCGGGAGCACGGCAGACATGATCAGTGTTGCGGCCGGGCGGTACGGCACCGTACTGGTGCGGGGCGGCCGCTGCCGTCCCGACGAGGCCGCCGAGTTCCTCGGCCACGCCGCCGTCCGGCGTGGGTCGTCTGATGTCTGGCTCGACTCAGTCGGTCCGCCCGATCCGATCCGGCTGACCGCGGGTTCTCGGACACCGCCGACAAGGCAGACCCGGCGGGGCGTGCCGGCGGCCGGCCTCCGCCCCGGTCCGGACGACCGTCGGAGCGATTCCGACAGACCCCCGGTCCGCGCCGGGCGGTGTCTACCCGTCCGCCGACGTCGCGGCGAGCACGGTGCGCAGCCACGCCTCGGAGGTGTTGACGTGCAGCAGGGCGCTGGCCTGTGCCAGCAACTGGTCACGCGCGCGCAGCGCGAGGTAGATCGTGTGGTGCTCCTCGATGGTCTGGTGCGCCGCGTTGCCCTCTATCAACCCGCGCCACACCCGGGCCCGCAGCGTACGGCCGGAGAGCCCGTCCAGCAGCGAGGTGAGGGTCTCGTTGCCGGTCGTGGCGACGACGGTGTGGTGGAACGCGGTGTCGAACTGGATCAGCTTCTCGGCGTCGTCGGCCGCCGCGCGCATGTCCTCCAGGATCCGGCCCAGCTCGTCGAGGTCGGCGTCGGTCATCCGCAACGCCGCCAGGCCGGTCGCCATCGGCTCCAGCATCCGGCGTACCTCCATGACCTCCAGGAGGGTGTCGTCACGCAGCAACTCCACCGCGACGCCGAGCCCTTGCAGCAACAGCCGGGGGGCGAGGCTTGTCACGTACGTCCCGTCGCCGCGTCGCACGTCGAGCACCCGAGCCGATTCGAGCACCTTCACCGCTTCCCGGACGCCACTTCGGGAGAGCCCCATCTGGGCGGCCAGTTGCGGCTCCGGTGGCAACCGCGTCCCCGGGGGCAGCTCACCGCTCTGGATCATGCTCCGGATCTTCGCGATCGCGTCGTCGGTAAGTGCCATGCGCGCCCCCTTCGGACGGGTCAGCCGGACGCCGGCCTGCACCCGATGCCCGTGAGGGGCGCCGGCGACCCCCACCACTATAGAGACATCGGACGTTTGTCGGCGACGCTGCTCGCTCGCGGTGCGGCTGCCGGGACCAGGATCAACCGACCTCGCCGGAGGATGTGACGTGCGACGTTACGGCATGGTGATCCGGCTCAGGCCGGAGCACCGGGAAACCTACCTGCGGCTGCACGCCGCGGTCTGGCCCGCTGTAGAGCAGACGCTGCGCGAGAGGAACATCCGCAACTTCACCATCTTCCTCCACGGCGACCTGTTGTTCGGCTACTACGAGTACGTCGGCGACGATCACGACGCGGACCAGCGTCGGATGGCCGACGACCCGCAGACGCAGGCGTGGTGGAAGCTGACCGACCCCTGCCAGGAGTCTCTCGCCGAACCCGGATCGGGGCACTGGTGGGCCCCGATGCAGGAGATCTGGCACCTGACCGAGGAGGTGCCCTGACCTGTCCGACCGGAACACCCCTGACTGGTGGGCGGCTGTCCTGCTCACCGTGTCGCCTGAGCGCGTCGCGACGGACCGGCGCTGACGCCGATCCGACCGGCAGCTCATCTGATGAATATGGCTAGTCGAGCTTCCCGTTCGGTGTGTGCTCCGGTCTACCCGGGCGGCCGACGGGAGCGGGGTCACCCTGCCCACAGGCCGTAGAACACCTGGTGGAAGCGGCATCGACCGCTTGGCGAATGCGTCGTTCCGATGCCTGGATCGACCGTTGCCTATCGGCTTGCTCGGCGGTAACCTACGCGAAACACATCAGACGTCTGGGCCGTTCTGGGTCTGCCGGCGATCAGTGAGGCTTCGCATGGCCGGATCGGTCTCGGTTGGAGGATCGATGTCAGACCTGACTCGACGGCAGGCCCTCAAGATCGGTGCGGCGGGTGCGGGTGGAGCCCTGCTGCCGCTGCCGTGGACCGCTGCGGCCCGTGCGGACTCGGCGGCACCGCCACAGGTGTTGGCCGCCGGTGACCTGGCGCTCTGGTACGACGAGGCCGCCGGCACCGACTGGTTGCGGGCGCTGCCGATCGGCAACGGCCGGCTCGGCGCCATGGTCTTCGGCAACGTCGACGCGGAGCGGTTACAGCTCAACGAGGACACCGTCTGGGCCGGCGGACCGCACGACCCGAGCAACCCCCGCGGCCTGGGCGCGCTGGCCGAGATTCGGCGTCTCGTCTTCGCCAATCAGTGGACCCAGGCTCAGAACCTGATCAATCAGAACATGCTCGGCAACCCGGTCGGGCAGTTGGCGTACCAGACCGTCGGTAACCTCCGGCTGGCCTTCCCGACCTCCGGCGGGGCGTCGCAGTACAACCGACAGCTGGACCTCACCACGGCGACGACAAGCGTGTCGTACGTGATGAACGGCGTGCGGTACCAGCGGGAGACGTTCGCCAGCGCACCGGACCAGGTCATCGCGATGCGGCTGACCGCCGACCGGGCCGGCTCGATCACCTTCACCGCCACGTTCGACAGTCCGCAGCGGACCTCCGCCTCTAGCCCGGACGGCAGCACGATCGCCCTTGACGGGGTCTCCGGCAATCAGGAGGGCGTCAACGGTGCGGTGCGTTTCCTGGCGCTGGCCAACGCCACGGTCAGCGGCGGCACCGTGAGCAGTTCCGGTGGCACGTTGCGGGTCACCGGCGCCACAAGCGTGACCCTGCTGGTCTCGATCGGTTCCAGCTACGTCAACTACCGCAACGTCGGCGGCGACTACCAGGGCATCGCGCGGCGGCACCTCACCGCCGCGCGGGCCAGCAGCTACGACCAGCTGCGCGCTCGGCACGTCGCCGACTACCAGGCGCTGTTCGGGCGGGTCAGCCTCGACCTGGGCCGAACCTCCGCCGCGGACCAGCCGACCGACGTGCGGATCGCGCAGCACAACAGCGTCAACGATCCGCAGTTCTCCGCGCTGCTGTTCCAGTTCGGTAGGTACCTGCTGATCTCGTCCTCCCGGCCGGGCACCCAGCCGGCCAATCTCCAGGGCATCTGGAACGATTCCCTCACGCCGGCCTGGGACTCGAAGTACACAATCAACGCCAACCTGCCGATGAACTACTGGCCGGCCAACACCACGAACCTCTCCGAGTGCCACGCACCGGTCTTCGACATGGTCCGGGATCTCGCGGTGGCCGGGGCCCGCACCGCCCAGGTGCAGTACGGCGCGGGCGGCTGGGTCACCCACCACAACACCGACGCCTGGCGCGCCACCTCGGTGGTCGACGGTGCCTTCTGGGGCATGTGGCAGACCGGCGGCGCCTGGCTGGCCACCCTGATCTGGGACCACTACCTGTTCACCGGGGACGTCGAGTTCCTTCGGGCGAACTACCCGGCGATGAAGGGTGCGGCGCAGTTCTTCCTCGACACCCTGGTGACCGAGCCGAGCCTCGGCTACCTGGTGACCAACCCGTCGAACTCGCCGGAGATCGGTCACCACGCCGACGCCAGCGTGTGCGCCGGACCCACGATGGACAACCAGATCCTGCGGGACCTCTTCGACGGGTGCGCCCGAGCCAGCGAGATCCTCAACACCGACGCCACCTTCCGGGCGCAGGTCCGGGCCACCCGGGACCGGCTCGCGCCGAACCGCATCGGGTCGCGCGGCAACATCATGGAGTGGCTGTACGACTGGGTCGAGACCGAGCGGAACCACCGGCACATCTCGCACCTCTACGGGCTGGCGCCCAGCAACCAGATCACCCGGCGAGGCACCCCACAGCTGTTCGAGGCGGCCCGGCGCACTTTGGAGATCCGGGGTGACGACGGGACCGGCTGGTCGCTCGCCTGGAAAATCAACTTCTGGGCCCGGATGGAGGAAGGCAACCGCGCCCATGACCTGATCCGCTTCCTCGCCACCCCGGCCCGGCTCGCGCCGAACATGTTCGACCTGCACCCGCCGTTCCAGATCGACGGCAACTTCGGCGCCACCGCCGGCATCGCCGAAATGTTGCTGCACAGCCACGTCGGTGAGCTGCACATCCTGCCGGCCCTGCCGGCGGCCTGGCCCAGCGGACGGGTCAGCGGACTGCGCGGTCGGGGCGGTCACACCGTCGGCGTCACCTGGAGCAACGGCCAGGCCACCGAGATCCTCGTCCGGCCGGACCGGGCCGGCACCGTCCGGCTGCGGGGCCGGATGTTCACCGGCGACCACACCGTTGTCGATGCCGCCGACGGCACCCCGGCCCGGACCACGAAGGTCGAGAACGACCTGATCGAGGTCACCGTCGCCGCGGGGCGCACCTACCGGGCCACCGGCTCCGGCGGCACGCCCACCGCACCGCCGCTGGAGCAGAGCTTCACAAACGTCAGCACCACAAACGACAACAACACCGGCGCCGGCAACTTCGACGGCAACGGCGCCACCCTCTCCGCGCAGGCCCTGGCCCAGGCCGGGGTGACGCCGGGCAGCACGGTGAGCCGCAACGGGGTCACCTTCCGCTGGCCCAACGTCGCGCCGGGCGGCGCGGACAACGCCATCGCCTCCGGGCAGTCGATCGGGCTGACCGGCACGGGCCGTACGCTCGGCTTCCTCGCCACCGGCACCTACGGGGCCGTGTCGGGCACGGCCGCGGTGGTCTACGCCGACGGCACCCGGCAGACGTTCACGTTGAGCACCCCCGACTGGTACGGCGGCCCCCACGCCGGTGGCACCGCCGCCGTCGTGATGGCGTACCAGAACCGGCCCGGCAACCAGCGACACAACACCACCGCCTGCGTCTACTACGTCGGGGTGGGGTTGCAGAACAAGCCGGTGGCCCGGGTGGAACTGCCGAACATCAGCGCACGTCCGGCGGCCAACGTACCGACCATGCACATCTTCGCCATCGCGATCGGCAGCTGACGGTCGAGGGCGGTCTCCGACTCGCCGCCGGGCGGCAACAGATCGGGCTCGCCGGCCGCGACGGGATGTCGCGGCCGGCGAGCCCGGTGTGCTCAGTACCGGCCGGCACTCACTTCCGTTGGGCCAGCAGCCACTGCAGGATGCTCTGGTCGTCGTACGTCGGACCGTAGGCCGCGTGGTAGTCGGGCAGCGTGAACGCCTCGTTGTCGTACTCGGTGTAGTGCAGCAACTCGGCGATCTGCTCGGGCGTCTTGCCCTGCGCCTCGTACGCCGATCGCAGCGCCGCCCGCGAGTTGCGGGCCAGCGA
Organism: Micromonospora sediminimaris; assembly: GCF_016863575.1. Classification (NCBI taxonomy): domain Bacteria; kingdom Bacillati; phylum Actinomycetota; class Actinomycetes; order Micromonosporales; family Micromonosporaceae; genus Micromonospora; species Micromonospora sediminimaris. Next base: position 188,840 of record NZ_BOPD01000002.1, read on the forward strand.
GATGTTCAGCAGGTGGTCGTTGACGCCGTGGGTGATCCACAGCGGGATCTCGGCGGCGGCGATGGCCTCCGCCTGGCTGGTGCTCACCTGGAACCCGCCGGTCACCAGGCCGGCGGTGAACAGGTCGGGGCGCTTGGCGTACGCCTCCCACAACAGCCGCGAGCCGTACGAGACCGTGGTGGCGTACACCCGCTCGGTGTCCACCGCGTGGTCCTTGCTGAACTGCTCCACCAGCTTGACCAGCAGCTCCGCCTCGGCCACGTCGCCCACCCGCTGGTTCTGCGGGGCGAGCACGATGACGTCCTCACGGCTGCCGGTGACGCTCGGCTGGAGCCAGGCCGTCGCCGGGATGTCGGCGGCGATCTGTACGCCCGTGTTGTCGCCGTCCCAGCCCATGCCGTGCCCGGGCAGAACGACCATCAGCGGGTACTTCCGGCCGGGCTGGTAGTTCTTCGGCAGGTGGTAGTGGTACGGCAGCACCATGCCGCCACTGAGGTACGAGCCGTAGCGGAACTCGTCGACAAGCAGGTTCACCGGTGCCTCCGTGACACCGTGCGAGGTACGCGGCGCGCCCTTGGCCAGCACCGGCCCGGCGCCCTTGCCCTTGCCCGGCTGGGCGTGCACGTCCTTGCGCTGGGTCACCCGGGTCGGCAGCTCAGGGTTCACCTTCACCGTGCACAGGAACGTCGGGCACTTGGAGACGATGACCGTCCAGCCGGCGTTCTGGTCCGGGTCCAACTCGACGATGACGAACCGGCCCGGAACGGACCGGCGGTCGGCGCGGACCGTGGCGCTGCTGTTGGTGTAGGTGTGGGTGATCTTCCGCTCGGTCAGCTTGGGCAGATCCTCGATCGGGTTGAAGCGGAAGTTGTAGCTGGTGTCGGAGACCGCGAAGGTCGAGTTGTCGAGCTTGCGGGGGTTGACCGTCGCACCGTACTCGACGGCGACGGCGGAGACCTTCTGGCCGTAGGTGTAGACCGTGGTGATGGGGGTGACGCTACGGATGCCACCGGTGCCGCCGCCGTGTTCCCTGGTCGCGGCATAGGCAGCCGTGCCGGACGTGGCCAGCAGCAGCACCGCGGCGACGGAGACGAGCGTCCTGCGCAGTCTCATCGGCCCTCCTCGTTGGACGCGTCCGTCTGGTCCGGCTTCGCGCCGGAGCGGCTCTGTCGAGCTCCGAATCAGCGGGCGCTAAACTGATTTAGCAGAGCATCGGCGTCGGTCGGATCGATGTCAAGGCCGCCTTTGGTGACGGGGTCGAAACCGAGTGTTCACATCTTCGGGAGAATCGCCGGCTCGCCACCGGTCCACCCGGCGGCCACGGTCGGGTGTGGACGTCGCTCGGCCCTGGGGTTTTCGCCGCCCCGGGCTTGCCGTATTCTCTGACGTCGATGATCGCCGTCCGGTAGGTCCGCGCGACGCCCTGGTCGCACCTCGTGATCGCCGCCCTGACCTGCGGTGATTCGGTCGGATGGGGGACCGGGGCGTTCGTTACGAGACCGTGACCGCAGTATTTCCAACCAGGTGTTGACCTAGGCATTGTGAGCGCTAACACTTGGGCCCCAAGTGCGACCCGCGCAGCCGGTGCGACGGCGCGAGTTCCAGATTGGGGAAGCCAGTGAACAGAAGAGTCCTGGCCGCTCTCGGTAGCGCCGCCCTGGCGCTGAGCATGGCGGCCTGTAGCGGCGACGGCGCCGGCAGCGGCGGAAACGACAGCGACCAGCCCGGCGACCTGACCATCGGCGTCTCGATGCCGACCCAGACCTCCGAGCGGTGGATCGCGGACGGCAACTCGGTCAAGGAGAAGCTCGAAGCCAAGGGCTACCAGGTCGACCTCCAGTACGCCGGTGACGACATCCCCACCCAGTCCCAGCAGGTCGACCAGATGATCACTCGGGGTGCCGACGTGCTCATCATCGCGGCGATCGACGGCACGGCGCTGAGCGGGCAGTTGCAGGCGGCGGCCGACGCCGACATCCCGGTGATCGCCTACGACCGGCTCATCCGGGACAGCCCGAACGTCGACTTCTACGTCAGCTTCGACAACTACAAGGTCGGTGTCGCCCAGGCGACCGCACTGCTGGTCGGTCTCGGCGTGCAGACCAAGGACGGCGCGCGGGGCGAGGCGAAGGGCCCGTTCAACATCGAGCTGTTCGCCGGATCGCTCGACGACAACAACGCCCACTTCTTCTTCGACGGGGCGATGGACACCCTCAAGCCGTTCATCGACGACGGCACCCTGAAGGTGACCTCCGGGCAGACCAACATCGAACAGGTGGCGATCCTGCGCTGGCAGCAGGAGGCCGCGCAGAAGCGGATGGAGGACCTGCTCACCTCCAGCTACACCGGCGGCACCAAGGTCGACGGCGTGCTGTCGCCGTACGACGGGTTGTCGCGGGGAATCATCACCGCCCTGCAGAACGCCGGCTACAAGGGGGCGGACTTCCCCGTGGTGACCGGCCAGGACGCCGAGATCGCCTCGGTGAAGCTGATCGACGACGGGGTGCAGAGCTCCACCATCTTCAAGGACACCCGGCTGTTGGCCGAGCAGGCCGTCGTCGCCGCTGAGGCGTTCCTGACCGACAAGGCGCCGGAGGCCAACGACACCGAGACGTACAACAACGGTGTCAAGGTCGTTCCGTCGTACCTGCTGCCGGTCCAGACGGTGTTCAAGGACGACATCAAGCCGGTCCTGATCGACTCGGGCTACTTCACCGCCGAGGAGGTCGCCGCCGGCCAGGCCGGCTGACGGCACCGCCGGGCTCGGCGGCGCTACCGCGGCCGAGCCCGGCACCACCCCTGACACCCACGACGATCTGGAGGCTCAGGATGGTGAGCACCGACGACAACATCCTCGAGATGCGTCGCATCACCAAGACCTTCCCGGGCGTGGCCGCGCTCCAGGACGTCACACTCGCCGTACGCCGTGGGGAGATCCACGCCATCTGCGGTGAGAACGGCGCCGGCAAGTCCACCCTGATGAAGGTGCTCTCGGGGGTCTACCCGTCCGGCAGCTACGACGGCGAGATCCTCCTCGACGGCGAACCGGTGCACTTCCGCGGCATCCGCGACAGCGAGCAGCGGGGCATCGTCATCATTCACCAGGAACTCGCCCTGGTGCCGTACCTGTCGATCGCCGAGAACATCTTCCTCGGCAACGAGCAGCGCGGGCCCGGTGGTCTGATCGACTGGAACCGCAGCAACGCCGAGGCGGCGAAACTGCTCGCCTCGGTAGGGTTGGCGGAGAACCCGGTCACGCCGGTGGTGCAGCTCGGCGTGGGCAAGCAGCAACTCGTGGAGATCGCCAAGGCCATCTCCAAGAAGGTCCGACTGCTCATCCTCGACGAGCCGACCGCCGCGCTCAACGACGTCGACTCGGCCCACCTGCTCAACCTGATGCGACGCCTGCGCGACGAGGGCATCACCTGCATCATGATCTCGCACAAGCTCAACGAGATCACCTCGATCGCCGACTCCACCACGGTGCTGCGGGACGGGCGGACGGTGGAACGGCTCGAGATGGCCTCCGGCGAGATGACCCAGGAACGGATCATCCGGGGAATGGTCGGCCGCGACATCAACAGCTTCTACCCCGAGCGGGTCTCCACGCCGGGGGAGGAGGTGCTGCGCATCGAGGACTGGTCGGTGCGGCACCCGACCCAGGACCGCCTGGTCGTCGACGGCGCGAGCCTGAACGTGCGCGCCGGCGAGGTCGTCGGCATCGCCGGACTGATGGGCGCCGGTCGTACCGAACTGGCGATGAGTGTCTTCGGGCGCTCGTACGGTCGGGACATCACCGGTCGACTGTTCGTGCACGGCCGGGAGGTCAGGGCGCGCACCGTCGCGGAGGCGATCGGCAACGGCATCGCGTACGCGACGGAGGACCGCAAGCGCTTCGGCCTGAACCTCATCGAGGACATCCGGCGCAACGTCTCGGCGGCCGGGCTGCGCCGGCTCGCCCGGCTGGGCTGGGTGAACGACAACGAGGAGATCAAGGTCGCCGAGTCCAGTCGGCGCGACATGAACATCAAGGCGCCGAGCGTGATGTCGGTCGTGGGCAAGCTCTCCGGCGGCAACCAGCAGAAGGTCGTGCTGTCGAAGTGGCTGTTCACCGACCCGGAGGTGCTGATCCTGGACGAGCCGACCCGGGGAATCGACGTCGGGGCGAAGTTCGAGATCTACACGATCATCAACCGCTTGGTGGCCGACGGCAAGGCCGTCATCATGATCTCCTCGGAACTGCCGGAGCTGCTCGGCATGTGTGACCGCATCTACACGTTGTCGGCCGGGCGCATCACCGGCGAGGTGCCGGTCGCCGAGGCGACCCAGGAAAAGCTCATGGAACTCATGGCGAAGGACAAGGAAAGCGTCGGATGACCAGCACCAAGCCCTCCTCGACCGACCGGAAGTCGGCCGAGAGCGCCTCCGCCGCCGCACTGCACGTCGGCACCAGCGACCCACGTACGCTGATCCTGAACAATCTGCGGCAGAGCGGCATCTTCGTCGCTCTCGTCGTCATCGTCGCCCTGTTCGCGTTCCTGACCGACGGTCTCTCGCTGAGCCCGGGCAACATCACCAACATCGTCCTTCAGTATTCGTACATCCTGGTGCTCGCCATCGGCATGGTCATCGTGATCATCGGCGGGCACATCGATCTTTCGGTCGGTTCGGTGGTGGCGCTGACCGGTGCGGTCTCCGCAGTGGTCGTGATCCGGCAGGGACAACCGTGGTGGGTCGGCGTGCTGGCCGCCCTGGCGGTGGGGCTCGCGGTCGGTGCCTGGCATGGCTTCTGGGTGGCGTACGTCGGCATCCCGGCCTTCATCGTGACCCTCGCCGGCATGCTGCTGTTCCGTGGCCTCACCCTGCGGGTGCTCGACAACATCTCGCTGTCGCCGTTCCCGGCCGAGTACAACCGGATCGCGGCCGGATTCCTCAACGGACTCATCGGTGGCGACGGCTACGACGCCTTCACCCTGCTCATCGGCGGCATCGCGGTGGCCGGGTACGTGGTGAGCGGCTTCCGTACCCGCGCGGCGCGCGTCCGTTACCAGCAGCCCGTCGAGTCCTTCGCGTTGTTCGTCGCCCGGCTGGCGCTTGTCGGTGCCGTGGTCATGTGGTTCGCCTGGCAACTGGCCCACGCCCGTGGCCTGCCGATCGTGCTGATCATCCTGGCCGCGCTGGTGCTCGTCTACGGGCTGCTCACCCGGCGTACGGTCTTCGGCCGGCAGGTCTACGCGATCGGCGGCAACCTGTCCGCGGCGATGCTGTCGGGCGTCAAGGTCCGCACGGTGAACTTCTGGATCTTCGTGAACATGGGTTTCCTGTCCGCGGTGGCCGGGATCATCTTCTCCTCCCGCTCCAACGGTGCGCAGCCGGCGGCGGGCAACATGTTCGAACTCGACGCGATCGCCGCCGCGTTCATCGGCGGTGCGGCGGTCACCGGCGGTGTCGGTACCGTCGTCGGCGCGATGGTGGGCGGGCTCATCATGGCGGTGATGAGCAACGGGATGCAGCTGATGGGTGTGGACCAGTCGTTGCAGTCGGTGGTCAAGGGCCTCGTGCTGCTGGTCGCCGTGGCCTTCGACGTCTACAACAAGCGCCGCGCCGGCGCGAGCCGCTGAGCGACCGCCAGCTTCGGGGCGCGGGCCGGCGCTTGACGTCGGGTCGCGGTGTGGAAACACTTCCTCGGGTCGGCTCCGCGTCGCTCGGAGCTGACCTGCGGAGGTCGGATTGGTCCAGGAGGAGATTCGGCGGCGCAACGCCGGCGCGCTGCTGCGGCACGTGCATCTCCGCGGCCCGCTGTCCCGGGCCGAGCTCAGCGAAAGGATGGGCCTGAACCGCAGCACCATCATGGCGTTGACCACCGAGCTGAGCCGGCTCGGTCTCGTCGGTGAGGATTCACCGGTGGACACCGGCCGTGCCGGACGCCCGTCACTTGTGGTGCGACCGGCGTCCGAGCGCTGCTACGTCCTGGCGTTCGACGTCGCCGTGGACCGGCTGGTCGCTGCCCGGGTCGGGCTCGGCGGAAGGATCCTGGACCGGCGGGAGGCGGTGCGTCCGCGCGCCGGGCCGGACCTGCACGACGTGGTCACGGTCCTCGCCCGGTTCGGCCGCCAGCTGCACCGGGCGGCACCGCCGGGCGCCTGCTGCGTCGGCGTGGGCGCGTCGTACTGCGGCATGATCCGGCCGGGCGACGGGATGGTGCGGTACGGGCCCGACCTGGGTTGGGTCGACCAGGCGTTCGGCGACGAACTCGGCCGCCGCCTCGGGCTCGGCCTGCCGGTGTCGGTGGGCAACGAGGCCCACCTCGGTGCGCAGGCGGAACAGCAGCGCGGCGCGGGTGTCGGCCTCGACGATCTCGTGTACCTGCACGGTGACGTCGGCGTCGGCGGCGGAATCATCGTCGGCGGGCGGCTGCTGGGCGGCGACAGCGGCTACGGCTGCGAGTTGGGGCACATGGTGGTCAACCCGTACGACGGCCGGCCCTGTGGTTGCGGCTCGCGCGGCTGCCTGGAGGCGGAGGTGGGGGAGCGGGCCCTGCTCGATGCCGCCGGTCGGCCCGCCGAGCTGTTCGGGCGTGCTGCCGTCCGGACGGTGGCCGACGACGCCGACCGTGGGGATCCGATGGCGCGGGAGGCGCTGCGCCGGATCGGCGACTGGCTCGGCATCGGGGTCGCGAATCTGATCAATCTGTTCAACCCGGGTGTGGTGGTCTTCGGCGGGATGCTGTGCGACCTCTACCCGGGGGCCGCCGCCCAGGTACGCGGTCGCATCGCCCGGCACGTGCTGCCGGTGGCCCGGGAGACGGTCCGGCTGCGCACCGCGGCCCTCGGCGACGACGCCACCCTGGTCGGCGCGGCGGAACTCGGTTTCGCCCGGCTGCTCGACGATCCGTTGGCGGCGCTGACCGCACCGGTGTCGCCGGAGGTCGGCGTGCCGACGTCCGCGCCGGTGCCGGGTTTCCGGCGGCGACAACAGGTCTGAGCAGGGCGGCCGGCGCCGACGACGCGGTCGGGCCGGTGGCATGGGGTAGCCGACCGGCGGGTGGGCCTGCGACCATGCAGTCCGTTACGGAGCTGTTGCCGGGAGGTGTCTTGACGACATCGGATGTGAGCGTTAACACTGAGGTCCGTCATCGGCCGGAGGTGAAGATGAGCGGTGTGGCAGCGGGCGACAAGTACGTCGTCGGCGTCGACTACGGCACCCTGTCGGGGCGGGCCCTGGTGGTCCGCGTCCGCGACGGTGCCGAGCTGGGGACCGCGGTGCACGAGTACCGCAACGCGGTGATCAGCTCAGCGCTGCCGGACGGGGGTACGCCGCTGCCGCCGGACTGGGCGTTGCAGGACCCGGAGGACTACCGCGACGTGCTGCGCCACGCGGTGCCGGCGGCGGTGGCCGCCGCCGGGATCGACCCGGGCGACGTGGTCGGCATCGGCACCGACTTCACCGCCTGCACCGTGCTGCCGACGCTGGCCGACGGTACGCCGTTGTGCGAGGTGCCGGAGCTGCGGCAGCGTCCGCACTCCTGGGTGAAGCTCTGGAAGCACCACGCCGCCCAGCCGCACGCCGACCGGATCAACGCGTTGGCCCACGAACGTGGCGAGCCCTGGATCGGTCGCTACGGCGGGAAGATCTCCGCCGAGTGGCAGTTCGCCAAGGGCTTGCAGATCCTGGAGGAGGATCCGGAGGTCTACCACCGGGCCGAGCGGTTCATCGAGGCGGCGGACTGGATCATCTGGCAGTTGTGCGGTGTCGAGACCCGCAACGTCTGCACCGCCGGCTACAAGGGCATCCACCAGGACGGCAGCTACCCGTCGGCGGAGTACCTCACGGCGCTCAACCCCGGTTTCGGTGACTTCGTGGCCAAACTGGACGGCCCGCTGATGCCCCTCGCCGCCCGGGCCGGTGGACTCACCGCCCGTGCCGCGGCCTGGACGGGGCTGCCGGAGGGGATCGCCGTCGCGGTCGGCAACGTCGACGCGCACGTGACCGCGGCCGCCGCCCAGGCGCTCGACCCGGGCCGGCTGGTGGCGATCATGGGTACCTCGACCTGTCACGTGGTCAACGGCACCGATCTCGCCGAGGTGGCCGGGATGTGCGGGGTGGTCGACGGTGGCATCAGCTCAGGTGCGTGGGGCTACGAGGCCGGGCAGAGTGGTGTCGGCGACATCTTCGGCTGGTTCGTCAAGCACGCCGCGCCGGCTGGCGTCGACTCGCACGAGCGACTCACCGAGCTGGCCGCCGCGCAGCCCGTCGGCGCGCACGGCCTGGTCGCGCTGGACTGGTGGAACGGCAACCGGTCGCTGCTGGTCAACCACGACCTCAGCGGGTTGATCGTCGGGCTGACCCTGGCCACCCGCCCGGAGGACGTCTACCGGGCCCTGCTGGAGGCGACGGCGTACGGCACCAGGATGATCATCGAGGCGTTCGTCGAGGCCGGCGTGCCGGTCGACGACCTGGTGATCGCCGGTGGCCTCACGTCGAACGAGCTGCTGATGCAGATCTACGCCGACGTCACCAACCGGCCGTTGGGCATCATCGGCTCCGCGCAGGGGCCGGCGCTCGGTTCGGCGATCCACGCCGCCGTGGCCGCCGGCGCCCACCCCTCGATCCATCACGCGTCGCAGGTGATGGGGCGGATATCGGCGGCGGTCTACCAGCCGGACCCGGACCGGGTACGCGCCTACGACGCCCTCTACGCCGAGTACCGGGCGCTGCACGACCACTTCGGTCGCGGGGCCAACGACGTGATGCTGCGGCTGCGGGCGATCCGCAACGCGGCCGTGGAGTCGGCTACGTCGCAGCAGGAGGTCTTCGCGTGAACGTCGAAGTGAGCCGACAGATCAGCGAATTGCGCGAGAGCGTGGCCCGGCTGCACGGCGAACTGACCCGGTACGGTCTGGTCGCCTGGACGGCCGGCAACGTCTCCGCCCGGGTACCCGGGCACGAGCTGATGGTGATCAAGCCGAGCGGCGTCGACTACGACGACCTGTCGGCCGACAACATGGTGCTCTGCGACCTCGACGGCGTGCCGGTCGAGGGGGAACTGTCGCCGTCGAGCGACACCGCGGCGCACGCCTACGTCTACCGCGCCATGCCCGAGGTGGGCGGCGTCGTGCACACCCACAGCACGTACGCCACCGCCTGGGCGGCGCGGGGCGAGTCGATCCCGTGCCACCTCACCGCGCAGGCCGACGAGTTCGGCGGGGAGATCCCCGTGGGCCCGTTCGCCCTGATCGGCGGCGACGATATCGGCAAGGGGATCGTCAGCACCCTCACCGGGCACCGATCGCCCGCGGTGCTGATGCGCAACCACGGCGTCTTCACCATCGGGCGCAACGCCCGGGCCGCGGTCAAGGCCGCGGTGATGTGTGAGGACGTCGCCCGAACCGCGCACCTGGCGCGCGCGCTCGGGCAACCGGTGCCGATGGCGCAGGCCGACATCGACGCCCTCTACGACCGCTACCAGAACGTCTACGGCCAACGTTCTTCGCCCCCGGCGAACTCCTGACCGACCCGGTGAACCGGGTCGCCTGGCACCACCTGACGCACAGATTCCGCACCACCAGCGCTGGCTGCTCGTGTACCTCTGCGGCCGGCGTGGACAACCGCACCCCACCCGAGGAGATCCGATGAGGAACATGCGAATGCCCATGGCGCGTCGGCGCGCCATCGCGGTCGTCGCCGCCGTGCTGCTCGCCGGCGGCGTGGCGGCCTGCGGCAACAGCGACACCGGCGGCGGCGACGGAGGCGACGACGGCAAGCTCGTCCTGGGCTTCTCCCAGGTCGGCGCGGAGAGCGGCTGGCGTACGGCCAACACCAACTCCATCAAGGAGGCGGCGGCCGAGGCCGGCATCGAGCTGAAGTTCGACGACGCGCAGCAGAAGCAGGAAAACCAGATCAAGGCCATCCGCAACTACATCCAGCAGAAGGTCGATGTGATCGCCTTCTCGCCGGTGGTGGAGTCGGGCTGGGACACGGTGCTCAAAGAGGCCAAGGACGCCGGCATCCCGGTCATCCTGACCGACCGCGCCGTGGACTCCGCCGACAAGTCGCTCTACAAGACCTTCCTCGGCTCTGACTTCGTCAAGGAGGGCCGGCTCTCCGGCGAGTGGCTGGTGGAGAACAAGAAGGACGCGACCGGCGACGTGAACATCGTCGAGTTGCAGGGCACCACCGGCTCCGCCCCGGCCAACGACCGGAAGAAGGGCTTCGCCGAGGCGATCGCGGCCGACCCCAAGCTGAAGGTCATCGCTTCCCAGTCCGGTGACTTCACCCGCGCGGGCGGCAAGCAGGTGATGGAACAGTTCCTGAAGGCCCACCCGAAGATCGACGTCCTCTTCGCGCACAACGACGACATGGGTCTGGGCGCGCTGGAGGCGATCACCGCGGCGGGCAAGGAGCCGGGCAAGGACATCACCATCATCACCATCGACGCGGTCAAGGACGGCATGCAGGCCCTGGCCGACGGCAAGTTCAACTTCATCGCGGAGTGCAGCCCGCTGCTCGGCCCACAGCTGATGGACCTGGCCAAGAAGGTGCACGCCGGCGAGGAGGTGCCGCCGCGGATCGAGACCGAGGAGACTACCTTCACCCAGGAGCAGGCCAAGGAGGCCCTGCCCAACCGCAAGTACTGATGACGCATGGGGCCGCCGCACCCACGTGGCGGCCCCGCCGCGTCGCCCATTCCTGACGGACTGGGCGTCCGGCCCGACGTCCCGTGCCACGCCGCCCGGCCGGCCCGCTGGCCGGCCGGGCGGCGTGCCGGGAGAACTGGCCCTTCCGCATCGATGAAAATTAGAAGAGGATCGATGGGATGACGGATAGTCGTCCGGTCCTGACGATGACCGGGATCAGCAAGTCCTTTCCCGGGGTGCGCGCACTCCACAATGTCGACTTCCGGCTCCTTCCTGGCGAGGTGCACGCCCTGATGGGCGAGAACGGCGCCGGCAAGTCGACCCTGATCAAGGTGTTGACAGGCGTCTACGGCATCGACGAGGGCAACGTCACCCTCGACGGCGAGCAGGTGGCCTTCAACGGACCGATGCAGGCTGCCGCGGCCGGGGTCAGCACGGTCTACCAGGAGGTCAATCTCTGCCCGAACCTGTCCGTGGCGGAGAACATCTTCATCGGGCGGGAGCCGCGCCGTTTCGGGGCCGTCCGCTGGGGCGAGGTGCGTCGGCGGGCCCGACAGCTGCTCGCCCGGCTGGACCTCGACATCGACGTCACCGCGCCGGTGGCGAGTTACTCGCTGGCCGTGCAGCAGATGGTGGCGATCGCTCGGGCGATCGACGTACAGGCCCGGGTGCTGATCCTGGACGAGCCGACCTCCAGCCTGGACGCCGGCGAGGTCGCGCAACTGTTCCGGATCATGCGGCAGTTGCGGGACGAGGGCATCGCCATCCTCTTCGTGACCCACTTCCTCGACCAGGTCTATGGCATCGCCGACCGGATCACCGTGCTGCGTAACGGCACGCTGGTGGGGGAGTACCCGATCGCCGAGCTGCCGCAGCTGGCGCTGGTGGAGAAGATGATCGGCAAGGAGCTCGACGTCCTCGATCGGATCGACGAGCAGCCCCGGCCGACGACGGCGGCCATCGAGAGCGGCGCCCCGTTCGTCCAGGTGTCGCAGCTCGGGCGCAGGGGCGCGGTCGCCCCGTTCAGCCTGACCATCCACGCCGGTGAGGTGGTCGGCCTGGCCGGGCTGCTCGGCTCCGGGCGTACCGAGGTGGCGCGGCTGTTGTTCGGTGCTGATCGGGCCGACCGCGGCGAGGTCCAGGTGGACGGCGCCCGGACCGGCCTGCGCAACCCGGTGCAGGCGATCGAGCGGGGCATCGGTTTCTGCTCGGAGAACCGCCGTGCGGAGGGGATCATCGGCGACCTGTCGGTCCGGGAGAACATGATCCTGGCCATGCAGGCCGCCCGGGGCTGGCTGCGCCCGATCCCACGTCGCCGCCAGGACGAGCTGGTCGACCGGTACATCAAGGCGTTGAGCATCCGTCCGGCCAACCCGGACATGCCGGTGCGCAACCTCTCCGGCGGCAACCAGCAGAAGGTTCTGCTGGCCCGCTGGCTGATCACCGAGCCGCGACTGCTAATCCTCGACGAGCCGACCCGGGGAATCGACATCGGCGCGAAGGCCGAGATCCAGAGGCTGGTGGTGGAGCTCTCCGACGGTGGGATGGCGGTGCTGTTCATCTCCGCCGAGCTGGAGGAGGTGCTGCGTCTCAGCCACAAGATCGCGGTGATGCGCGACCGGGAACTGGTCGCCCAGCTCGACAACGACGACACTGTGGATGCCGACCGCGTCATGCAGACCATCGCCAGCGGGACCGAGCGTGAGGAGGCGAGCCGATGAGCGACGCCGGGAACCGCTTCCGTACCATGCTCGGCCACCGGCTCTTCTGGCCGGTCGCCGTGCTCGTGGTCATGTTGGCGGCCAACACCATCTACCGTCCGGGGTTCCTGGCCATCGAGGTCAACAACGGGCACCTGTACGGCACCCCGATCGACATCCTGCGGTTGAGCGCCCCGCTGATCCTGGTCGCGCTGGGCATGACCCTGGTGATCTCGACCGGCGGCATCGACCTGTCGGTCGGCTCGCTCTGCGCGATCAGCGGCGCCATCGCCTGCCTCTACATCAGTCGGGCACCGGACCAGAACAACCTCGTCACCGTGCTGACCGCGCTCGCGATGGCGCTCGGGGTCGCGCTGGTGCTCGGTGCCTGGAACGGGGTCCTGGTCTCCGTCATCGGCATCCAACCGATCATCGCCACGCTCATCCTGATGGTGGCCGGTCGGGGCCTCGCACAGTTGATCGCCGAGGGCCAGATCATCACCATCAACTCCGGGCCGTACCGGGCGATCGGGCTGGGGCACCTGTTGACCCTGCCCCTGGCGATCTTCATCGCCCTGGCCGCGGCCCTACTCGTCGCGGCGTTCACCCGCCGTACCGCGCTCGGCATGATCGTCGAGTCGGTCGGCGGTAACCGGGAGGCCAGCCGGCTGGCCGGCATCCGGTCCGGTCGGGTCGTCTTCCTCGTCTACGTGGTCAGCGCCGCCTGTGCCGCGATCGCCGGGTTCATGATGACCGCCAACGTCTCCAGCGCCGACGGCAACAACACCGGCCTGTGGGTGGAGCTGGACGCGATCCTCGCGGTCGTCATCGGCGGCACCTCGCTCGCCGGTGGCCGGTTCTACCTCGGCGGCACCATCCTCGGCGCCCTGATCATCCAGACCCTCACCACCACGGTGTACGCCATGAACATCTCACCCCAGACGGCGCTGCTGTTCAAAGCGGTAGTCGTCATCGCCGTCTGCCTCATCCAGGCGCCGGCCTTCCGGGCGAAGTTCCGCCGTCGACGGCCCGGGGCACCGCCGCCGCCCCAGCCGTCTCCGCAGCGGCAGAAGGAGCAGGTGCCGGCATGAGCGAGCGTCAGCGAGCGAATCGTCAGTTCAGGGTGTTGGTGCCTCATGGCGGCACGGAGCGGAGCGGAGTGTCGGCATGAGTACTTTCCCGATCTCCGCTCCGAGTTGGGCCAAGCTGCCTCGGCGGCACATGCCGGTGCTGGCGACGTTGGCGCTGCTGTTGGTGATGTACGGCATCGGTGTGTCCCAGTACCGGGCGTTCTCCAACGTCCAGGTGGTTTTCAACGTCTTCATCGATAACGGTTTCCTACTCGTCATCGCCGTCGGGATGACCTTCGTGATCCTCACCGGCGGTATCGACCTGTCGGTCGGCTCGGTGGCGGCGATGACCGCGATGGTCTCGGCCTGGTTGTTGCAGTCCGGGCTGCCCGCGTTGCTGGTGCTGGTGATCGCCCTGCTGATCGGGCCGACGCTCGGGTTCCTGATGGGCTGCGCGATCCATTTCTTCGACATCCAGCCCTTCATCGTCACCCTGGCCGGGATGTTCTTCGCCCGGGGCATGTGCACGTTCATCAGCGACGCGTCGATTCCGATCACCGACGGGTTCTGGACCACGATGTCGCAGTACCGGATCGGCGATCCCCGGGGCAACTTCGTCTCGATCAGCGTGCTTGTGGCGTTCGCGGTGGTCCTGATCGCCGCGTACGTGCTGGCGTACACGCGACTGGGACGCAACGTCTACGCGATCGGCGGCAACCCGCAGTCGGCGCTGCTGATGGGGCTGCCGGTGGGCCGGACCCGGATCGCGGTCTACACCATCAGTGGCCTGTGCGCGGCGATCGGCGGGATCCTGCTCTCCTTCTACACGCTGTCCGGCGCCCCGTTGATCGCCATCGGGATGGAACTCGACGTGATCGCGGCCGTGGTCATCGGTGGCACGGTGCTCACCGGTGGCTCGGGGTACATCTTCGGCACGGTGCTCGGTGTGCTGGTACTCGGCGTGATCCAGACCTTGATCACCTTCGACGGCAGCCTCAACTCCTGGTGGACCAAGATCGTGATCGGAGGCCTGCTCTTCGCGTTCATCCTGCTCCAGCGCCTCATCGGCATCCGCTACAAGTGACCGCCCCTCTCGCGGAAGGCAACTCCCATGGCAACACACCCTGAACCCGAGGTCTGGTTCCTCACCGGAAGCCAGGCAATGTACGGCGAGGACACGCTCCGGCAGGTGGCCGACCAGTCCCGTCAGATCGCCGCTCTGCTCGACGAATCGCCGCACATTCCCGCCCGGGTGGTCTGGAAGCCGGTCCTGACCACCAGCGCCGACATCCTGCGGACCTGCCGGGATGCCGCGTCGCAGGGGGCGGTCGGGGTGATCGCCTGGATGCACACCTTCTCGCCAGCGAAGATGTGGATCTCGGGCCTGGACGCGTTGCAGACGCCGTTGCTGCACCTGCACACCCAGGCCAACGTCCTGCTGCCGTGGGACGAGATCGACATGGATTTCATGAACCTCAACCAGGCCGCGCACGGCGACCGGGAGTTCGGGTACATCCAGACCCGGCTCGGGGTGGCCCGCAAGACGGTCGCCGGGCACGTCTCCGACCCCCGGGTGGTCTCCCGCGTCGGTGCCTGGACCCGGGCGGCGATCGGCTGGTCGGCCATGCGCTCGCTGCGGCTGGCGCGATTCGGCGACAACATGCGCGACGTGGCCGTCACCGAGGGGGACAAGGTCGAGGCGGAGCTGCGCTTCGGCGTCTCGGTGAACACGTACGGGGTCAACGACCTGGTGCGGGTGGTCGACGAGGTGTCCGAGGCGCAGATCGACGATCTGGTCAAGGAGTACGACGACACCTTCCGGGTCGCCCGCGAGCTACGACCCGGCGGCGAGCGGCACGATTCGCTGCGGTACGCCGCCCGGCTGGAGCTGGGGCTGCGCACCTTCCTGGACGCCGGTGGCTTCCGCGCCTTCACCACCAACTTCGAGGACCTGGGCGGGCTGCGTCAACTGCCCGGCATCGCGGTGCAGCGACTGATGGCCGACGGCTACGGCTTCGGCGGCGAGGGCGACTGGAAGACCTCGGTGCTGGTGCACACCCTCAAGGCGATGGCCGTCGGCACCGAGGGCGGAACCTCGTTCATGGAGGACTACACCTACGACCTCACCCCCGGCGAGGAACTGGTGCTCGGTGCCCACATGCTCGAGGTCTGCCCGTCGATCGCCGGTGACGTGCCGAACGTGGAGATCCATCCGCTGAGCATCGGCGGTCGTGAGGATCCCGTCCGGCTGGTCTTCGACGCCGCGCCGGGGCCGGCGGTGGTGCTCGGCCTGGCGGACATGGGCGAGCGTTTCCGGCTGGTGGCCAACGAGGTCGACGTGGTCTCCCCACCGCAACCACTGCGCCGGTTGCCGGTCGCCCGGGCGGTCTGGCGGCCGCGACCGCACCTGCCCGGCTCCGCCGAAGCGTGGATCACCGCTGGCGCGCCCCACCACACCGTGTTGTCCCAGGCGGTCGGGGTGGAGGAGTTGCACGACCTCGCCGAGATGAGCCGTACCGAACTCGTCGTCATCGACGCCGAGACCGATCCCCGGCGGTTCGCCGACGAGCTGCGCTGGAACCAGGCGTACTACCGGCTGGCCCGGGGGTTCTGACCGCCCGCTGACGCTGGTGTGGCGGAGCTGCCGTAGCGGCCTCTCCGCCCCGCCAGCGGCTGCCCGCGCCCGCGGGTGGCAGGGTCCCCGGCCGGCGCGCCACCCCGCCGGCCGGGGACCGCGAGCAGGCTTCTGCGAGCCGTACGGCGTCGTTGATGTTACGTCTTGACGAAGGCCGTGTTATCGCTCACAGTCGTAGTGAAGACGGACGATATCTGTGGCCGTCCGGGACGCGCCACGTTGCTGTGAAGCTGGTGGTCACCTGATCTCTCCCTTGGGCAGGGCGGTCATGTTAGCGATCACACGCCGCACCGGATCAGCGACGGCGTAGGCCGCAGAGGAGCCGTCCTGTTCGTTCTGCTCGTATCCCGAAGGAGAATCATGATTGCCAATGGTGAGGTCCCACGGACCGCGCCGGGCCGGCGCGGCTGGCTGTCGCGCGCGGCGGCCATCCTGACGGCGATGGTGGTGGGCGGCTCCCTCGCCGCGGTGGCGCCATCGCCCGCGGCCGCGGCCACGGTGGACACCAACGCCTGGTACGTGCTGGTCAACCGTAACAGCGGCAAGGCTCTCGACGTCTACAACCTGGCCACCAACGACGGAGCCCGGATCACCCAGTGGTCGCGTAACGACGGAAACCAGCAGCAGTGGCAGTTCGTCGACTCCGGCGGCGGCTACTACCGGCTCAAGTCGCGGCACTCGGGCAAGGTGCTCGACGTCTACAACTTCTCCACCGCCAACGGCGCCTCGATCGTGCAGTGGTCCGACCACAACGGGACCAACCAGCAGTTCCGACTGGCCGACTCGGCAGGTGGCTACGTACGGCTGATCAACCGCAACTCCAACAAGGTGATGGAGGTGCAGAACGCCTCGACCGCCGACGGCGGCAACATCGTGCAGTACGACGACTGGGGCGGCGCCAACCAGCAGTGGCAACTCGTCCGCGTCGACGGCGGCGGCAACCCCACCGACCCGCCCCCCGGCGGCAGCTTCACCAACCCCGTCGTCTGGCAGGACTTCGCCGACGTCGAGGTCATCCGGGTCGGCGAGGTGTACTACATGACCGCCTCCACCATGCACTACTCGCCCGGCGCCCCGATCCTGCGCTCGTACGACCTGGTGAACTGGGAGTTCGCCGGGCACTCGGTACCCCGTCTGGACTTCGGCACCAAGTACGACCTGCCCGCCGGGCAGCAGGCGTACGTGGAGGGCATCTGGGCCTCGACGCTGAACTACCGGCCGAGCAACCAGACCTACTACTGGGCCGGGTGCATCAACTTCGCCCAGACCCACATCTACACCGCGACGGCCGTCGACGGTACCTGGAGCCGGCACGCGACCCTGCCGCAGTGCTACTACGACGCCGGGATGCTGATCGACGACAACGACACCATGTACGTCGCGTACGGCAACGGCACCATCAGCGTGGCTCAGCTCTCCGCCGACGGGCGCAGCCAGGTCCGGGCCCAGCAGGTCTACCAGACGCCGTCGAGCATCGGCACCCTGGAGGGCGCGCGCTTCTACAAGCGCAACGGCGCCTACTACATCTGGCTGACCCGCCCGGCCAACGGCCAGTACGTGCTCAAGTCCACAAACGGCCCCTTCGGCCCCTACGAGCAGCGCCAGGTGCTGCTCAACATGCAGGGCCCGATCTCCGGCGGCGGGGTGCCCCACCAGGGCGGGCTGGTGCAGCTGCCGAACGGATCCTGGTACTACATGGCATTCACCGACGCGTACCCGGGCGGCCGGATGCCGACCCTCGCGCCGATCAACTGGACCGCGGACGGCTGGCCGCAGGTGCAGACGGTCAACGGCGCCTGGGGCGTCAACTACCCGAACCCGCTGCCGTTGCGTCCGGTCAAGCCGCTCACCGGCGTCGACACGTTCACCGGCACCACCCTCGGTCCGCAGTACGAGTGGAACCACAACCCCGACAACAGCCGGTGGTCGGTGAACAACGGGCTTCGGTTGCAGACCGCCACCGTGACCAACGACCTCTACCGGGCACGCAACACGATCACCCACCGAATCCAGGGGCCGACCTCGACCGGCACGGTCGAGATCGACTACTCGACGATGCGCGACGGCGATCGTACCGGCCTGGCCATGCTGCGGGACGTCTCGGCGTGGATCGGCGTCCGGCGGGACAACGGTGCCACCCGGGTGGTGATGACCAACGGGCTGAACATGAACAGCAACTGGGACACCAGCAGCACCGGTAGCGAGATCGCCAGCGCCGCGGTCTCCGGTGGGCGGATCTGGCTGCGGGCCAACGCCGACATCCGGCCCGGCTCCGGTCGGCAGGCGCGTTTCTCCTACAGCACCGACGGGGTCAATTTCGTCCCGCTGGGCAACGCCCTGACGCTCAACAACAACTGGACGTTCTTCATGGGTTACCGGTTCGCCATCTTCAACTACGCCACCCAGGCGTTGGGCGGATCGGTGACGGTTCGCCGTTTCGAGTTGGCCACGCCATGAGGTGACGGTGGACGGTCCGGCGTCGTACCGATGCCGGGTCGCCACCCACGGACCGGGGCCTGTCGCCTGCCCGCCGAGCGGGCGACAGGCCCCTCCTCCGGCCCGGCGATTGCCGCCGCCGGCAGCCGGGGGACACGCGGGTGCCGGGTGGGAGACATCCCACCCGGCACCCGTCCGGCCTCGGCTACCTGTGGCTCAGGCGGCGCGGGACCACTGCATGCTCGACGCGGAGCTGCACGTACGCTGCTCCAGGGCGGCACCGAGAGCGGTGGAGCCGCCAGCCACGTTCAGGCACTTGTTGCTGTTGACGTTGACCAGCTGGTGGTAGCCGTCGCCGGTCGATCGCCAGCTGAAGACCTGGTTCAGGCCATCGTGGCAGGTGTACTGGATGATCTGCGCCCCGTCGGCCGTGGAGACGTCGCGCACGTCGACGCACTTGCCACTGTGCACGCTCTGCAGCCGTACGTTGCCGTTGCCGGCGTCGAGGAAACGCCACTGCTGCCAGGCGTTGCCGTTGCTGCTCCACTGACCGATCACCGCGAGGTTGTCGAGGTTCGGCTGCTGGACGTCGACGACCTGCCCGCTGTTGCGATTGGTGATCCGGTAGGCCGTCGGTGCGCCACCGCCACCGGCGAACTGCCACCAGTTGACGTTGAACAGGCTGCCGCTGCCGCCGGCGAAACGCAGGTAGAGATCGCGTGTGCCGGTGGCGCCGGACACCCCGCAACTGGTGGTCGTCCAGGTCTGCCAGCCGCCCGTACCGGCCACCGTGCAGGTGCCCACGAGCGGACCGCTGGCGCTGTCCAGCCGTACCTCGATACGGCCGCCGCTGGTGGCCGAGGCGACCCGCGCGGAGAAGGTGGTCGCTCCGGTGCCGAAGGCAACCCCCTTTACCTTGATGTGGTCGCCGTTGTCGATCCAGCCGACGTTCATGCCACCCTCGCTGGCCGGCTCGGTCTCGATACCCGATCCCCAGGCGATCGTCTCGGCCTCCTGGCGTACGTACGGGTTCAACGTGCCGACCTGGGGTGCCCCGGCGGTGGTCATGTTCATGGTGGGGATGGTTCCGTTGGAGTTGTAGGTGAACTTCTCCACCGCGACCGACCGGGTGTAGCCGCCACCGCCGGGCAGCGCACCGTTGTGGTAGAAGAAGTACGACCCACCGGCGAAGTCGATCACGCCGGGGTGGTTGGTGAAGCTGGAGCCCTGCCGGGGCATGACCGTTCCCCGGTACGTCCACGGGCCGGTCGGGCCGGGTGCCGTCGAGTAGCCGATGAACTCCGAGCAGCACTCCGCCGCGAACACGTTGTAGTAGAGCCCGTTGCGCTTGTAGACCCACGGCCCCTCCTCGTAGAGGGTGGGTCGGCTGGCGTTTCCGGTCCGGGTACCGAAGCCCGCCGTGGTGAGCGGGATCTGGGTCGGACCGCCGGAGAACGAGATCATGTCAGGGTTGAGGCGTACGTACCACAGGTTCGGGTTGCCCCAGTACAGGTACGCCTGCCCGTCGTCGTCGATGAACGCGTGCGGATCGATCTCGCCATTGCCGACCAGCGGGCGGCCGAGCGCGTCCCGGAACGGCCCCGTCGGGCTGTCCGCGACCCCGACCCCGATGACCATCTGCCCGTTCGAGCGTTGCCGGACCGGCACGTACCAGTAGAACTTCCCGTTACGGGCGATGACGTGCCCGGCCCACGCGTTGGCGTCCGCCCAGGCGAACGTGGCCAGACTCATCGGCGTGCCGTGGTCGGTCCAGTTCACCATGTCGGCCGAGGAGAAGACCCGCCAGTCACGCATGGTGAAGTAGGTCGAGCCGTCCTCGTCGTGGCCGGTGTAGAGGTAGACCCGTCCGTCGTGCAGCATCGGTGCCGGGTCGGCGGTGTAGATGTGCTGGACGATCGGGTTGTCGGCCCGCGCCGCGCCGGGTAGCAGGGCGATCGCGCAGGTCATGCTCACGAGCACGGCGACGACGCGGCGGAGCGCCGTGATGCTCATGCCCGGCTCCACCGCTGGTTGGCGTTGCCGTGGCAGGACCAGAGGATCACCGCGGTCCCGTTGGCGGTGCCGGCGTTGTTGACGTCCAGACACAGCGACGGGAAGCGGCCGTTGCTCACCGTGCCGTTGGCGTTGAACGTCCACTGCTGGTTGGTGCCGCCGTTGCAGTCCCAGACCTGCACCCGGGTGCCGTTGGTGGCGTTCGTCGGCACGTCCAGGCACTTGCCGAGGATCCGCAACGTCTGGCCGTCCTGGGTGATCTGCTGGTTGGCGTTGCCGTGGCAGTCCCAGATCAGGGTTCCGGTGCCGTTTGCGGTGTTCGAGTTGTCGAGATCGAGGCAGCGTCCGGCCGACTCGCTGCGCAGCCGGAAGGTGCTCGGGACCGGTGGGTTGGTGGTGCCGCCACCGCTTACCCGGTACACCACGGTGCCGTGTGCCGGCACGCTCGCGGAGATGGTCCCGGTGGTCGTGGAGGTGCCGCCGGTCCACGCGTTGAGCAACGTGAACGAGCTGCCGGTCTTGCCGATCGCCGCCGCCGTGGTGGAGATCGTCGTGGTGGAGTTGCCCTGGTTGAACAGCGCGACCGCGACGTCACCGTTGGCCAGCCGCTTGGCCAGTACCCGCCGGGTGCCGTCGTGCGAGACCTGCACGGCCTGGAGCCCCAACGTGTCCTGGTTGATCGCGATCAGGTGCTGGTTGCGCAGGATGTCGAGCGTCGCGGCGCTGGCCGAACGCAGGTCGTTGCCCATCATCAGCGGCGCGGCCATCATCGACCACAGCGCGAAGTGGCTGCGCATCTCGGTGTCGTTCATGCCGCCGTTGCCGACCTCCAACATGTCCGGGTCGTTGAATCCGCCCGGTGCGGCGTAGCCGGCGAGTGGCACGTTCACGTTGACGATGTTCTGGATGCCCATCGGGTAGCCGTTGGTCTGGCCGCTGTCCCAGGTGTTGGTGATGTCCTCGGTGGTCCGCCAGAGGTTGGCCACGTCGCTCCAGTTGCGTTGCGGCCCGGTCTTCTCGTGGATGCTGTTCGAGTTGATGCTGTAGACGATCGGCCGGCCGGTGGCCGCCAGCGCGTCGCGCATGATGCCGAACCGGGCCACCTGGTCGTTGATGGTGCCGGTGGGGGAGCACCAGTCGTACTTGAGGTAGTCCACCCCCCAGGCGGCGAACTGCCGGGCGTCCTGGTACTCGTGTCCGAGGCTGCCCGTGGAGCCGGGGAAGGAGTCGAAGTACTGGGCGCAGGTCTGGTCCAGGGGGCCCTGGTAGATGCCGAACAGCAGGCCGCGGGAGTGCAGGTAGTCGCCGAGGGCCTTCATGCCGCTCGGGAACCGCTGCGGGTGGGCCTGGAGGTTGCCCTGCGCATCCCGGTCCGGGTTGAACCAGCAGTCGTCGACGACGACGTACTTGTACCCGAGGTCGCGCAGACCGTGGTTGACGATCGCGTCGGCCATCTGGCGGATGAGGGTCTCGTTGATGTTGCAGCCGAACGTGTTCCAGGTGTTCCAGCCCATCGGCGGGGTACGGGCGACGCCGTTGTTCAGCGCCTGTGCCGGCTTGGGGGAGATGACCCCGTCGGCGAAGCTCGCGGTGAGCGTCACCGCCAGGATGCCGAGGGCGGCGGTCAGCCACCTTCTTGCGCTACGCACGTCGAATCCTCCTTGCGTCGGTGTGGTGATCGGTCCGGTCGCCGGCATCGCGGCGTTCGGCGGGGTCCGGCCGGGTGGAACTCTGCGGGCGGATCCTGCGCACGCCGCCCACGTACGCGTGCAGTCGTCCGGGACGCCGATGTGCAGGGCCCGGATATCGCCGGTCGGCACGCTGTTTCGGGCCCCGCACGGTTGCCGCCGCGCCGTGTCGGCAGGCACCGTTCCGATGACAGGAATGTTATCGCTATCATCAATGCCTGTAAATTGTCTGTTGCTTGCCCACACAGCCTCTCGGAGCAACAGATCTGCGTCGAAGCGAACGGAGTGGAAACCGGGTGTGACCGCTAACAGACAGCGATGAAGGACGCTGTGTGGCGTACGCGGACGGCCCGGCGGCCACCGGGGCGGCTACTGGCGCTAGACTGTGCGTGATCTAGCGCTCTCCACCCGGACGGCACGGGCCGGCGTGGGCACCGCGCGAGGGGATCTTTGTACCTGAGCCGTGCCAGTCATCGCCGACGGGCTGCGGCGAGCGACTGGATTGCGGGGAGTGTGAGATGGCCGTACGCGATCCTGCGATGACGGACGTGGCCCGCCTCGCCGGTGTTTCCCATCAGACGGTCTCGCGGGTGCTCAACGGGCACCCGAACGTACGCGAGCAGACTCGACTGCGCGTCCAGGCGGCCATCGCCGAACTCGGCTACCGGCCGAACCGGGCGGCCCGCGCGCTGGTCACCGGCCGCTCGCAGGTGATCGGGGTGGTCGCGCAGAACACCACCCTCTACGGTCCGGCCTCGCTGTTGGCCGCGCTGGAGCAGACGGCCGCCGAGTCCGGTTTCGCGGTAAGTGTGGGCAGCGTGCGTGACCTCGATCATCGGTCGATCTCGGCGGTGGTGGAGCGGCATCTGGCGCACCGGGTCGCCGGCATCGTGGTGATCGCGCCGGTGGAGTCGGCCGGCGAGGCGTTGGAGCGTCTGCCGAAGGACGTGCCGCTGGTGACCGTGGACGGGGATCCGCATCGGCCGATGCCGCTGGTGACGGTGGACCAGGCGGCCGGTGCCCGGGCCGCCACCCAGCACCTGCTCGACGCCGGTCACCGTACGGTCTGGCACGTTTCCGGTCCGTCGGACTGGTTCGACAGCGCCGGCCGGATCGAGGGCTGGCGGGCGGCCCTGACCTCGGCCGGCGCGGAGATCCCGCCGCTGGTGCCGGCGGACTGGTCCGCGGCGGCCGGCTACCGGTGCGGGCAGATGCTGGCCCGGATGCCCGACGTCACCGCCGTCTTCACCGCCAACGACCACCTGGCCCTCGGGGTGCTGCGCGCCCTGCACGAGCACGGCCGCCGGGTGCCGGACGACATCAGCGTGGTCGGCTTCGACGACGTGCCGGAGGCCGCCTACTTCATTCCGCCGTTGACCACCGTACGACCGGATTTCGGCGCGGTGGCCCGGGCGAGCCTGGAGATGCTGCTCACCCAGATCGAGTCGGTGAGCGGTGGCGCCCTGCGCCGGACCATCGCCCCGACCCTGGTGGCCCGCCGAAGCGTAGGCCCCCCACCCCGCCCCTGACCCACCCCTCCACCGAAGGGTTGATCAAGAAGTTTTGGTCGGCCTGCGCGCTGGACGCGACCAAAACTTCTTGATCAACCGGCGATTCGTACCCGGGTGGGGTGGGTCAGGTTGCGGTGCAGGTGGGGGTGCCGGAGGGGCCGACGCCGGTGCCCTGGAAGCCGAACTCGGTGCTACCGCCCGCGCCGACCTGACCGTTGTAGCTGACGTTGCCGAAGCTCACCGTCCCGGTGCTGCCGCTGGCCTGCGCGTTCCAGGTGCCGGTGACCGCCGCGCCGCCGGGCAGCGTGATCCGCACGGTCCAGCCCCGGATCGCGGCACTGCCGGCGGTGACCCGTACGGTGGCCACGAAGCCGCCGTTCCAGGAGTTCAGCGACACCGAGGCCGAGCAGGCACCGCCGCCCGGCGGAGGCGCGGTGGTGGTCGGCGGCGCGGTGGTCGGGTTCGGTCCGCTGACACTGTTCAACGCGTTGAGCACCGAGGTGTACGCGGGCTTCTTGTTCCCGTTGCCGTCGAACAGCAGCGGGTTGTCATCCCGCCAGGAGGCGGCGTCCCAGACACCCCAGACCGTGATCCCGGTGCAGCGCGTCACGGCCAGGCAGGCCCGGGTCACCCGTTCGTAGATGCTCGCCTGGTTGGGGCCCTGAGCGACGTCCAGCTCGGTGATCTGCACGTCCACGCCGAGGTCGGCGAAGCGTTGCAGGTTGGCCTGGTAGTCACCGGCGAGGGTGGTGCCGAGGTGGGACTGGAAGCCGACGCAGTCGATCGGGACGCCGCGCTGCTTGAAGTCGCGCACCATGTTGTAGATGCCTGTCGACTTCGCGTTGATGCCGTCGGTGTTGTAATCGTTGTAGCAGAGCTTGGCGCCGGGGTCGGCCGCGCGGGCGGCCCGGAACGCGGCCTCGATCCAGTCGTTGCCGGTGCGTTGCAGGTTCGAGTCCCGCCGCGCGCCGCTGCCACCGTCGGCGAACGCCTCGTTCACCACGTCCCAGGAGTGGATCTGACCCCGGTAGTGGGTGGCTACCCGGGTGACGTGGTTGATCGCCGCGTTACGCAGCGCGGTGCCGGACAGGTTCTGTGCCCAGCCGGGCTGTTGCGCGTGCCAGAGCAGGGTGTGGCCACGTACGGACATCCCATTGGCCCGGGCGTGCGCGACGAGCCGGTCACCCGCGCTGAAGCTGAAGGAGTTCTGCTGGGGCTCGTTGGCGTACCACTTCATCTCGTTCTCGGCCACGATCGAGTTGAACTCACGATTGAGGATCGTGGCGTAGGCGGAGTTGGAGAGCTGGAACGAGTTGGTGGCGGCGCCGAAGTAGCGACCGCTCTGCGCCGCCGCCGCGCCGAGGGTGCTGGCGGCGGCGTGGGCGGAGGGCGCGACCAGCGCGGTGGAGACGAGCAGCGCGGCACCGGCCGCGACGGACATCAGCACGGTACGCGGTCGGATGCCCACGACCCTGCCTCCGGTGGTTCTGGATTTCATCGACGTGCCCTTTCGATGGTGGTGGTTCGGGATGCCACCCCGGATCAGCCTGCTGGCGGCCGCCTACCGGCGCGGAGGTGTGGATCCGGGCACGGCGAGGCGACCCGAGCGCGGATCGCACGGGTTGCGGGGTCGGTCGGGATGTGGCGGTCGCCGATGACAGCGGCCATGTCGGGATGACGCGACGATCGGTGCCGTCGAGGCGTGCCCTTCCGCGCGGATTGACAGCGCGCGGCGTCTCGCGGATGCCGGCCCGGACAGGCCGCCAGGCGGGGTCGGCTTGGTGGCCGCCTCGGCCCGGTGACCGGTGACCTGAACAGGAGCGTGCCCGTGGCTCCCTGCCCCGAAGCTAGCATGTTATCGATAACATGCTCAAGCGATGACGATGGATGCAATGACGGTCGAGGCCGCCGGAGACGACCCCGTGGTGGGTCGCTCCGACGGCCTCGGTGACAGCGGTCAGGCTCAGATGAAACGCCAACGGTGGTCGCCCGCGCCGTTGTCGTCCCAGATCACGATCTGAGTGCCCTGGCTGGACGAGGCGCCGGTGACGCCGAGGACCCGCCCACCGTTGGCGGACTGGATCCGGAAGTAGCCGTTCGCGGCGTACCGCAGCCGCCACCGGTTGCTGGCCGCGCCGTTGTCGGCCCACTGCACCACCCGGGCGCCGTTGCCGCTGCTGCCGTTCTCCACCCCCAGCACCTTGCCGCTGTGGGAGTTGCGCAGCCGCAGGTAGCCGCCACTGTCCACGATCGCGGTCCAGAGGTGGTCGGCGGTGCCGGTGTCGCCCCACTGGATCACCAGGCCGCCGTCGGCGGTGGACATGTTCTGCACGCCCAGCACGAGACCGGTGGCCAGGTTCTGGATCCGGCGGGCACCGTTGGGCACGAACCGCCACTGGTTGTCCGGCGTGCCGTTGTCCGGATCCTGGACGACCCGGGCACCCTGCGCGGTGGACCCGTTGAGGGTGGCGAGCAGCTTGCCGGTGTGCCCGTTACGGATCTTGTGTGACCCGTCGCCGACGTCCACGATCGTCCACCGGTGGTCGGCCGTGCCGGTATCGGACCATTGCAGGACCTGCGCGTTGTCGGCGGTCGACATGTTCTGCACCCCGAGCACCTTGGCACTGTTGGCGTTGCGGAACTTCACCGCGTTGCCGTCGACGACCAGCTGCCAGTCATGGTCGGCGGTGCCGTTGTCGCCCCACTGCAACGCCGGCGCCCCGTCGGCCGTGGACATGTTCTCGATGCCGAGCACCAGGCCGCTGGCGGCGTTGGCGAGCCGGAACGTCGCCGTTCCGGTGCCCGGGGACTGGCCGTTGGCGTTCCAGTAGACGGTGTAGTTGTGCCCGTGCGCGTCGTAGAACGGGCCCAGGTTGACCGTGGCGCCGTTGGCGGTGGCGGTGAAGGTCAACGCCGAGGTGCTGGTCCGGTTGACCGAGGTGGTGGCCAGGGCGGGCAGGGCGGAGAGCGCGGTGTTGCCGTAGTTGCCGGAGAGCACCGCGGGCCCGTAGGTGAGTGCCACCACGTTCGGATCGTCGTTGGCGGGCTGCACGATCACGCGCATCGGGAGCCGTACGGTCACCGTGTCGCCGGAGGCCCAGGATCGGGTGAGGGTCGCGTACGTGCCCGGGGTGGTGCTGATGTTCTGCGCGGCGCCGTTGACGCTGACCGTCGCTCCCTGCGTCCACGCCGGAATGCGGATCCGCATCGTCCACGACCCGCCGACGTCGCCGGTCACGGTGAGGGTCGTGGTGTCGCTGACCGGGTAGGTCGTGCTCTGGGTGACCGTGATGCCGCGCTGCGACCAGTTCAGCACCGAGGGCAGGAACAGGTTCACCGTCAGCGTGGTGTCGTTGTGGAAGTAGATCGAGTTCATCAGGGTGGTGTTGGTTTCCAGTTGCGAGCCCTGGCAGCACCAGAAGGAGTTGTAGTCCGTACTCCAGGTGCCGCCGCCCCACGCCGGTCCGACACCTCGCCGCCCGCCGGGGTTCAACGGGGTGAAGTACGTGATGTGGCCGTGGTTGTCGGCCGGGTTCTGCGCTCCGATCAGGTGGTTGAGCAGTGCCCGCTCGTAGAAGTCGAAGTACGCCACCCGGTTCGGGTCAAGCAGCCACAGCTCCCGGGTCAGCTTGAGCATGTTGTACGTGTTGCACGCCTCGCAGGTGTCGTTGCGCAGGTAGCTGGCGATGGCGTTGGGCGCCCGGAAGTGTTCGGCCTGGCTGTTGCCGCCGATGACGTAGGTGTGGGCGTTGACCGTCATGTTCCACGCGTTGCTGGCGATGTCCCGGTACCGGGTGGTGCCGGTGGCCTTGAACTCGCGGGCCGCGCCGATCCACTTCGGTACCTGGGTGTTCGCGTGCAGCCCGTTGAGTTGGTCGGAGTTGGCCGCCAGGGGATTGAACACGGCGTTGTGGTCGAACCGCTGGGCGGCGGTCAGCCAGCGGGCGTCGCCGGTCTGCTGGTACAGGTCGGTCAGCACGGCGTTCATTCCGCCGAACTCGGTGCCCAGCATCGCCTGCATCTGCGCCGAACTCAGTCGGCTGGTGCGCCAGTCCACCCAGCCGGCGAACGCCAGTAGGACGTCGCGGGCCTGGTTGTTGCCGATGTATCGCCACACGTCGAGCAGCCCGGCCAGGGTCTTGTGGATGGCGTAGTACGGCACGTTGCCGTTGTTGAGCGTGCGGTTCTCCACGGCGGTGAAGTCGGACTCGGGAAAGCCGCTGAGGTAGCCGGTGTTGAAGCCCGCGGCACCGTTGTTGGCCTGGCACTTGGCCAACTCGGCCACCATGTAGTTGGCCTTGTCCCGGCAGGTGGTGTCGCCGAGCACGGCCCACAGGTACGACCAGGCGCTCAGGAAGTGCCCTTGGGAGTGGGTGCGGAACGGGAAGTTGGGCGCCTCCCAGCCGCCCAGGGCCGCGGCGCCGGCGGTGGAGAGCCGGTGGTTGGCGCGGAAGTTGTAGAGCAGCCGGTTGACGTCGACGAAGCGCAGGTAGTTGACCGTGCGGTTCTGGTTGTCCAGCCAGCGGCTGGCGGTCAACCGCACCTGACCCGGCTCGAAGGCGTACGCGGAGACGCCGAGGTCGGGGCGTACCGGGGGGAGCCCCGCACTGGCGGTGCCGTTGGCCAGCGCGGGGCCGACGGCGGCGGCGACGGCGGCCGCGCCGGCGGCCCGGAGCACGTGTCGACGGTTGAGGGACGGGTAGGGCATCACGACCTCCGTGGTGGCATGGGGGAGCGCCGCCCGACCCGGCGGGAGTGGTGGCCGACCGGGCGGCGAGGAGTGGTGCGATGACGTCGATGCGCGGCGCGCAGCGCGCAACGATCGGACCCGGCGCGTTTGCTGCGGTGGCGGCCTTGCCAAGCCCATCAATGTTATCGCTAACATACGCGGCTCTGTATGGCGACCGCAAGACGTTGATGACGGGGCTGCGGGTCGACCCGGATTGACCCTCGACCCGGTCGAGGCCGGAGGGTGCCGAGGGCAGCCGGCCGGCGTCCTCGCCGAGACCGGTCGGGCGATCGGCGACGGCAGGGGTACGTGGTGGTGGCAAGTGGGGGCCGGGCGACGATGCCGGGTGCGTACCGGGTGTGGTTGGGCGGCAGCGCGCTGAGTCTGGTCGGCGTACAGGCGATGGCGTTCGCGATGGCCTGGTCGGCGGCCGGGCAGGGGGCTCGGTTCGCCGCCCTGGTGCCGACCGCGATCGTGCTGCCCCGGGTGCTGCTGCTGTTGGTGGGCGGTGCGGTGGCCGACCGGTTCGGCGTCTGGCTCGTCCTGCTCGCCTCGAACGCGGCCATGGTGGTGGTCACCGTGGCATTGGCCGCCGTCACGTGGTCGCCGCTCGACCTGCGGCTGCCGCTGCTGCTCGCCGCGCTGGCGATCGGCACCGTGGACGCCTTTCAGCTGCCGAGTTCGGGCTCGATGCCACGGCGGCTGGTACCGCCGGAGGCGCTGGCCCGCGCGATGTCGGCCCGGCAACTCGTCGGGCAGTTCGCGATGTTCACCGGCCCGCCGCTGGGTGGCGTGCTGCTCGGGATGGCCGGGCTCGCCGGGGCAGCTCTGGCCAACACCGCCACCTTCCTGGCGATGCTCGCGGTCCTGCTGGTCGTCCGACCCGCCGCCGAGCAACCGCAGGACGCCGGGCCGGACTGCGAGGGGCCCGCCGCCGGGTCGGCCGGCGGGCGGCCACCGAACACCGGACGAGGCCACAGGCTGCCCGCCGCCGGGGTGGCTCACCGGCGGTCGCCGGTGTCGGCCGCGTTGGACGGGCTGCGCCTTGCCTGGTCGGTGCCGGTGCTGCGGGTGGCGCTGCTGGTGACCGGCGTCGCGGCGGGGTTCCTCCTGCCGGTCGGCACGCTGCTGGTGCCCCTGCTGGCCCGGCAACGCGACTGGTCGGCGTCGGCCACCGGCGCGGTCGTCGCGGCGATGGCAGTGGGCACCGCCGCCGTCGCGCTGGGGGTCCTGCTGCGCGGCGGGTCCTCCCGTCCCGCAGCGGTGGCCGCCGTCGGCCTCCTGGTCGCCGCCGCTGGCGTGGTCGCGCTCGCGGTCGCCCGCGTTCCGCTGCCGGCCGTCCTGGCCGGTGTGCTCGTCGGTGCCGGCGTCGGCTGCTTCGCCACGCACGTCGGTCCACTGGTCCTGGCCGCCACGCCGCTCACCCACCTGGCTCGGGTGCAGTCCGTGCTGGTGCTGGCGCAGAGTCTGCCGTTGTTGGTGACGGCCAACGCGTTCGGCCTCGTCGTCGAGATCGTGGACGTCCCGGCGGTGCTGTTCGGCTGCGCGGGCGTCCTCGCCGTGACCGGGCTGGCGACCCTGGCCACGCCGGCCCTGCGCGGCTCATCGTCCCCGGCGACTGTTCGTCACTCGAATATCTGACTAAAGTCAGCAATCGTGGATCGTGCACTCGTGGACGTGGTGCGGCGCTTCAACCGCACGGTGACCCAGCGCGTCGGCGCGCTCGACGACAGCTATCTCGCTCGGGATCGACCCCTGGCGCAAGCACGGCTGCTCTGGGAGATCGGACCCGACGGTGCCGAGGTCGCGGCCCTGCGTACCCGGCTGGATCTCGACGCCGGCTACCTCAGCCGGCTGCTCCGGACGCTGGAGGGTGCGGGCCTCGTCGTGGTGGGGCCCGCTGAGGGAGACGGCCGGGTGCGGACCGTCCGCCTCACCGACGCCGGCCGCGCCGAGTGGCAGCTGCTGGACGGCAGGTCCGACGAGCTGGCCTGGTCGGTCCTCGCGCCGCTCACCGCCGGCCAACGCGCCCGGCTCACCTGCGCCATGGCCGAGGTCGAGCGCCTGTTGATGGCGTCGCTTGTCACCATCGAACCCTGCCATCCCGGTGAGCCGCGTGCCCGCGCCTGCCTGCGGGCGTACGTGCGGGAACTCGCCGCCCGGTTCGACTCCGGCTTCGAGTTGGGTCAGGGCGGCGCCGACGAGCAGGAATACGTGCCTCCGGCCGGCCTCTTCCTGGTCGCCACCCTCTCGACCGAGGCGGTGGGCTGCGGTGGGCTGCGGCTGTCCCCGGGCGAGCCCGCCGAGATCAAGCGCCTCTGGGTGTCGGCCGCGGTGCGCGGGCTCGGCGTCGGGCGTCGCCTGCTGGGCGAGTTGGAGCGGCACGCCGTGGCGGCCGGCGCGGCCAGCATCCGCCTCGACACCAACCGCACTCTCACCGAGGCGATGCGGCTCTACCGCGCCGAGGGTTACCAGGAGATCCCGCGCTACAACGACAACCCGTACGCCCACCACTGGTTCGCCAAGCCGCTGACCTGAAACGCGCGCTGGCAGGTACCCGCCGAAGCCCGGCGATGGTGAGCCGTTGACGGAGACATAGCAGTTGATCACACTGTCGCGGTGCCCATCGCGCGTGACCACATCATGTCCGAGCCCGGCGTCGGCTCCTGCCCGGATTGCGCCAGCACGGAGCTGCGGACCGTCGTCGATCAGCCACCCTGGTGCGGACGTTGTGAGTGGAACCTCGACGTCGCCGCTTCGAGTGCCGTCGGCCGTCTCGGCCGGTCTCTCGAACGGCTCGATCGTCGTGCCGGGTTCCGGGCGGACCGCCGCCTGGCCCACATGGCCACGCAGTTGGGTGCTTCCCACTCCTGGCTGACGCCTGCCTTCCTGCTGCTCGTGCTGGTCTCGTTCGCGCTGGTGCTTCTTCCGTTAGGTGCGCTGGCCGCCGCCGTGTGGCTGCTGGTCGACGGCGTGGGGCCGTTGATTCTGCCGCTGCTGCTCGCCGCCGTGGCCTACGCGCTGCGTCCCCGCCTGGGCAGCGTCCGACAGGTGGTCAAAGGCGCCTACCGGTTGACTCCGCAGCGACAGGCGGCGCTGCACCGTCTGGTCGAACGGGTCGGCGACTCTGTCGGCGCACCGAAGCCCGACCTCATAGTGCTCAACGACGAGTGGAACGCGGCGGCGGCAGTCGTCGGGGTGCGCAGGACCCGAGTACTGCTGCTCGGTGTACCGCTGCTCGTGGGCCTGTCGCCGCAGGAGATGGTGGCACTGATCGGTCACGAACTCGGACACTTCCGCTGGGCCGACTCGCGCCGTCGTCTCCTCACGCAGCCGGCCCGGACCTTCTTCGGCATGCTCGCGACCGCGACCCGGCCGCCACACGGAGACGCGCACGACAGGGACGTGGCGGGTATCTACGCCCTCTTCTACACACTCTGGCAGTTGGTCGGAGGTGCCGTCAGCTGGCTGCTGTTCGCCGTACACCTCGCGATGAACACGCTCGATGCCCGGGAGGGGCGTCGAGCGGAGGTGCGAGCCGACGCGATGGCGGCGAGTGCGGCGGGCAGCACCGCGGCTCTCAGCATGATCGACGTCTTGGCGTTGTCGCCTCTGCTGTCGCCTCTCGTCACCGCGCATCCAACGCCGGGGGTCGCGATGGACGTGTGGCGGCGGGCCATCGCCACCACCCGTGCGGAGCAGGCGGTGCGGCTGCCGATGCTGCGTCAGCTCACCATCCGCGAGTACGCGTCACTGCTCGCCAGCCATCCGGCGCCGGGCCGGCGGCACCAGGTGATCTCGGGAATGCCCCACCGGGACGCCTCGGTCGTGGTGACCCCGGACGAAGCGGCCTCCCTCGATGCCGAGCTGCGGCCATTCGTCGAGGCGCTGCGCAAGCAACTCGCGCAGGCGTACGAC
Organism: Micromonospora sediminimaris; assembly: GCF_016863575.1. Classification (NCBI taxonomy): domain Bacteria; kingdom Bacillati; phylum Actinomycetota; class Actinomycetes; order Micromonosporales; family Micromonosporaceae; genus Micromonospora; species Micromonospora sediminimaris. The sequence goes on from NZ_BOPD01000002.1 coordinate 221,177, forward strand.
CTGTGACCGTGGCCGCCTGAGGCTCACCCGGCGGGGACGTCCCGGCGGCGGTACTGGTCGCCGGTCGGGTGCTTGCCGGCAAGAAATGAATGATGGTTCAATCCTTTGGTGGCCTACCGGAGCACGGAGCGGGTGAAGGCGCGGCTGACCGCCTCGCGGGAGCGCATCGTGGCCGCCGCGATCGGCATTCTGGCCGATCATGGCTATGCCGGCTGCTCGGTCGCTGCCGTCGCGGCGCGGGCCGGGGTGGCGACCGGCAGCGTGTACCGTCACTTTCCTGCCAAGGCTGACCTCTTCGCCGAGGTGTTCCGTTCCGCCGGCCAGCGCGAGATCGACGCCGTCACCCGGGCCGCTGCGGCCGAGAGCACGGCCGCGGCGCGGGTCCGCGCGGTCATCGAAACCTTCGCCGGCCGGGCCCTACGGTCGCCACGGCTGGCGTACGCCCTGCTCGCCGAGCCGGTCGATCCGGCGGTGGAGGCGCAGCGACTGGTCTTCCGGCGTGCCCATGCGGCGCTGCTGGCCGGCTACATCGCCGACGGGGTGGCCGACGGTGAGCTGCCGGCGCAGAATCCCGAGCTGACGTCCACCGCAGTGGTCGGCGCGCTGGCTGAGGCGATGGTGGGCCCGCTGGCCTCCGGTGTCGCCGGCCCGGACACCGTCGGCGGCCTGATCACCTTCATCCACCGCGCGTTGGGAGTTCCGTCGTGAGCACACACGAGGTGTTCAATCAGGTGCCGCCGCTGGTCGGCCACGACACGGCCGACGAGCCCGCGCTGCTCGACGCGCTGGCCCGGGAGGGGGCCGACTGGGCCACGGCCGAGGTGCACGAACTCGGCCGGCTGGCCGGCACCGAACAGGCGGTCGAGCACGGCCGGCTGGCCAACGAACATCCGCCGGTGCTGCGCACCCACGACCGGTACGGACACCGGGTCGACGAGGTGGAGTTCCACCCCTCCTGGCACGAGTTGATGCGTACCGCCGTGGCGCACGGCCTGCACGCCGCTCCCTGGGCCGACGAGCGACCCGGCGCGCATGTCGCCCGGGCCGCGAAGTTCCACGTCTGGCGACCCGACGCCGGCCACGGTTGCCCGATCTCGATGACGTACGCGGCGGTACCCGCGCTGCGGCACGCCCCCGACCTGGCCGCTCGCTACGAACCGCTGCTGACCGCCCGCAGCTACGATTTCGGGCTGCGGGAACCGCAGCGCAAGCAGGGGCTGCTCGCGGGCATGTCGATGACCGAGAAGCAGGGCGGGTCGGACGTCCGGGCAAACACCACCACGGCCCGCCCGACGCCCGACGGCAGCTACCGGCTGGTCGGGCACAAGTGGTTCACCTCGGCGCCGATGTGCGACCTCTTCCTCACCCTCGCCCAGGCGCCGGGCGGGCTCACCTGCTTCCTGGTCCCGCGGGTGCTTCCCGACGGCACCCGGAACCCGATGCGGTTGATGCGGCTGAAGGACAAGCTCGGCAACCGCTCCAACGCCTCCGCCGAGGTGGAGTACGACGAGGCGGTGGCGTGGCGGGTCGGCGACGAGGGCCGGGGCGTCCGCACCATCATCGACATGGTGAACCTGACCCGGTTGGACTGCGTGATCGGTGCGGCGTCCGGCATGCGCCACGGGGTCGTCACCGCCACCCATCACGCCGCGCACCGGCGGGCGTTCGGTCGGTACCTCGTGGATCAGCCGCTGATGCGCAACGTCCTGGCCGACCTGGCGGTGGAGTCCGAGGCCGCCACGGTGCTGATGATGCGCCTGGCCGGGGCGACCGACCGTTCGGCACGTGGCGACGCGGCCGAGACGGCGTTCAAGCGGATCGCCCTCGCCGTGGGCAAGTACTGGGTCTGCAAGCGGTGGCCCGGTCACGCCGCGGAGGCCCTGGAGTGCCTGGGCGGCAACGGCTACGTGGAGGAGTCCGGGATGCCGCGGCTGTTCCGCGAGTCGCCGCTGAACTCCATCTGGGAGGGCTCGGGTAACGTCGCCGCGCTGGACGTGCTGCGGGCGCTGGCCGGCCAGCCCGAGGTGATGGCGGCGTTCCAGTCGGAGGTGGACGCCGCCGCGGGCGCTGACGCCCGGCTCGACGCCGCGGTCCGCCAGGTGCGGGCGGCCCTGGCCGATCCGGCCGATCTGGAGGTACGTGCCCGCCGGGTGGTCGAACAACTGGCGCTGGTGTTGCAGGGGGCGCTGTTGGTGCGTCACGGTCACCCGGCGGTCGCCGACGCCTTCTGCGCGTCCCGGCTCGGTGGCGACCGGGGGCATGCCTACGGCACGTTGCCGGCCGGCGTCGACTTCGCCGCGATCATCGACCGGGCCACCCCGAAGGTGGGCTGACCGGTCCGGCGCCGCCGCGGTGGACGGCGACGCCGGAGCCGGGGGATCAGCAGTAGAGGTTCGCTCCGGCGGGCACCCCGAGGATGCCCACGAACTGCTGGTACCGGGTGACCCGACTCTGCACCTGGGCGGGGTTGCCGCCGTTGCACTCGATCGAGCCGTTGATGCTGCGGATGGTCTGCCCGAAGCCGGCCCCGGTGACCATCGCGTTGTGCGCGGTCATCGTGCCGGGCCCGTGCTGCGTCATCCAGTACCAGATGGCGGTCTTCCAGGCCACGGCGGCGTCGTTCTGCACCAGCCACGGGTTCGTCAGCAGTGGCAGCCCGAGGGCGGCGCCGGCCGCGTTGTAGTTGAAGTTCCAGCTCAGTTGGATCGGCCCCCGCCCGTAGTAGGCGGCCTGGCCAGCCGGGCACCCGTACGGCTGGCCGCTGTCGCAGTAGTGCGGGTAGTTGGCGGTGTTCTGCTCCACGATGTGCACCAGGCCGCCGGTCTCGTGGTAGACGTTCGCCAGGAAGGCCGCCGCCTCCTGTCGCTGCACGGTGGCACTACCGGTGCGCGCGAACGCCGGGTAGGCGTTCAGCGCGTTGATCAGCCCGGAGTACGTGTAGAAGGAGTTCCGGTTCGGGAACATCTGACGGAACTGGGCCTCGCTGACCACGAAGCCACCCGGGTTGGTCGGCGGCGGGCTGCTGGTGGGCGGCGTGCCCGAGCAGGTGTACGGGTTCCAGTACCAGGTGCTGATGATCGGGTCGTAGCCGGGATTGTCGTGCTCGGCGATGTAGTACTGGCCGTTGGTGTACCGCACGATGCTGCCGGCCGGGTACCAGGTGCCGGCGATCCAGTTGGGATGGTTGCAGGTGCCGTCCGGGGGCGGCGGGGTGCTGCCGCCGCAGGCGCCGAGATCCTGCCAGACTCCGGTGGTGCCGGGCGGGGCCTCGCTCTGCGTCCACCACTTCGCCTGGTAGTTGCGGCCGTTGTGGGAGACCTGCATGCCCGAGGTGTAGACCGCGGCGGACTGCCACGGGGTGGCACAGGCGGCGGCGGAGGCGGCGGTCGACGGGATCACCGCCAGCAGCGCGCCGGTGAGCGTCAGTGCCGCGAGCGCGGCCAGGGCGCGCAATCTCGACATGCGATCACTCCTTTCCAGGGGGAGCGGTACGTCGAGAGCCGGAACGGTCATCGACGACTGTGATGGTAACACCCACTGTTCATAAACCTTACTATTAGTTCCGAGCAGTGAACCGGGCGTTGAGCCGGACCGATTGCTGTGGGATTCTTGGACGCCGATGCGTTGTCGCGCGTGTGAGTGACCGTCGCTCGATGGGCAACCGGGACCGTCACGGTTCCGGGGGGTGACGGCCGAAGACGGATTCGTCTCCGATCCATCGGCCCCGGGCCCGGCACGTCGGGCTCGGGGCCGGTGGGTCTCCGCGTGACCAACGAAGGAAGATCATGAAACTCTCGGACCGGCACGGGGTTCGACACCTGGCCCGACCTCGACCATCCGTCCGACGCGCGCACTCCCTCTTCGCGGTCGGCCTGCTGCTCGGCACGGCACTGGTCGGGATCGACCAACCGAACGCCGTCGCGGCGAGCACGTCGGCGGCGATCACAGTGAATGCCCGGGCCGGGCTGGCCACCGTGCCCGACACCGCGCTCGGCGTCAACCACGCCATCTGGGACTCGCAGCTGGGCACCACCGAGACGTCGGACCTGCTGCGGACGGCCGGTGTGCAGATGATGCGTTATCCCGGCGGCTCCTACGCCGACATCTACCGCTGGGAGGACCACACCGCGCCCGGCGGCTACGTCGCCCCCGGCACCGACTTCGACACCTTCATGGCCGGCGTACGGCGGGCCGGCGCCCAGCCGATGATCATCGCGAACTACGGCACCGGCACCCCGGAGGAAGCGGCCGAATGGGTCCGGTACGCCAACGTGACCAAGGGCTACGACGCCCGGTACTGGACGGTCGGCAACGAGAACTACGGCAACGGGCACTACGGGTCGGCGTGGGAGGCCGACCACCACCCCGACAAGAGCGCCACCTACTACGCGAACCTGGTGGTCGAGTACGCGGACGCGATGAAGGCCGTGGACCCGAGCATCAAGGTCGGCGCGGTGCTCACCATGCCGGCGAACTGGCCCGACGGGCTGACCGCTGGTGACGATCCGGGACCGTGGAACCAGACCGTGCTGGACATCGCCGGCCAGAAGATCGACTTCGTCGACGTGCACTGGTACCCGGGTGGCAGCGCCGCCGAATCGCTGCCCCGGACCAGCCACATCACCGACGCGGTCCACCTGCTCCGGGAGCAGATCACCAGGTACGCCGGCCCGGACGCCGGGCGCATCGGCATCAGCCTCACCGAGGTGAACGTCACCTCCCAGGGCATGACCAGCCAGCCGGCCGCGCTGTTCCTCGCCGACGCGTACAGCGGCCTGTTGGCCAACGGTGTGTTCACCGTCCACTGGTGGAACGTGCGCAACGGCATCGGTCAGGTGTCGACAGTGGCCGGGCAGACCGACTACGGCGACTTCGGCATGCTCTCCAGCGGCACCTGCACCTCGGACGGATCGGTCTGCGAGCCGCCGTTGAACACCCCCTTCGCCGCATACCACGGGCTGTCGATGATGAGCCGCTTCGCCCGTACCGGCGATCAGTTCATCCGGGCGGCCAGCGACGACCCGCTGGTCGCCGCGCACGCGGTACGCCGGGCCAACGGCGAGGTCGCGGTGCTGCTGGTGAACCGGGATCCGGACCACGCCCACGAGGTGACCATCGACTACGCCGGCTTCGCCCCGTCGAGTGGGGAGCCGACGGTGCACACCCACACCAACGGCGCCACCGCCATCACCACCAGCAGGTCCGGCAGCGCGACCAGTCGGACCCTGCCGCCGTACTCGCTGACCACGCTCGTGGTGCAGTCAGCCGCCCCGGCCACCGGGCACCCCGGTGCGCCGGGGCAGCCCACGGCCACCGAGGTCACCGACCGGACCGCGACGATCTCCTGGCCGGCGGCTACCCGAGGTGCGAGCCCGATCGCGAAGTACGAGGTGCACCGGCAGTACGGCGCGGTCAGCGAGCAGCTCGGCGAGACCTCGGGCACCTCGCTGACCGTCGACAACCTCGTCCCCGGGCGCAGGTACACGGTCAACGTGCTGACCCGGGACACCGCCGGCCGGGTCTCGTGGGCGTCGCCGCCGCTGAGCTTCACCACCGGCGCCCCGACCACCAGCAGCTGCGGCGTCCGCTTCACCCGCACCACGGACTGGGGCAACGGTTACGTGGCGAACGTCGACATCGTCAACAACACCGACACCGAGATCGACGGCTGGACGCTGACCTGGACCTGGCCGACGACGTGGCAGCGGGTGGGCAGCGGCTGGAGCGCGAACTGGGAGCAGGTCGGCACCACCGTCCGGGTCACCAGCACCGACGACAACCGTCGGATACCCGCCGAGGGTGGCACGAGCGCCGGCTTCGTCGGGGAGTACAGCGGACCGAACGTGACACCTACCGCCTTCCGGCTCAACGGCACCCTCTGCGCCGTGCTGTGAGGCCACCGGCGTCGTCGGTGGCGGCATCGCGCACCACCGACGACGCCGGGACTGGTGATTTTGCCGATGCGGGGCTGGTGGGACGCCCCAAACACTGATCGCAGTCGATACCACTCCAACCCAAGGGAGTATCCGACGTGCGATCTACCACCACCACCCGTCCCCGTTCCCTCTCCCTGCTGGCCCGGCTGGCGATGGCCGCCGTCGTGGCCACCGGTGGCGTCGTCGCCGCCTCGTCCCCGGTCCAGGCCGCCAACCCGTACGAGCGGGGACCGGCACCGACAAACGCCATCCTGGAGGCCAGCCGCGGCCCCTTCGCCACCTCGTCGACGAGCGTCTCCTCGCTGGTCAGCGGCTTCGGCGGCGGCGTCATCTACTACCCGACAACCACCACGGCGGGCACCTTCGGCGCGGTGGCCATCTCGCCCGGCTACACCGCCTCCTGGTCGAGCCTGGACTGGCTCGGCCCGCGGATCGCCTCGCACGGCTTCGTGGTCATCGGCATCGACACGATCACCCGGTTCGACCAGCCGAGCAGCCGGGGTCGGCAGTTGTTGGCCGCGCTGGACTACCTGACCGAGCGCAGTTCGGTGCGCGGCCGGATCGACGCCAGTCGGCTGGCCGTGGCCGGGCACTCGATGGGTGGTGGCGGCAGCCTGGAGGCTGCGGCGAGCCGGCCGTCGTTGCAGGCCGCCGTGCCGCTGGCGCCGTGGAACCTGACCAAGAACTGGTCCAACCTGCGGGTGCCGACGCTGATCGTCGGCGGCGAGTACGACACCGTGGCCTCGGTCTCGTCGCACTCCGAGCCGTTCTACAACAGCATCCCGGCCTCGGCGGAGAAGGCGTACCTCGAACTCAACGGCGAAGGTCACTTCTTCCCCAACACGGTAAACACCCCCACCGCCAAGCAGATGGTGGCCTGGCTCAAGCGGTTCGTCGACGACGACACCCGGTACGAGCAGTTCCTCTGCCCGGGGCCGAGCGGCCTGGCGATCGAGGAGTACCGCGACACCTGCCCGCACTGAGGTCGGTCCGGGGCGGTCGCGTCGCGTCCGCCCCGGCCGTCCGGCCGCCGGTCTTCCGTCCCGTGGACCGGCGGCCTTATATTGCATCAGCAGTGCAAAAATATTGGAGGTGGCGAGTGTCCGACCACACGGCCGACGGGTTGCGCGGGCTGGTCGCCGCGTTCCTGCGGACGCACGATCCGAGCGGTGACCGCACCGGCTTCCTGCGCGCTCGCTTCGACGCCGGACTGGCCTGGGTGCATCACCCGCCCGGTCGCGGAGGCCTGGGCGCACCGCCGCATCTCCAAGCGGTGGTGGACGACGCCTTCGCCGAGGCCGGTGCGCCGGACAACCAGCCCCGGCGCAACAGCATCGGGCTCGGCATGGCCGCGCCCACCCTGCTGCGGCACGCAAGCGAGGCCCAGTGCCGGCGCTGGCTGCGACCGTTGTGGACCGGCGAGGAGGTGTGGTGCCAGCTGTTCAGCGAGCCCGATGCCGGCTCCGACCTGGCGAGCCTGCGTACCCGGGCGGTGCCCGACGGGGACGGCTGGGTGGTCGACGGCCAGAAGGTGTGGACGTCGCTGGCCCACGAGGCGCGCTGGGCGATCCTGCTGGCCCGCACCGACCCGGCCGCACCGAAGCATCACGGCCTCACCTACTTCGTCTGTGACATGGCGGCGCCGGGGGTGCAGGTGCGGCCACTACGGCAGGCCACCGGTGAGGCAGAGTTCAACGAGGTGTTCCTGACCGGTGTCCGGATACCCGACACCCACCGCATCGGCGAGGTCGGACACGGTTGGCGGATCGCCCGCACCACCCTGATGAACGAACGGGTCGCCATCGGCGGCCGGCCGCTGCCCCGGGAGGGCGGGATGGTCGGGGTGCTGGCCCGGCTGTGGCGGGAGCGACCGGACCTGCGCACCGGTGGCCTGCACGAGGAGGTCCTGCACGCGTGGGTACGCGCCGAGGCCGCCCGGCTGGCCGCGCTGCGTCTGCGCCAACTGGTCGCCGCCGGCCAACCCGGCCCCGAGGGATCGGCGGTGAAGCTCTCCTTCGCCGAGCTGAGCCAGCGGATCAGCGGGCTGGAGGTCGAGTTGCGCGGCGCCGAGGGGCTGCGGCACGACGACTGGACGATGCGTCGGCCGGTGGCCCCGGACCTGCTCGGCCGCACCGCCACCTATCGATATCTACGCGCCCGGGGTAACTCCATCGAGGGTGGCACGTCGGAGATCCTGCGCACCATCATCGCCGAGCGGGTGCTCGGGCTGCCCGCCGAGCCCCGGGTGGACCGATGACCGATCTGCTCTACGACTCCGACGAGGAGGCGCTGCGCGGCAGCGTACGCGCCCTGCTGACCACGCACGCGCCGTGGCAGCGCATCCTCGCCGCCGTCGACGCCGATGCGCCGTACGACGCGGAGCTGTGGCGTCGGCTGGTCGACCAGACCGGGGTGACCGGCCTGGTGGTGCCGGCCGAGCACGGCGGCGCCGGGGCCGGGTTCCGCGAGGTGGCGGTGGTGCTGGAGGAACTGGGCCGAGCGGTCGCGCCGGTCCCTTTCCTGGGCACCGTCGTGGCCACCCGGGCGCTGCTCGCCTGCGGCGAGTCCACGCTGCTGCGTCAGGTCGCGGCCGCCGAACGCGACGTGGCGCTGGCCGTCGGTCTCGCCACCGCGCCCGACGCGGCTCCCGGCGCGGTCACCGCCGGCCCCGGGCCGACGCTGTCCGGCCGGGTGGCCGGCGTCGCCGACACCGCGCCGCGTGGCCTGCTGCTGGTCCCGACCGGCGACGGACTGTACGCGGTGGACGCCGCCGATCCGGCGGTGCGGACGACTCCCGTGGTGTCGCTGGACGCCACCCGGCCGCTCGTCGACATCGAGTTCACCGCCGCGCCCGCCCGCCGGGTCGCGGCGGGCGAGGTGGCCGCGACGGCGGTGCGGGCGGCGCTCACCGCGGGTGCGGCGCTGCTCGCCTCCGAACAGGTCGGGGTGGCGCAGTGGTGTCTGGACACGACGGTGGACTACGTGCGGCAGCGTCGACAGTTCGGCCGACCGGTCGGCTCGTTCCAGGCGGTCAAGCACCGGCTGGCCGACCTCTGGGTGGAGCTGACCGAGGCTCGGGCGGTGGCCCGGTACGCGGCCGCCAACGCCGCCGGTTCCGAGGCGTCGCTGGCCGCCGCGTTGGCGCAGGCGTACTGCGGCCCGGTGGCGGTCCGGGCGGCGGAGGTCTGCGTCCAGTTGCACGGTGGCCTGGGCTTCACCTGGGAGCACCCGGCCCATCTCTATCTCAAGCGGGCCAAGAGCGCCGCGATCGCCTTCGGCACCGCCGACCGGCACCGGGCCGCCCTGGCCCGGCTGGTCGACCTGCCCGGGCCGGGCACCGCCGACGGCGTCACGAGTCGCTGTACCGACAGGTAACAACCAGGCATCGAGGGTGTTGACGAAACACGCGAGAAACGTACACTCCGAGTGTAATAATGTGGCGGCGAGGCGAGGAGCGGGCTGATGGCGGACGGTCTCGCACTGCACCAGGTCGGCGTCCGCTTCGGCGGCCTCATCGCCCTCGACGACGTCTCGTTGACGGTCGGGCCGGGCGAGGTGGTCGGGGTGATCGGTCCGAACGGGGCCGGCAAGACCACGCTGTTCAACGTCGTCTGCGGCTTCGCCACCGCGCACACCGGCACGCTCACCCTCGACGGCCGGCCCTTTCGACCACGGCCGCACCGGCTGACCCGGCTGGGCATCGCCCGGACGTTGCAGGGCACCGGCCTGTTCGCCGGGCTCACCGTGCTGGAGAACGTGATGGCCGGGGCCACCCACACCGCCCGCACCGGGCTGATACCGGCCCTGCTGGGGCTGCCTCGCAGCGACCGCGACGAGCGCCGGCTGCGCGAGCACGCCCGCGCCGTCCTGGCCGACCTGGGCATCACGGAGTACGCCGACGCCGCGCCGGACACCCTTCCGTTCGCGGTACGCCAGCGGGTCGCGCTCGCCCGCGCGCTGGCCGCGCGCCCCCGGCTGCTGCTGCTCGACGAGCCGGCCGGCGGCCTCGGCGCGGACGACGTGGACAGCCTCGCGGAGCTGATCCGGGGGCTGCCGCACCGGGCCTCCGACCCCTGCGCGGTACTGCTCGTGGAACACCACATGGACCTGGTCATGGCGGTCTGTGACCGGATCGTGGTGCTCGACTTCGGGCGGGTCGTCGCCACCGGGCCGCCCGAGGCGGTCCGCGAGGATCCGGCCGTGGTGGACGCCTACCTCGGCGCGGCTCTCGACGAGGCCGCGTAGTGGCCGGCGACCTGCTCACCGCCGAGGCCCTGGCCGCCGGTTACGGGCCGGTGCCGGTGCTGCACGACGTCGACCTGCGGGTGCCCCCCGGCACCATCGCCGCCGTCATCGGCGCCAACGGCGCCGGCAAGACCACCCTGTTGCGCACCCTGTCGGGCATGCTGCGCCCGACCGCCGGTCGGATCCTCCTCGACGGCCGCGACCTGCGCGGCACCCCGGTCGAGCAACTCGTCCGGCGCGGCGTCGCACACGTGCCGGAGGGGCGCGGCGTGATCGGCGAACTCACCGTGGAGGAGAACCTCCGGCTCGGCGCGTTGTGGCGGCGGGACCGCAGCGACGCCGCGCGCGCCCTCGACGAGGTCTATCAGCTGTTCGAGCCGCTGGCCTCGCGGCGGCGACACCTCGGCCACCAGCTCTCCGGTGGCGAACGGCAGATGCTGGCCCTCGGTCGGGCGCTGGTCGGCCGGCCCCGCCTGCTGCTGCTGGACGAACCGTCGCTCGGCCTGGCGCCGCGGGTGGTGGCCCAGACCATGGCGTTGCTGCGCCAGCTGCGCGACGACACCGGGCTGACCGTGCTGCTGGTCGAGCAGAACGTGCGCAGCGCCCTGGCCGTCGCCGACCAGGGCATCGTGATGTCGCTCGGCCGGGTCGCGCTGGCCGCCCCGGCCGCCCGGCTACGCGACGACGCCGACCTGCGCCACGCCTACCTCGGATTCTGAAGCGCAAGGAGGACCGTGGACCGCTTCCTCTTCCTCACCCTCGACGGCCTGTCGAGGGGCGCGGTCTACGCCGCGTTCGCACTCGCCCTGGTGCTCATCTGGCGGGCCGGGCGGATCGTCAACTTCGCCCAGGGCGCGATGGCGGTGGCCGCCGCGTACGTCGCGTACAGCGTCACCGCCGTGACCGGCTCGTACTGGCTCGGCTTCGGCGCGGCGCTGCTGGCCGGGCTGCTGCTCGGCGCGGTCGTGGACGTCGCGGTGATGCGGCTGGTGGACCACCGGTCACCGCTCAATCCGGTGATCGTGGCGCTCGGGCTGGTCCTGCTGATCCAGGCGATCCTCGGCATGGTGTACGGCAACGAGTACCTGCCGGCCCGGACACCGTTCAGCCGGACCGCGCTGACGGTCGGCGGCACGGCCGTGCTGTCCCCGTACGACCTGTTCGTCTTCGCCACCGTCGGGGTGGTCGGCGCGGCCCTGGTCTGGGTCTTCACCCGGACGGCGATCGGGCTGCGGATGCGCGCCGCGGCGTTCGCACCCGAGGTGTCCCGGCTGCTCGGGGTGAACGTGGGCGGCATGCTCACCCTCGGCTGGGCGCTGGCCTCGGGCGTCGGCGCCCTGGCCGGGATGCTGGTCATCCCCACCGAACTGGGGCTGCATCCGCACGCGATGGACCTGGTCTTCGTCTCCGCGTTCACCGCCGCGGTGCTCGGCGGGCTGGACAGCCCGCCCGGCGCGGTCGTCGGCGGTCTCGGTGTCGGCCTGCTGCTGTCCTACGTCAGCGGGTACGCCGGCGGCGATCTCATCCCGCTCGCGGTGCTCGCGCTGCTGCTGACGGTGCTGCTGTTACGCCCCGGCGGGCTGTTCGCCCCGGTCGCCGCGAGGCGGGTGTGAGCGCCACCCGGGCGGCGACACCGCCCACCCGGCACGCCGCCGTCGATCCCGTTCGCCCCGGCCGGTCACTGCCGACCCTGGTGCGCCACCTCGCCGTCGCGACCGGCGTCGCCCTGCTGGTACTGACGGTCAGCTACCAGCTCGACTCGTTCCGCAACTACCAACTGGCCACCGTGGCCGCCTACCTCTGCGCCACCGCCGGACTGACCGTCCTGACCGGGCTCTGCGGGCAGCTCTCGCTGGGACACGGCGCGCTGATGGCGACCGGCGCGTACAGCCTCGCGCTGGCGCAGAACGCCTTCGCCGAGCGGGGCCTCACCGCCGGCGGGTGGCTGGCCGTGTCGCTGGTGGTGGCGGTGCTGGCCACCGTCGTCGTCGGCGCGGTCGTCGGGGTCGCCGCCGCCCGGCTGCGCGGGCCGTACCTGGCCGGGCTGACCCTGGCCGTGGCGGTGGTGGTGCCGGCGTTGACCGTCACCTTCGACGGGGTCTTCAACGGCGAACAGGGCCTGGCGGTGCCGGTGGCCCCGGCCCCGGCCGCGCTGGGCAGCTACTTCCCGCACGAGCGGTGGCAGCTCTGGGTGGCCGCCGCGGCGTCCCTGATCTGCCTGGTGCTGCTGGCGAACCTGGTCCGCAGCCGCTACGGCCGCTCGTTCCGGGCGGTACGCGACGACGAGGTCGCCGCCCGGCTGGCCGGTATCCACGTGGCGCGTACCCAGGTGGTCGCGTTCGTGGTCAGCGCGGCCAGCGCCGGCCTCGGCGGGGCCCTGCTGGCGGTGCTCGCGCAGAGCGTGTCGCCCGGCGCGTTCGGCCTGACGTTGTCGCTGTTCCTGCTGATGGCCGTGGTCATCGGCGGTCTCGGTCGGATCGCCGGGGCGGCCTGGGGCGCCATCCTGCTGGTCGCGCTGCCCGATCTGACGCATTCCCTGACCAACCTGTTCACCCTCTCGCCGGCCGCGGCGCAGCGACTGGAGGGCAACCTGCCGCTGGCGATCTTCGGCAGCACGCTGATCGCGGTCATGATCGTCGCGCCAGGCGGTGTGCAGGGGTTGTTGTCCCGGCTGGCCAGGGCGATGCGCGCCCGCTGGCCGGTCGGGCGGTCGTAACCGTCGCACCTACTCACCCCAACCATCCATTTCGCACTACCGGACCGATGAAAGGTCGGTGTCCCATGCGAAGCACGGCACGGCGCGGTCTCGTGATCGCCACCACTCTCACCCTGTTGCTCACCTCCGCCGCGTGCGGCTCGGACGACGGTCCCGGCGCGGGAGCGCCGGTGCCCGGCGTCACCGACTCGGAGATCGTCGTCGGCACCCACATGCCGCTGACCGGTCCGGCATCCGCCGGCTACTCGAAGATCGCCCCGGCGACGAAGGCGTACTTCGACTACGTCAACGCCAACGGCGGCGTGCACGGCCGCAAGATCACGTACAAGATCATGGATGACGGGTACAACCCCGCCACCACCCAGCAGGTCGTCCGGCAGCTCGTCCTCCAGGACAAGGTCTTCGCCATCCTCAACGGCCTCGGCACGCCGACCCACACCGGCGTGCTGGACTTCCTGCACACCAACCGGGTACCGGACCTCTTCGTCGCCTCCGGCAGCCGCAGCTGGGACCAGCCCGACCGCTATCCGAACACCTTCGGCTTCAACCCCGACTACACGGTCGAGGGCAAGATCCTGGCGAACCACGTGAAGACCACCCTGCCCGGTCGCAAGGTCTGCTTCCTCGGGCAGGACGACGACTTCGGCCGGGACGCGCTGGCCGGCGTGGAGAAGGTGCTCGGCGCCGACGGCGTGACCGACCGCCAGACCTACGTCACAAGCAATACAAACGTCGCGCCGCAGATCGGTGCGTTCAAGGCCGCCGGTTGCGAGGTGGTCATCCTGGCCACCGTGCCGGGCTTCACCGCCCTGTCCGTCGGCACCGCCGCCCGGCTGGACTTCCGCCCGCAGTGGGTGGTGTCGAACGTGGGCGCCGACCACCCGACGCTGGCTCGGCAGCTCGGCGACGCCGCCGGGCTGCTGGAGGGCATGGTCGGTCTGAACTACCTGCCGATGCAGAACGACGCCGACGATCCGTGGATCCAGTTGTTCACCAAGGTCAACACGGAGCACAACGGCGGCGCGGAGTTCGACGGCAACACCGTCTACGGGATGGCGGTGGGCTACCTGTTCGTGCAGGTGCTCCAGGCGGCCGGCAAGGACCTCACCCGGGAGTCGCTTGTCGAAGCCGTCCGCAAGGGTGGCTACCAGGGGCCCGGGGTGGCGCCGTTGCGGTTCTCCGCCACCGACCACTCCGGTTACGGCGGCGGCCGGCTGAGCCGGGTCGAAGGGGGAGAGCAGCGCTACTTCGGCCCGACGTACGAGACCGACGAGTCCGACGGGCCGGTCAACGAGTACACCACACCGCCGGTGCCGCCACCGGCCAACGGCGTGCCGAGCGCCTGATCCGCTCGCCCGGTGTGCACCGCCCGGCCCGATCCCGGTCGGTGCACACCGGCGAGCCGAGCCGGCCCGTGCCGGCTTGCCGAGATCCGCAGCGGCTCCGGGTGCGATCGGTCCGGCTCCTCCGGGCAGGTCTCGGCAAGCGCCTAGACTCGGCTCGCACGAAGGCGACGCCAGGGTGAGGGGGACGGCGGGGATGGTCAGTGCCGAGGCAGCCGGTCGGGTCGACGGGCGCACCGCCCGGGCCGAGCGCACCCGGGCGGCGATCGTCGAGGCGCATCTCGCGCTCATCTCCGAGGGAGACCTGCGCCCGACCGGTGAGCGCATCGCCGAGCGGGCCGGCATCTCCCTGCGTACGCTCTGGACCAACTTCAAGGACATGGAGACCCTGTTCGAGGCCAGCGGGGCGGAGCTGCTTCGTCAGCAGGACGCCGCGTGGCGGCCGATCTCGCCCAGCTTGCCGCTGGCCAAGCGGGTCGACGCGTTCTGCCGGCAGCGGGCGAAACTGCTGCAACTGATCGCGCCGTCGGCTCGGGCGGCACAGATGCGCGAACCGGTCTCCGCGCAGCTGCGCCGCAACCGCCTCAAACACATCGCCCGGGTACGCGACGAGGTCGAGCAGTTGTTCGCCGACGAGCTGGACCGTACCGGGCCGGCCCGGGAGCAGGTGGTCAACGCCGTGGTGGCGGCGAGCACCTGGCCGGCGTGGTCGACCCTGCGCGACGGCCTCGGGTTGGGCGTGGACGCCGCCCGCGCGGTGATGGCCCGCACCGTCGGCGCGCTGCTCGCCGAGCCGGCCGACCGCTGACCCGGGTCGCCGCCACCCGACAATTCCCTCTTCTCAAGCGCCGACGCGTAGGCGAGACTCGATGCATGGTTACTGCATCGACGGTGCAAATAGCTGTGCTACGGGGCCGGCAGGCGGAGTGCCGGGAGATCCGGAGCCTGCTCGCCGCACCGGCCGGGAAGGCGCTGCTGCTGCACGGCGAACCCGGGTCCGGGCGTAGCACCCTGCTCGCGTACGCCCACCGGCACGGCCGGGGGCGTCGGCTGCTCGCCGCCGCTGGCCTGCCCGACGAGGCGATGCTGCCCTACGCCGGATTGCAGCGGCTGCTCGATCCGGTGCTCGACGGCATCGGCGCGTTGCCCGAGCGGCAACGGGAGGTGCTGCGTCGGGCGGTGGCCGGTGAGGGCTGTCGCGACCAGGACCAGTTGGTGCTCTCCCACGCCGTGCTCGGGCTGCTCGCCGAGGCCGCCCACGACGGCCCGCTGCTGTGCACCATGGACGACCTCGACGTCGGCGACGCCCCGACGGCGCGGTTGCTGACCCTGGTGGCCCGACGACTGCCGCAGCTGCCCGTCGTCCTGCTGCTCACCGCCGGCAGCGACCGCGGAGCGGACGCGATACCCGGCCGTCGGCTGCTGCCGCTCGACGAGCCGGACAGCCACGCCCTGCTGGCCGCGCGCCGCCCGGGGCCGCCACCACCCGGCCCGGTGCTGGCCGGGCTGAGCGCCCTCGCCGCCGGCAACCCGCGGGCCCTGGTCGACCTCGCGGACTCGCTGACGCACGGCCAGTGGCGCGGCGTGGAACCGCTGCCCACGACCCCGCCGGCCGACGGCGGCCTGGGCCGGGCCTACCGTGGCCTGCTCTCCCGTCTGCCCGGGGAGACGCGGCGCGCGCTGCTGCTGGCCGCGCTCGCCGCGACCGCCCCGGCCGCTCCCGACCTGGCCGACCATACGGACGTCGCGGATCCGGTGACGCTGAGCCGGGCGCTGCGAGCGGCCGGCGACAGTCTCGCGGCGCTCGCACCGGCCGAGGCCGCCGGCCTGATCCGATTCACCGCACCGGGCGGTGTCGCCTTTCCCCGCTCGCTGGCCCGGGCCATGGTCGAGGCCACCGCCTCCGTGACCGCGCGCCGCGACGCCCATCTACTGCTCGCCGCCGCGCTCGACGGCACCGGGGCCCGGTTGCGTCGGGCCCTGCACCTGGCGGCGGCGACCGACGGACCGGCACCGGCGTTGGCCACGGAACTGGCGGACGCGGTGGACGACCGTGCGGACCGCTCCACCGCGGCGACCGCGCTGGCCCGGGCCGCCGAACTCAGCGACGATCCGGTGCTCGCCGCCAGCCGGCAGGTCACCGCCGCCCGCTACGCCTGGCAGGCGGGGGATCCCGGTCGCGCCCGCGCGTTGCTGCATCGCGTCGCGGACGTGCCGGTCACTTCTCCCACCGGCGGTCTCGCCGAGCTGCTGCGGGGCGAGATGCGACTGCGCTGCGGCTCGGCGCCGGCCGCGTTGCCGAACCTGCTGGCCGCCGCCGGCGCACTGGCCGAGATGGACCGTGAGTCGGCACTGGTCGCGCTGGTCCGCGCCGGTGAGGCGGTCTGCTTCTGCGGCGACCAGTACCGCTACGCCGAGGTGGCCCGCCGGATGGCGGCACTCCGTCGCGACGGGGATCCACCGTGGGCGGACCTGCTGACCACCCTGGTCGCCGGGGTGGCCGCCACGCTGCGCGGTGACCACGCCCACGGCGGCCCGCTGCTGCGTCGGGCGGTGGTGTTCGGCGACCGGTTGACAAGTGCGGCAGCGACCCCGACCGCGTTGACCGGCGCGGCCGTGGCCGGTCTGCTGGTCGCGGTGGACGCGGCGGCGTACCGGCTCGCCGACCGCGCCGTCGAGTTGGCGGCCGACCGGGGCGAGGTGTCCCTGTTGCCCCGGGCGCTCGAACTACGCGCGATGAGCGAGTACTGGCTGGGTCGCCACGAGGCCGCGACGCAGAGCTGCCGGGAAGGGCTGCGGGTGGCGCGGGCCGCCGGCCAGCGCAGCAGCGCCGGCGTGCATCTCGGCCTGCTCGCCGTGCTCGCGGCCGTGCGGTCCGACCACGACGCCAGTCTCGGCCACGTCGCCGAGCTGGGCGACGTCGCCGTACCGGGTAGCCGCCCGCATGCCCTCGCCGAGTGGGCCCTCGCGTTGCTGGACCTGGTCGACGCCAGGTACGCCGACGCGGCAGACCGCCTGGCCGCGTT
The DNA here is from genome assembly GCF_016863575.1 of Micromonospora sediminimaris. NCBI lineage: Bacteria > Bacillati > Actinomycetota > Actinomycetes > Micromonosporales > Micromonosporaceae > Micromonospora > Micromonospora sediminimaris. The sequence continues at coordinate 238,443 of NZ_BOPD01000002.1, forward strand.
GGCCCGGCCCGGTACCGGACGCGGCCAGGTCCTCGTCCAGGTGATGGCGACGCCCCACCTCGTGGAGGCCGCCGCGCACGATGGTCGGCACGCCCGGGCCCGGGCCGCGCTCGCCGTCTTCGACCGCTGGGCCGGCAGCACCGCCAGCCCGCTGCGCCGGGCGTTGTCGGCCCGCTGCCACGCGCTGCTGGCCCCGCGCGGTAGCGCCGAGGCCGAGCGGTACTTCCGGGCCGCGCTGTCCCTGCACCCGTGCGACGCCGCCACCTTCGAACGGGCGCGCACCGAGTTGCTCTTCGGTCGCGAACTGCGCCACGCCCGCCGCCCCCGCGAGGCTCGCGGTCACCTGCACCGGGCCCGGCAGACCTTCATCCTGCTCGGCGCCGAGGCGTGGGCACGGCAGTCCACCGTGGAGCTGCGCGCGGCGGGGGAGTCCGTCGGTACGCCGGACCCGGACGCCGTGCGGCTGCTCACCGGTCAGCAGCTGCGCGTCGCCCACCTGGTCGCCTCCGGTGCCACCAACCAGGAGGTGGCCAGGCAGATGTTCCTGTCCACCCGGACCGTCGACCATCACCTGCGCAACATCTACCACCGGCTCGGCATCCGCTCCCGCACCGAGCTGGTCCGCGCGTTGGGCTGACGTGGCCAAACCGATATTCAACTGATCCATGACGGGCGTCAGAATTTCTTGACATTTGAGGGTCGGTGGCCCACGATGGCCAACACGGCCGGGTGATCTCACTCACATCCAGCCCGCCGCAGGTCCCAAGGCACCTGTCGGTGTTGACGCGCCCACCACTCCCGCCCCAGGAAGGGCCTTGTCGATGAAGAAGCTATTCACGGTCGGGCTGATCGCCAGCGTCGCGATCGCGCTCGCTGGATGTACGGACTCCGATGCCACCCCCTCGGGAGAGAATAGCGGCGAACTTCGCCAAGTTCGTGTCGCGGCCCTGCCGATCACCGAGACCGCCGCGTTGTGGGGTGGCATGAAGGCCGGCATCTTCGAAAAGCACGGGCTGTCGATCGAGGTGCTGCCCGCGCAGGGCGGCGCACAGGCCATCCCCGCGCTCATCAACGGCGACATCGACTTCGCCATCGGTCAGCCGTTCGGTCCGTTCCGGGCCGACCTGCAGGATCTCGGTGTCGTGATCATCGGCAACTACGCGTCGTCCTACGCCGAGGGCGACGACATCAACGCCGTGGTGGCCTCGGCCAAGTCGGGCATCACCAGGCCGGCGGAGCTCGCGGGCAAGCGGGTGGCGGTCAACAGCCTGGGCGCGGCCGGCGACGTGACGATCATGGCCGCGGTGGAGAAGGACGGCGGTGACCCCTCGACCATCAAGTTCGTCGAGGTCGCCTTCCCCGACGTCCCGGCGCAGCTCGAGGCCGACAACATCGACGCCGCCTGGGTGCCGGAACCCTTCGTCACCCAGCTGCGCAACCGTGGCGACACCTTCGTCGTCGCGCCGTACCAGGCGGTCGCCCCCGGGCTCGCGACGCTCACCGCCATCACGACGAAGGAGCAGCTGGACTCCGAGGCCGAGCTGGTCGCCGACTTCACCGCGGCGATGAAGGAGACCCTCGCCTGGGCGCAGGACTCCGCCAACGAGGCGGCCGTCCGCCAGGCGATCAAGGACAACCTGGAGCTTCCGGAGGCGGTCGCGGACTCGGTGAAGCTGCCGGAGTTCGGTTGGGAGCTGGACCGGGCGAGCCTGGAGTCGCTGGCCACGCTCGCCGGCAAGTACAAGGTGCTCGATCAGCAGCCGAACTTCGATCGCCTCATCCAACAGCAGTAGCCGGCGCGGTCCCGCCCTTCCCGGTGACCGGCCGGGAAGGGCGTCGCCGCCGACCACGGGAGCAACATGCACGTCTTGTCCCTCCGACGTCCCCGTTCGCTGCGCAAGGTGATGCTGGGCGTTGTCGGGCTGACCGGGTTCCTCGTCGTCTGGCAACTCGTCCCGACCCTGGGCCTGATCAACTCGCAGTACCTGCCGTACGTCACGGACGTGTTCGCCCGGCTCGCCGAGGAGTTCCGTGACCTCGCCTTCTGGCGTCGGCTCGGGTACACCATGACCTCCTGGGCGATCGGGCTGGCCGTGGCCACCGCCGCCGCCGTCGTCCTCGGTACGATCGTCGGCCTGGTGCCCTTCCTGCGCCGCGCCACCCACACGGTGGTGGAGTTCCTGCGGCCCATCCCGTCGGTGGCGCTCATCCCGCTCGCCGTGCTGTTGTTCGGCATCCAGATGCAGGCCGCCCTGCTCATCATCATCTACGCGTCGTTCTGGCAGGTCTTCGTCCAAGTGATCTACGGCGTCGCCGACGTCGACGCGGTCGCCCGGGACACCGCCCGCAGCTTCGGACTCACCCGCCGCGAGCGGCTGTCGTACCTGGTGCTGCCGACCGCCCTGCCGTACCTCATGACGGGCGTCAGGCTGGCCGCGGCGGTCGCCCTCATCCTCGCCATCACCGCCGAGATGGTGATCGGCAATCCCGGTCTGGGGCGAATGATCGAGCTGTCCCGGTCCGCCGGTGACGCGGTCGGCCTGTACGCCTTCGTGGTGGTCACCGGTCTGCTCGGGCTCGTGGTGAATCTCGTCTTCCGGTTCATCGAGCGGCGCTCGTTGTCGTGGCACCAGTCCGTACGCGGTGAGGAGGTCCTGTGACCGCGCACACCGTCCGCATCGCCCAGCGCTCGCGTGGGCGCGGCCTCGGGCGCCGGGTCGCCGCGGGTTTCCTCTACCCGCTCGGCCTGCCCTTCCTGCTGCTGGTGATCTGGGGAGTGGCGTCGACCTCGTCGACCAACCGGTTCTTCCCCGGCCCCCTCACCATCTTCGAAGCCTTCCGGGAGACCTGGATCGGCCCCGCGTTCGTCGACGACGTGCTGCCGAGCCTCTACCGGCTCGCCCTCGGGATCGCGGCCTCGATCGTGATCGGCATCGCCGCCGGCACACTCATCGGGCTGTTTCAATGGCTACGGGAACTGCTCGAACCGCTGCTGGAGTTCTTCCGGGCCATCCCGCCGCCGGTGCTGATCCCGGTCGTGATGCTGCTGCTCGGCATCACCGACACGATGAAGGTGGTCGTGATCGTCTCCGGCGCGGTCTGGCCCATCCTGCTCAACACGATCGACGGTGTCCGGGCCACCGACAGCGTGATGTCCGAGACCGCCGACTCGTTCCAGATCACCTGGTGGGAGCGGCTCCGGTTCCTCGTGCTCCCGGCCGCCAGCCCGCGGATCATGACCGGCGTCCGGCAGGGGCTCTCGGTCGCGCTGATCCTGATGGTCATCTCGGAGATGTTCGCCTCGTCCGCCGGACTGGGCTATCGGATCGCCTACTTCCAACGCAACTACCTCATCGCCGAGATGTGGAGCGGCATTCTCCTGCTCGGCCTCGTCGGCGTGCTCCTCGCCGCGACCTTCGGTGTCGTCGAGCGACGGGTGCTGCGCTGGTACCACGGAATCAGGGAGGTCAACCGTGCCTGACCGGAGCACCCTGCTGCGGGTGGAGCACCTGCGCAAGGTCTACGAGTCCACGAACGGCGATGTCGAGGCGATCGGGGACATCAGCTTCACCATGCGCTCCGGTGAGCTGGTCTGCATCGTCGGGCCGTCGGGCTGCGGCAAGACGACCCTGTTGAAATGTCTCGCCGGCCTGCTCCGGCCCACCAGCGGCCTGGTCGAGATGGACGGAGAGCCGGTGACCGGCCCGAGCCCGGCGATGGCAGTCGTCTTCCAGGAGTACGGTCGCAGCCTCTACCCGTGGTTGACCGTCCGGGGCAACGTCGAGCTGCCGCTGCGGCACAAGCGGCTGTCCCGCCAGGAACGCGACAAGCTCGTCAGCGACGCCATCGAGGCGGTCGGGCTGGCGCACGCGGCACGCAGCCACCCGTGGCAGCTTTCGGGCGGCATGCAGCAGCGGGTGGCGATCGCTCGGGCCATCGCGTACCAGCCCGAGGTGCTGATCATGGACGAGCCGTTCGCTGCGGTCGACGCCCAGACCCGCGCGGACCTGGAGGATCTCGTCCGCGAGCTGCACGCCAATCGCAAGATATCGGTTCTCTTCGTCACCCATGACATCGACGAGTCGGTTTACCTGGGGGAGCGGGTGCTGGTGTTGTCCGCGTCGCCGACCTGGGTACAGGAGGACCTGACGGTCGACCTGCCGCCGCAGCGCGACCAGATCAGCACCCGGGCGCTACCGCGCTTCACCGAGCTGCGTACGCATGTCTACGACCAGATCCAGCGTGCGAAGCGCGGGCAGACCGTCGCCCCGTGACCGTGCCGCGGGGTGGATTCGCTCGAGAGGGAGAGCTGTGCGCAGTCGTCAGCCGAAGCAGCTGCTGCTCGCGTTCTTCGGCGAGCACGTCGTCGACGATGCGGTTGGCCCGATTCGCGCCAGCGTCCTGATCGGGGTGCTCGAAGGCGCCGGCGTCGCCGCACCGGCGACGCGGGCGACCCTCGACCGGCTGGTGCAGACCGGCATGCTGGACCGGAGCAAGAGCGGCCGGGAGATCCTCTTCTCGCTTACCGAGCACGGCGTGGCGGTGCTGCGGGAGGCCACCGCACGCGTCCGTGGCCCGCGCCCGTTCGAGCCGCAGGGCACCGGCTGGACCCTCGTCACGTTCACGATCCCCGAGGGACAGCGGACCCTGCGCCACCGGTTGCGTTCCACCCTGACCTGGGAGGGGTTCGCGCCGCTGCGCGACGGGCTCTGGCTGGCGCCCGGTGAGGTCGACCTCGCCGGGTCGCTGGAGCCGTTGTGTCAGGACCTTCCCCCCAAGACGGTCGTCGCCTTCCACGCCCGGGAACTCGCCGGATTTCCGATCGCCGACAGTGTCCGCGCGGCATGGGACATCGAGGCGATCCGGCGGGAACACCTGGCGTTCATCGAGGTGTGGGGCGATCCGGGCGCCGCGACCCAGGCGGCGAGCGCGCTGACCGTACGCACCATGCTGGTGGCCGACTGGCTCGCGTTGCTGCGCGCGGACCCGAGGTTGCCCCGCGAGTTCATGGACGCGCAGTGGCCGGCCGAGCGGTCGACGCAGGTCTACCGGCGGATGCACCAGCGGCTGGCTGCGGCCTCCGCCGAGGAGTTCGCCGCCCTCGTCAGCGGTGGCACCGGTGCGGTGGCCAGGAACGTCGCTGGTGCTGCGGCGAGGTCGGTCGGCGATCCGGTCCGGCGTAGCCGGACCCCGCACTAGCCGGCGAACAGGCTCCGCAGATCGCCCTTGCGCACCTTCCCGGACGCGGTCCGGGGAAGTTCGTCGACGACGACCACGTTCTTGGGCACCTTGTAACGGGCGACCCGGCCGTCGAGGAACTGCTGCACCGTCGCCGTGTCGACGGTGGCGTCCTCCCGCACCGTCATGATCGCCCACGGCACCTCGCCCCACCGCGCGTCCGGTACGCCGATCACCGCCACGCCGGTCACCCCCTCGATCTCGCCGAGCAGGACTTCGATCTCGGCCGGGTAGATGTTCTCGCCCCCCGAGATGATCATGTCCTTGAGGCGGCCCGAGATGTAGAGGTAGCCGTCGGCGTCGAGGTATCCGAGGTCGCCGGAGCGGAACCAGCCGTCCGGGGTGAACGCCTCGGCCGTCGCCTCCGGCAGCAGGTGATAGCCGGGGAAGACGTTCGGGCCGCAGATCTGGATCTCACCGATGCCGTCGTCGGCGATCGGTGCGCCGTGTTCGTCGGCGATCCGCACGCTTGTGAAGAAGTGCGGCAGGCCCACGCTGCCCTGCTTGGCGCGGGTCATCGCCGGGGGCAGCGACGTCGCGCCCGGCGACGCCTCGGTCATGCCGTAGCCCTGCGAGAACGACAGGCCGCGTTCCTCGTAGGCGTTGAGGATGCGGGTGGGTACGGCCGAGCCACCGCAGGTCAGCTTGCGCAACGTCGACAGGTCGGTGGTGGCCCAGTTCGGGTGGTCGGCCATCAGTTGGTACGTGGTCGGCACGCCGCTGAGCATGGTGACGCCGTGCCGCTCGATCTGGGCGAGCGCGCGTCCCGGCTCGAAGCCCTTCTCCAGCACCAGCGTGGCGCCCTTGAGGATGACCGGCAGCGCACCCATGCCGAGGGACGCGACGTGGAACAACGGCGAGATCATCAGCGCGACGTCGGTCGACACGACGTCGTAGTCGACCACGCAGTTGAGCGCGACCCAGGTGAGGTTGCCATGGGTCAGCACGGCACCCTTGGCCCGTCCGGTCGTGCCCGAGGTGTAGATGATCGCGGCCGGGTCGTCCAGGCTCACCGCCACGGCAGCGTCGTCCATCACGGTCGTGCTCAGCAGCCGGGTAAGTCCCGGCCGGTCGGCCGTACCCTCCCCGGTGACGACAACGCGCGGGGACGGCCCGGTGCCGATGGCGGCGGCCACCCGCTCGCCGAACTCGGGATCGTGGATCAGCACCCGCGCGCCGCAGTCGGTGAGCACGTGGGCGACCTCGGGCGGCGCCAGCCGGGTGTTGATCGGCACGAAGACGGCGCCCAGCCGCGCCGCGCCGAACATCACCTGGAGGAAATCCGGACTGTTCTCGCCCAGGTAGGCCACCGCGTCGCCCCTGCCGACGCCGAGCCGCCGCAGCAGGGCGGCGACCCGGTCGGTGCCGTCGGCGAACTGGCGGTACGTCACGGTGGAGCCCTCGCCGTGGACGAGGGCGAGCTTGTCGGGGGACTTGAGCCGGCGCTTGGCCAGCCAGGCACCGATTCCTTGTTCGTGCATCAGCGGTCTCCCGGTGGTGGAGGGTGGTGCGTCGATGCGTGGCCGGTCGGCGTGCCGGTGGCCGGTTGGCCGGCCGGCGTGCCGCTGGCTGTCAGGCGTAGAAGCGGTACAGGCCGCGGGCCACCACTGCGGGCTTGGTGCCGCCGTCGATCTCGATCGTCTGGTCGACGGCGATCTGGTAGCCCCCGGCCACCTCGACGACCTCGGCGACCGTCGCGGTCATGCGTACCCGCGAGCCGACCTTTACCGGGGCCGGGAAGCGCACCTTGTCCAGGCCGTAGTTGACCTTCGTGGTGACCCCCTTCACGTCGAGCAGTTCGGTCCAGAAGGGCACCGCCAGCGAGAGCGTGAGGAAGCCGTGGGCGATGGGTGCGCCGAAGGGGCCGTTCTTCGCCCGCTCCGGGTCGACGTGGATCCACTGGTGGTCGTCGGTGGCGTCGGCGAAGAGGTTCACCTGGTCCTGAGTGACCGTCCGGTAGTCGGTGTAGCCGAGGTCGGTGCCGGCAAGGTCGGCGAGCTGTTCGTAGGTGATCGTCGTCGTCATGAGCGTCCTCTCGTCGTCAGCTGGACAGGCGCAACAGCCGGACGGCGTTGTCCTTCAGGATGCCGGGAAGCACCTCGGGCTTGAGGTCGGTGGCGCGCACGTCCCGCAGCCAGCGGTCCGGGGTGAGCAGCGGGTAGTCGGTGCCGAACAGCACCCGGCGCTTGAGCAGCGAGTTGGCGTACCGCACCAGCTCGGCCGGGAAGTACTTCGGGCTCCAGCCGGACAGGTCGATCCAGGTGTTCGGCTTGTGGGTGGCCACCGACAGCGCCTCGTCCTGCCAGGGCACCGACGGGTGGGCCATGATGATCTGGAGGTCGGGGAACTCGGCCGCGACGGGGTCGAGCAGCATCGGGTTCGACAGGCCGAGCCGGAAGCCGTAGCCGCCCGGCATCCCGGCACCGATGCCGGTCTGCCCGGTGTGGAACAGCGCCGGCACGCCGGCCTTTTCGAGCAGGCCCCACAGCGGGGCGTACTGCTCGTCGCTCGGATCGAAGCCCTGCACCGTGGGATGGAACTTGAAGCCGCGTACGCCCTCGTCCTCGATCAGCCGACTGGCGAGGTCGAGCGCCGCCGCCCCGGTGCGCGGGTCGACCGACCCGAACGGGATCAGGACGTCGGCGTGCTCCGTCGCGGCGCGGGCGATCTCCACGCTCGACAGCGGCTGGTGCGCCAACTGGGTGCGGGCGTCCACCGTGAACACGACTGCCGCCATCTGGCGTTCCCGGTAGTACTGCGCCACCGCCTCGATCGCCGGGCGCGGCCCGTCGGCCTTGAAGTACTTCGACACCGCCGCCACCAGGTCGTCGGGCAGCGAGTTGTGGCCGTGCTCGTCGACCTCGATGTGCACGTGCATGTCGATCGCGGTGACGGCGTCGAGGTCGATGGCGGGTTGGTACATGATGGGAACTTTCGTCCGGCGGGTCAGGAGCCTGCGGTCTTGAACTCCTCGGGGAGTTCCGGGAACCGCTCGCCGACGCTCTGCAGCGCCCCGGCGAACGTCGCCGGCCAGGCTTCGAGCAGAGCATCGTACGTCCAGCCGCCCTCGCGGTGGGCGGTAAGCGCCGCCTCCGGGTGGGTCCAGACCTGGAGCCGGTCGCCGCCCACCCCGATCACCTGACCGGTGACGCCGCCGGCCGCGTCGGAGCCGAGGAACGCGATGAGCCCGGCGACGTCGTCCGCCGTGCCGAAGCCGAGATCGTGCCGGAAGAACGCCGGCATCGGCTCGCCCTGCTCGGCCGCCTGCACGGCGGCGGCGAAGTAGGGAACGGTGGCGGTCATGGCGGTCGCGGCCACCGGGACCACGGTGTTGGCGGTGATGCCGGCCCGCTTGAGCTCCAGCGCCCAGGTGCGCGTCATGCCGACGATGCCCGCCTTGGCGGCGGCGTAGTTGGTCTGGCCGAAATTGCCCCGCTGACCGGTGGGGGAGCCGATGCAGATGATGCGCCCACCCTCGCCGGCCGCCCGCATGTGTTGCACCGCCGCGCGCACGGTGGTGAAGGTGCCGCGCAGGTGCACGTTGATGACGGTGTCGAAGTCCTCGTCGGTCATCTTCCACAGCACGGTGTCGCGTAGCACACCGGCGTTGGTGACCAGGATGTCGAGTCGACCGAAGGTCTCGACGGCGGCAGCGACCAACCGCTCGGCGGTCTCCGTCGGGCCTACCGGAGCGACCACCGCGGCGGCCCGGCCACCGAGCGCCTCGATCGACGCGACGGCGTCGGCAGTGGTCTGCGCGTCGACATCGTTCACCACCACGGCGGCGCCCTGCCGGGCGAGCTCCTGCGCGTACGCGAGGCCGAGACCGCGGCCGGATCCGGTGACGATGGCGACCTTGCCGTCCAGGGACATGGAGAACTCCTTCGTGTTCACCCGATCTGAGCACGGACCGTTGAAAATGTCAATCATTGGTGAAACGCGCTACCATCGTCGCCATGTCCGCTAGCGGGAAGACCCGGCTGCCGGGGCGGGACGCCCTGCGGGACAGCGTGCTCGGCGGTGACCTGGTATTTCTGCTGGCCCGCGCCAACGCGCTCACGCTCGCGGCGGCCAACGCCGCCCTCGCCGAGCACGGGCTCAAGGCACGGTCCTACTCCGTGCTCGCGCTGGCCGCCGACGGGGTTCGACCCACCCAGCGGGAGCTGGCCGAGTTCCTCCGCCTCGACCCGAGTCAGGTCGTCGCGCTTGTCGACGGGCTCGAACAGCGCCAGTTGGTGGAGCGCCGCACCGACCCCGCCGACCGGCGGGCCAACGTCCTCGTCGCGACCGACGCCGGCCGGGATCTGTTCGCCCGTGCCCAGCAGGCCGCCCGTGCCGTCGAGCTGGGCCTGCTGGCCCCGGTCACCCCCGAGGAGCACGAGCGGCTGGCCGGCCTGCTGCGCCTGCTCGCCTTTCCCGACTGAGCGCGGTCGGGGAGGCCCGCGACGAGCGAGCCTCCCCGACTACGCGCTGAGCCTCAGAAGCGGATCCAGGTGCCGACGAGCGGGCGCTGCCCGACGCCCGGTTTCGACCAGTCACAGACACCGTCGGGAAAGACCGCGCGCAGCCGCTGCCACTGCTCGGCGGTGAAGCGCACCCCGTACCCCGACTTGCGCAGCGGCTGAAGCTGGCACTTGAGCACCGCCGAGGTGGTCGGCCCGCCCGCCACCACCCGGGGATTGCGGTGGTACGGGTAGAGCTGGTTGCACCGGGCGTTCGGGTCGAGGGTCAGCCGCTCCACGATCCGCTCACCCTCGGGCGTGACACAGCCGTCGGCCAGGCCACGCGGCCGGGACAGCCGGGTGAGCGCGACGGCGTCGAGGTGCGGACGGGCCGCCGCGAGCCTGCCGCGCGCGGTCAGCCAGGCGTCCATGTCGGCCAGCGCCTGCTCCTGGATCGCCGCGCTGGCCGCGCCCGGCGGGCCGGTGACGCTGACGTGGTTGTCGGCGTTGCCGTTGGCCCGCACCAGCCGCTCCCGCATGGTCCAGGAGCGGAACCGGTCGTGGAAGTCGCCTGTCGGGTCGGTGTAGCCGCGCGTCTCGATGACCGGGGTCCAGCGCAGCCCGCCGTCGAACTGGTTGACCCGGCCGGTCGCGTACGCCCTGCTGATCGCCGCGACGTTCGCCGAGGTGCGCTGCGGCGTGCGGTTGCCCTCCACGTCCAGGCCGCCGATGCCCTCGTTGAGCCGGACGAACTGCTCCGGGCTGATCACGCCCGCCCGGAGCGTCGCCAGGCCGTACTGCACGCCGACGGTGTCCGGGATGATCGGCCGGCCGGCACCGGTCCTCGGGTCGACGCCGTAGACGTTCGAGACGAAATCCGCCATGGCGCAGCGGATGCCCTCCGGGTTGGTCTCCGGGTGGTAGCGCCGGTCGGCGGGGATGTGGGCGGGGCAGGCGGTCGGCCAGTCCACACTGTCGAAGAACTGGTAGCCGAAGCAGGTGTTCGGGCTACCGAAGCCACTGACGGCGTGCTGCTGGGCCGCCGACAGCCCGGCGGCGGTGGCCGCCTGGGAGACGAACCGGCACTCGTGGCCGGAGATGGTCGTGGAGCGCTCGTCCGGATAGCCGATGCTGCCGATGACGCCGTCCAGGATGCCGGGGTAGGCGTTCGAGATCAGCAACTGCTGCATGGTGCCGGCCGATCCACCCCAACCCATGGTGAAGGCCGGTACGCCGAGCGTCTCGACGAAGTGTTCCTTGACCATCATGGCCGTCTCGGCTGACGTGACGTCGTTGCAGTTGTGCGCGTACACGTTGAAGGTCGCGCTGGCGACCGCGTAGCCGCGGCTCAGCAGCGTGTGGTCGAGGACGCCGCCGGTGCTGGTGGCCTGGGTGTGGCCGATGCCGCAGGCGCCGCCGAAGGTGTAGACCAGCCGCTCGTTCCAGCCACGCGTGGTCGCCCAGGGGCTCGGGGCCGGGGTGCCGGGCTGGTGCAGCATGGCGATCTCGTACACCGCCCGGTTGATGGTGCCGCGTTCGATCCGCACCACGTACGGGACGGTCCGGCCGGTTGTGGTGGTGGTGCTGGCCACGTCCGCCGGCAGCGGACCGTCGGGCAGGTCGGCGAAGCTCCCGGCGGTGCTGCGGTACCGGTAGCTGACCTGAGCCTCGGCGACGTGGCAGTCCGCGTCGACCGGGCCGAGGTGCCACGGACTGCCCGAGGCGGTGCATAACAGCGGGATGTGCGGCCCGGAGAAGACCGGGCCGGCGGCCGGATGGTTGACAACCGTCAGGGCGGCGCCGGGACGTCCCCAGCCCGGTCCGTGCGTGCGGACCTCGATCCGGTTGCGGCCCAGCTTCAGCCGGTCCACCAGGCCGAGCAGGGTCCGCTTGTCGCCCGCCGGGCGGAAGCGGCCGGTCACGTCGCGGCCGTCGAGGCGGACCTTCACTCGGTGGGGCGCGACGGTACGCGGCACGGTGACCCGTACCAGGGCGTCGCCGCCGCTGACCATGTCCGCGCGGCCGGAGACGACAGTTACGTCGAAGCCCCTGTCGCCGCCCTTGCCGGTCAGGGGCGCGGCGCCGGCCGGTGCGGAGCTGCTGACCAGTGCGGTGGCGACGAGCGCGGTCAACGCCACCCGGAGGGGTCGGTGCCGGGTGCTCCTCCGAGATCGGTGGATGGGCATGGCGGGACCCCTTTCAGCCGAGGACGGGCGGCTGGGCCTCCGGGGTCGAAGGCACGGGGAGAACGTAATGCGAAAACTGATCGGCAGTCAATGGAAGTGCAATACATCGATGCCGTGAGGTGGCCCTGGGTCGGGTTCGGCACGGATGTACGGTGCGGTCAGACCGGTTCGAGCCGTTGGACGAGGTCCTCGAAGCGCTTCTGGGCCAGCGGTGCCAGTGCCTCGGAGATGCCCAGGAACATCGCCCGTGCCTCGGCGCGTGGAAACGACGGGGGTAGGAACTCGACCGGCAGGTCAGGGTCGGTGCCGACAAGCGCCCGCCAGTCGCTCACCAACTCGGTACGCGCGACGAGCGCCTCCGCCGCCGGCACCCCACCGGCCTCGGCCCGACCGGCCAGGTCGCGGTAGCGGCGCAGGAAGTCCCGGTACCCGGCGGCCACCTCGTCGATCCGCCAGGCGGCCTCCAGCCGCGCCCTGCCGTCCGGCAGCAGCTCAAGGTCCGTGGAGCGCAGGAGCACCGCGTCGGTGACGCCGAGTTCGCTGAGTTGCTCGCGTGCCTCGTGGAGCCGGTCGTGCGGGGTGACCCAGGTGGCGTCGTACAGCGGCCAGAACGTCAACCAGCGCAACCGGGCCCGGATCAGCCGCCGCTGGTTCGCGTCCTCCAGCGGCACCGTGAACGCGATGAGCGTCCAACTGCCGTCCCAGGTGCTCTCGTCGGTGCTGGCGAAGATGCGCTGGGCACCCCGCTGAAGGATGTGCCAGGCCGGCTCGGTCAACCGGTAGCTGGTCCGTCGGCCCTGCTTGGTCCGGTACAGCATGCCCCGCTGGGTCAGCCGGGCGAGCGTGGCGCGGGCGTTGGCGGGCGCGATGCCGAACTCCGCGAGGACCGCCACCAGACCCCCGGACGGCAGTGGAGCACGACCGGCGTGCCAGTGATCGCCGAGCAGGGTCACCAGCAGACGCTGGGCGCGGGCCCGCCCGACCGCCGCCCGCTCCGACGGCGAACCCGGCGGCGACAACTCGCCCAGAACGTCGCTCACCACGACGACGCCCCGGTGGCGATTTCGCCGCTGCGGGGCTGACCAGAGCGCATCAACACCCGGTCACGTTACTGCGCCAGGTGACGGCGCGGTATCGGCCTCACCCGGCTGAACGCGGTAATCCGTACGGCGTGCCGAGCGATCGGGAGATGGTCCGGCCCGCCGCCTGGACCAGCGGCGCCAGCGCCACCGGGTCCGCCCGGTGCTGCGCGACCACGAGTGAGATCGCGGCGACCACCGCGCCCTCCGGTCCGCAGATCGGGGCGGCCACCGAGAGGGCGTCCATGGTCACCTGCCGGTCGCTCACCGCGTACCCGGTGCGGCGCACCTCGGCCAGCCCGCGCCGCAGCCGCCCGGGGTCGGTGATGGTCAGCGGGGTGTACCGCTCCAACGGCGCGGCCAGCACCTGTTCCTGCACCTCGGCCGGCGCGTACGCGAGCAGCACCAGCCCGACGCCGGTGGCGTGCAACGCGAAGCGACCACCGACCCGGGTGAGCACCGGCACCGCGTGCCGCCCGGCGATCCGTTCGATGAAGACCAGTTCGACGTCCTGCCGGACGGCGAGCTGGACGTTCTCGTGGGTCACCTCGTACAGGTCCTCCATTGTCGGCAGCGCCAGTTCACGCAGCCCGAGCCCCCGTGGGGCGAGTGAACCCACCTCCCACAGCCGCAACCCGATCCGGTACCGCCCGTCGTCACCGCGCTCCAGCGCACCCCAGGCGACCAGCTCGGCGACCCGGCGGGACGCGGTGGGCAACGGCAGCTCGGCCCGCCGGGCCAGCTCGCTGAGGGTCAGCGCCGGACTCGCCGGGGTGAACGCGTCGAGCAGGGCCAGCACCTTGCTGGTGACCGACCGTCCGGGCTGCGCGTCCACCCCGCCATCATGCCGACCCCGGCCCGCCGGTCACAGCTCCAGCGTCAGCCTGGGCGTGACCGACCGGGACACGCAGATCATCATGGTGTCGCCGGCGGCCCGTTCCGCCTCGGTGAGCAGGCTGTCCCGATGCTCCGGCACACCGTCCAGCACGCCTGTCTCGCAGGTGCCGCAGGTACCTTCCCGGCACGAGGAGAGCACCTGCACGCCGGCCGCCTCCACCGCCTCCAGGATCGACGTGCCCGGCGGCACGGTGAGCGTCCGGCCGCTGAGGGCTAGTTCCACCTCGACGGCGGCGTCCACGGCCTCGGTCGGGGCCAGCGGGGTGAAGCGCTCGACGTGCAGGGCCCCGGGGGGCCAGGCTCGGCAGCGCTGCTCCACCGCCGCGATCAGCGCCTCCGGCCCACAGCAGTAGACCAGCCCGTCGACCGGCCGTCCCAGCAGCTCGTCCAGGTCGAGCAGGCCGGTCTCGTCCTGCGGATACAGGCCCACCCGATCGCCGTACTTCTCCCGCAGTGCGTCGGCGAAGGCCATCGTGGCGCGGCTGCGTCCGCCGTACACCAGCCGCCAGTCGGCTCCGGCGGCGTCGGCGGCGGCGACCATCGGCCTGATCGGGGTGATGCCGATGCCACCGGCGACGAAGAGGTAGCGCGGCGCCGCCACCAGCGGGAAGTTGTTCCTCGGCCCGCGCACCCGGACGGTCGCGCCCGGGGTGAGACGTTTGTGCACGTGCCGCGAGCCGCCGCGCCCCTCTGCCTCCAGCTGGACCGCGACCCGCATGGTGGCGCGGTCGGCCGGGTCGCCGCAGAGCGAGTACTGGCGCACCAGCCCCGGCCCGAGTTCCAGGTCGAGGTGGGCACCCGGGGTCCAGGCGGGCAGGTCACCGCCGTCGGGGCGGCACAGGCTCAGCACGGCGACACCCTCCGCCGCCGGGTCCCGGTCGGTCACCACCAGCTCCGCGCCGGCCAGGCCGTCGTCGGTCATGCCGGCACCGCCGACCGGGTCGGTGCGGCGTGCGGGGTCGGTGCGACCGCCTCCGGCGGCTGATGACCGTACGGGTGGGCGAGCAGCCACTCCCACAGCTCGACCGGTTCCTCGGCGACCCGCTCGGCACCGCAGTGGCAGATCCCGCGCAGCGTGTCCGTACCCGGCATCCAATGGATCCGGTAGATCCGGTCGCCGGTGAGCATGTGGGCCGGCCCGGTCATCGGGGCGCCCCCACCGTCCCCGCCTCGACCATCCGGGCGATCAGACGGCGAGCGGCGAGCCCGCCGGTGTCGATGTTGATGCTGAGTTCCTGGTACTTGTCCGGCTCGGAGGCGATCACCTGCTCCAGGATGTTCAGCGCCGTCACGTCCTGCATGACCACCGTGCGGTTGCTCTGGTGCAGGTACTCGCTCACCGACTCGTCGTCGATGGCGAAGTCCCGGGCGACCGCCCAGAAGTCGTAGGTGGTGTTCTCCGTCGACGGGGTGATGGCGTACACGATCTCGGCGTGGAAGGCGTCGCTGTCCTCGCCCTCGGCCGGCGGGTAGAGGCCCTGCGGCGCGATCCGGCTGTGCAGCAGGTACAGGCACGGCGGGTGGAACTCGATGTCCTGCCAGCGGGTGATCCGGCCCTGGATACCTGTCGACTTCGCGTAGAACGGTGGGCACTCGGCGTCGTCCATGTGCCGGCTGACGTAGACGATGCCGCGTTCCTCGTCGACCTCGGTGGTGATCGGCGTGTTCGCCACCTCGGGGGTGCCGATGTAGCCGCCGTGCAGGTAGGTCTCGTGCGACAGATCCATCAGGTTGTCGACCAGCAGGCTGTACCGCGCGTTCAGCGGCTCCATCCCGCGGACGACCGCGTACCGGGGGTCGTCCAGCCAGGGGGCGCGGGGAATGGTGGTCGGGTCCGCGCGGTCCCGGTCGCCGATCCACACCCAGATCAGCGAATCCTGCTCCACCACCGGGTACGCGGCGACCCGCGCGGTACGCGGGATCCGTTGCTGACCGGGTACGAAGACGCAGGTGCCGGTCTGGTCGTAGGTGAAGCCGTGGTAGCCGCAGACGATGGTGTCGCCGTCGAGGCGGCTCTCGGAGAGCGGGTAGCGGCGGTGCACGCACCTGTCGGCGAGCGCCACGGCCTCCCCGGATTCGGTGCGGTAGAGGACCAGCGGCTCACCGAGCACGGTGCGGGCGAGCAGATCCCGCCCGACCTCGTTGCTGTAGGCCGTCACGTACCACTGGTTGCGGGCGAACGCCATGGTGGCCCAACCTCTCTCGGGACGGGAGCGGGGTGCAGCCGGATGATCCCGTGACCCGACCGCTGATCGGCAGCGTCTATTTCACTCAGTGAAAGGCCGCGCGGCCTTTCGCCGGTCGCCGCGACGCTGCGATGATCGGCGGCGTGACGGGGGTCGAGGAACCAGTGCGTACGGATGCATCACCCCACCCGGAAGAGGGCGGGCTGGGGGGCCGGTTCTGGCGGCTCTGGTCCGCGTCGGCGGTGTCAAACCTCGCCGACGGGATCGTCAAGATCGCGCTGCCGTTGGTCGCCGTCGGCTACACCCGCTCACCGGTGCTGGTGGCCGGGGTCGCCGCCGCGTACAGCCTGCCCTGGCTGCTGTTCGCGCTGCCGGCCGGCGCCCTCGCCGACCGGCTGGACAGACGCCGGGTGATGCTCGCCGCCAACACCCTGCGCGCAGCGCTCATCGGCGCACTGGCGCTGGCGGCGGCCCTCGACTCCGGGTCGATCTGGCTGCTCTACCTGGTGGCGCTCGGCCTCGGCATGGCCGAGACGCTCTACGACACCTCCGCCCAGTCGATCTTGCCGCAGGTGGTCACCCGCGACCAGCTGCCCCGGGCCAACGGTCGGCTCGCCGCAGTTGAACTGGCCGCCAACCAGTTCATCGGCCCGCCACTCGCCGGCTTCCTGATCGCCGCCGGGGTGGCCCTGGCACTCGCCGGGCCGGCGGTGCTGTGGGCGCTGGCCGTCGCCGCACTGCTCCTGGTCGCCGGCCGGTTCCGGATCGAACGCGACACCCCGACCACGATGCGCGCCGACATCGCCGAAGGGCTACGTTTCCTGTGGCGGCACCGGCTGCTGCGCACCCTGGCCACCATGGTCGGGACCAGCAACTTCATCACCAGCGGCATCTTCGCCGTGCTGGTGCTCTACGCGGTCGGCCCGGACTCGGCCATCGGCCTCACCGAACCCGGGTACGGGCTCCTGCTCACCACCATCGCCGCCGGCATCGTGCTCGGCTCGGTCGCCACCGCCAAGATCGAACAACGGCTCGGGCGGTCCCGCACCCTCGCGCTCTCCGTGCTGGCGATGGCAGCCGTCGTCGGCGTACCGGCGCTGAGCACCAACCCCTTCGTGATCGGCGCGGTCTTCTTCGTCGGCGGGATCCTGCTCGCCACCTGGAACGTCATCACCATCTCGCTTCGCCAACGCATCACCCCGGACCGGCTGCTCGGCCGGGTCAACAGCGGCTACCGAATGCTGGCCTGGGGAAGCATGCCAGCCGGCGCGCTGGTCGGCGGTCTGCTGGCCGAGGTCTTCGGCCTCCGCGCGGTCTTCGCCATCATGGGAGTGCTGACGCTCACCCTGCTGCTCGGCATGTTCGTGGTCACCGACGCCAACATCGACGCCGCTGAACGCGCCGCGACCACCTGACCGCGCCGGCATGGCCATCCTGGGCCTGCGTGGCATGACGATGTGATTGAGGGGTTCTCGGGTGTCGCTCACCGGCTGGTTGGCCTGTCCACAGTGCGCCACGTGTGTGGCACTGGGCACCGCGTACCGGCTGGGCGACCAGCGGATCGGCTATTTCCAGGACGGTTACACCGCCAACTCCGGCCAGCCGGAGTTGACCCGGGCGTTGTGGAAGTTCCTGGCCGACCACGCCACGCACTCACTGCGGGTGCTGCTGCCCGATACTCCTGGCTACGACGACCTGGACCAGTTCCGGGAGATCGGCGGCGATGAGCAGGGCGACGTTTCCTTCGCCGAGTACCTTGACGGGTGGCCCGGCTGAATCCAGGCCCAACCAACTCACCGCCCGACACGGCAACCGGTACAAGCGCCGGCCGTAGTCAGTGGCCCTGCGGATAGGACAACAACGGGGAAGTTGTCGCCTCGAAGCGAACCGAGACGACAACAACAGGGAAGTTGCACTCAGGCTTAGCCAAGCGCCACGCCGAGGTCGGCCGCGGCTCGGCGTCGTCGGTCGGATAGCGGCGCGCTACGTCGCCGTCGTGTTGTATCGGTCGAGTGTTGCCTTGGATGTCGAGGGGTCGCGGAAGATAAGTTCCCACGGGCCGGTGTTGACATCCATGTCCTTGCCGAACCCGACCCACTTGCCGGCCATCCGTCGACCCGTGGGCTCAGCCAGGAGTTGGATCGCACCGTGGTAGCGGGCACCCCGGTAGTAGCCAGCCGGGTCGGTCTGCTCCACCCAGGTGCCGGTGACGACGGAGCCGTCCACGGTCAGGTCCATGGAGAGAGACGAGGCTGCCGAGCCGGGCAGGCTACGTGCGGTCAGCCGGTCACCGTGCTGAAGCACCACGACGAAGTGCTGCCCGGCGAAGGAGTCTCCCCGGCCGCTTGAGTAGTACTGGTAGCGGCTGAGCCAGATTCCCTCGTATGACTGGTGAACCGTGGTCGGCCTTGGCGTCGGCGTGGCCAGGCTGGACATGGGAGATGTCAGGTCGTGACCGCCGTGCTGGTCATCGGCGACCTGCCTTCCGGGTACCGAGGCGAAGCCCAGCAGCGAGATGGGCAGGCCGGTGACGACTTCCAGCGCGCGGGCGTAGACGGGGCGGGGTGCGGCGATCGCCCCGGACTCCCATCGCTGGACGAGCCTCTTGTTGGCGTCGTTGGGCTCACCGACGCGATGGCCGGCCGCCTGGAGCGCGCGGGCGAAGTCGTCCTGGCTCATCCGCATCCCGATGCGGATAGCTCGCAGAGCGGTATTGGGGGCGTCCATGACCGACACGATAGCGCTGTGTCGCCTTTTTGTCGCCACCAATGTGGCCTACTTGTCGGGCTTTGTGTCGTCGCGGTCGGTGACATCCGGACGTCACTGTAGACCTGCGACGGCCGACTTGCCGCCGCGCTTCGGCCGACGGAGGTGGGGATGCAGGGTGACGGCGACGAGCCAGGGGTGAGCCGGGGCGAGCAGATCCAAGCAGCCGAGCGGGAAGCGGCGAAGCGGCGGCTTCTCGCCGAGGCTGAGGCGGAGCGGATCCCGGCGGAGGAGATCACCCGGGCGAGACCGGACCGGCGGTGGCGTCGTGGACAGCGTTGAGCTGTTGCCGGTCGGACGGCGGGTGGCGTACTGGCGGGGGCGGCGGAAGCTGTCGCAGCAGATGTTCGCCGACCGGCTCGGCAAGTCGAAGAGCTGGGTCGACAAGGTTGAGCGCGGAGCCCGATCGTTGGACAGACTGTCTACTCTCCAGCAGATCGCCCGCGTGCTGCGTATCGATGCCGCCGTGTTGGTCGGCGGGAACACCGAGCCGGCCGAGGTGACACATCGCGCCGAGGGTGTCGATCGGATCAGGGTTGCGCTGTCCCGGTACGAGATTCCGTTGGGCATGCCGGCGGGCCTGCGGCCGGTGATGCCGGTGGACCGGATGCTGCGGGAGGTGGGGCACGCGTGGACGACGTTCCAGTACGCCCGCTACCAGCAGGTGATCGACATAGCACCGGACCTGCTCACCAATGCACAGCGCACCTACGCCCAAGCCCCGGCCACAGGTCGAACCCCGCTGGTGGAGGCGTACCGGATCACGGCCGCCCTGCTGATCAAGCTCGGCGACGCCGAGCTGGCCTGGCTGGCCACCGATCGGGCGATGCTCGCTGCCACCGGTGACCGGGAGCTGGTGGCAGCCGCCGCCGTCCAGCTCGGCCAGGTGCTGCGGATGTCGGGTCGTACGCGGGAGGCGAAGTCGTTGATGCTCGCCGGCGCGTACCGGATCGCCCCGCCGGAGATCGACAGCGGTACACCGGCGGAGCTGTCCCTGTGTGGAACCCTGCTCAGCCAGGCGGCCCTGGCCGCCGCACAGCACGGGAACGAGTCGACCGCCACTGAGCTGATCGACGAGGCCGCCGGCATGGCCGAGCGGGTCGGCGACGGGCACGACCATCACCACACCGGGTTCGGACCCACCGCCGTCGCCCTGGCGCGTACCGCCGCAGCCGTCGAGTCCGGTGACGTCCGTGCTGCAATCGGCTGGCACGAGAAGGCCACCAGGCGACCCGGGTGGCGGTGGCTACCCCCCGAACATCGCGCTGCGCACCTGCTTGACGTCGCCCGTGCCTACCTCCACGCCGACGATGCGACACATGCCGCGCGGGTGCTTGTTGAAGCTGAGCGCACCGCACCGGCCGAGGTCCGAGACCGACCCGCCGCCCGGGACGTACTCGCCGAGATCGCCCGTGACCCGCGCGCCCCGACCACGGTCACGCAGCTCGCCGTCTCCCTTGGGGTGGGCTGACCAGTGACGGCACCATTCCTGTCGCCGGCCCAGATCCGCAACCGACTGATCCTCAACGCCCGAACGATCCTCCGACAGCATCGAACCCGGCCCGCGGCCGCTGCCGCTGCCGAGCGTGCGGCACCCGGGTTGCCCGGTGGCGATCGCCGCCCGCAATGTCCTGCGCACGGCGCGCGAAGTGCATCGTTGAGGTACCAATCGTACCGGCGGAAGGCAATCGGGAGATGCCTCTACAGAATGACTCGGGACTGGGCCGGTCGAGTCGCTTGGACCGTGGCCACGGCTAAGTTGGCGGCTAACGAATGTCACGGAGGCGTCGAAGGTAGCGACGCTCCGTTTCTGGGTGGTGTCGGTCGGCCAGTAGCGAGGACGGTGTCGATGTCATCGAAATCAGAAACGCGAGGTCGCAGGCAGGCTACTCGTCCGAAGTGTCGTCATCGCTCGACTCCTGCAGGACGTTGCCGACCAACGCATGTACATCGATTGCACCAGGAGAGGGTCGTGCTCGGCCTTCGGCGAAAGCCAGGCGCGCAGCTGCCAGGTCGGCGAGGCGAACTGCTTGGATCACAATGACGCGTCGCAGCCCAGGCGAGACCTCGCCACGCTCGTGAGCGACGGCTGAAACCCTGGCCAATGTTTCGGCGCGACGGGCGATACGAACATCTGGGTGCTCGCGATCTTCCCGCAAGTCGTCGGGAATCAAGTTGAAACGATAAGATTGTGGCAGATGTACGAGTTCCGAGACTGGCGGAATCTTCTCGTTCAAGATTGCATGATACTTGGATTCATCAATCGCTTGGCGATACACCGAGTACTCGATCGCGTCGAGCTTCGCTCGCTTGTCGGCGTCGGCGCGCAGGTGCTCGGCTGGCCAGAACTCAATTTCTGCAACCTCGAAGGGGTCGAGGATTCGATACGCAAGCGTATCGCTTCGTTGGCCTGTCATGTGCCTGCCTATGCGTGTCCCGAAGTTCTCCCACGTCTGCCCAACGTAGATAGGCTCGGCATCGTAGTCGTAGAAGCCATACACACCGATACAGCTACCCAACCGCTTTCCGCTCGCGGCATCAACGGACCTCATTGCGTCCTTGAGTAGCAGCCGGAATCCTTGGACAAATTTGGTCGGCAGAGAGGCTTTCAATGGCGGCTCGTGATCAGGATCGTTGTACGACGCAACGCCACGACTGGCCACTGCACACCTCAGCTTCTCGTTGGCTCATGAACCGGTAGAGGAGTCTAAGGGCTAACCTTCCGCATCAGGAAGGGCGGGGACGGCATGGAAGCCAACGGAGCCACTTCCCTGGCAGAAGTCCATGCTAGACGGCGGCTTCAGGCGAGTGTCAACTATCCGACCCGGCTTTGCGGCTCGGGCATCCTCGCTGCCACGCCAGCAACGGCCAGCGGGATTGCAGGATCAGACTGCTACGTGGCGCGCTAGGTGCTCACTGCCCTGACCAGCGAAGAATGGATTTTCTCCGCCGCGTCTGTCGCTGACTCGTGTTCCCAAACACGGTAGACAGTCCAGCCTGCGGCGCGGAGCAATTCATTCACTTCCGCGTCGCGCCTTCGGTTGCGATCGATTTTATAGTGCCAGTAGCCGCTGGGGTCGGACGGCATCCGGCAATGCAGCGGGCACCCGTGCCAGAAACAGCCGTCTACGAAGATTGCCACTTTACGACGCGTGAATACGATATCTGGCCGAACCGTGCGTTCTGGCAGGGAGATTCGATGACCTACTCGATACCGTAGCCCTCGATGAAAGAGCTGTCGCCTTAGGGCCAGTTCAGGCTTTGTGTTAGCGCTTTTGTTCGACTTCATAGAGCGCGAGGCTGATGACGGTGGCGGCGTGGGAGGTATCGTCATCTCGATGTCTCTTGCGCCACCTGAAGCTACTCCGCGCTAGTCGGACGTAGGACCGGCAGGAGATAGTTGTTGCCGAGCCACTCGATGACGTCAACCACAACGGCGTCGCCGAACCCGAAGAGTTGCTGGTTCGGTGTGCCAGCAAGGAGTTTGTAGTCATGGGCACCCATAAGGTTGGCGTACTCGCGTGGTGTCATCCATCGAATCGCCTTGCTACCTCTGCCTAGCCGGACCAACGCTTGCTTGCTTGATCCGCCTCCGGTGGTCCTGAGGCAACCAGCGATGCCGTCTTTGCGAAGCTCCCACACCGAGACACCCTGCCTAGTGCGCCGGTAGGCAGTTCGATAGCTGATCGCATCTGCCGCGAGAAGGGCGTCGAAACGGGCCTTTTGAATGTCACTGAGAGAGCGGACGAAGGCGTCTACGCGGTCCTGGCCCCACCACAAGTTTGCAGTGACATCTGCCTCCACGAAGCCCTCTAGGTCCTGCGGGCCCGTCGGCAAGGCTGGCAGCTCGATGTGATGCATATCCAGCGTCTGGCGGTGCTTTTCGTGGATGGCTTGCACCCAAGGAGGACGCGTGTCGGTGACTAGTGGGACGTCATGGCGCGCTTGGCTCGGCAACTTGTCCTTTTGTATGCCGACGATGAACATCCGCGGTCGAGACTGCGGCACGAAATGCCGAGCGTCGATTGCCAGCACGTCCAAGGAGTAGTTGAGCTTCGACAGGCGAGCCAGTGCAGCCGCAAGATCCTCGCCCTTGTGGCTGGTGGCGAAACCGTGGACGTTCTCAAGTAGGACCACAGACGGTCGAGGCGACATGCCCTCCACGATCTTGGCGAACTCCCAGAACATCCCCGACTGATTGCCAACCAAGCCGCGCCTGTTCCCAGCCAACGAGAGATCGATGCATGGGAAGCTACTCGTCGCGAGCTCAATCCCCGCTGGTAGGTCCTGCGACTGAACCTTGCGGATGTCCCGAACTAGAAAGTGATCTTCGGCGTCCGGGAAGTTGGCGGCGTAGGCATCGAACTTGGCCTGTTTGATGTCGTTTGCCCACACCACCTGCACCTGAGCGCCCTTCACGCGCTCGAGGGCGGTTCGGACGAGACCAATCCCGGCAAAGAACTCCGCAGCCCGGATGGGCGCGCTCTCCATGTTTCCCCCCTCGCCCACCACCGCTGCAGCTTATAGGGGGCCTAGTGCTGGTCCCCAAGCATGACACTCATCTGTGATCCTTCGATCATCAGTTCGACTGGCGGTGACTGTGCAAGTGCTGACGGCTGATGTGCGGTGACCACCCACGGCCCGGTCCTGCCGATCTGGAGCTGCGGCGGTTGCGACCTGCCTTGGCCGTGTCCGACCCGGCGGCGCGAACTGCGCGCGGAGTATGCGGGCGCTCCGGTGTCACTGGCCCTCTACCTCGGTGGCTATCTCGTGCAGGCCGCCGAGGACATGCCCTGGGCGCCGGCCGGCGCACTGCACCGCCGCTTCATCGGCTGGACCCGACAGCCGCCGGAAGTACCGCAGCGAAGGACCACAGCCGTGCCTGCCGAACCAGACCGGGCCGGATGGCCTCGGACGACGCCCGATCAGGCCGGCGTCTAAAGAGTTCACACCAAACGGGTCAGTCGAACAGGACCACGGTGCGGGCGCCTTCGCCCCGGGCCATCCGGGCCAGCGCCTCCGGTGCGTCGTCGAGGGTGATCCGGTCGGTGACCAGGAAGTCGAGGTCGAGGGTGCCGTCGAGTACCGCGCGGGCCAGCTCGGGCACGTCGCGGTCCGGGTCGGAGGAGCCGTACACCGAGGAACGCAGGGTGCGGGCGGAGTGGAAGATCTCCAGGGCGCTGAGGGCGACCATGTCGTCCTTGCCGCCCATGCCGACCACGATGACCTGCCCGCCGCGCCGGGTCGCCCGCCAGGCGGCGCGGATGGTGGCGGCCCGGCCGACGCACTCGACCGCGTGGTCGACGCCCCGGCCGTCGGTGAGCGACCGTACCGCGCGGCTGAGGGTGTCGTCGGCGAGCAGGAAGTCGGTGGCACCGGCGGCGTGGGCCAGCTCGGCCTTGGCGGGTGCGACGTCGACGGCGATGACGCGGGCGGCGCCTGCGGCGCGGGCGGCGGCGACAGCCGAGAGGCCGACGCCGCCGAGGCCGATGACGGCGACCGAGTCGCCGGGACGGACGTCGGCGGTACGGCGGATCGCGCCGACGCCGGTGAGCACCGCACAGCCGAGCAGCGCGGCGGTGGCAAAGGGCAGGTCCGGCGGTACGGAGACCACGGCCTGTTGCGGCACCACCACCTGCTCGGCGAGCGCCCCGAGGCCCAGGGTGACGTGCAGCGGCTCGCCGTCGATGGTGTGCCCGACGGTGGCGGCCGGGGTGCCGGAGCGTTCGCAGAGCCACGGCTCGCCGTGCCCGCAGTACCAGCAGGATCGGCACGGGGGAGCCCAGTCGAGCACCACGTGGTCGCCGACCGCGATCCGGTCGACGTCGTCGCCGACCTCGACCACCACGCCCGCGGCCTCGTGGCCGAGCAGCAGCGGGTACGGCGCGGCGATGGTGCCGTCGACCATGGACAGGTCGGAGTGGCAGACGCCGGCCGCCCGGACCGCCACCCGTACCTGCCCGCGGCCGGTGGCGGGCAGCTCGACAGGTTCCACCCGGGGCGGCGTGCCGACGCCCCGGACCACCAGGCCCCTCACCGTTGGATCGCCTTCACTTCGCAGAACTCCTCAAGCCCGTGCACGCCCAGCTCGCGGCCGACGCCGGACTGCTTGTAACCGCCGAACGGGGCGAGCGGGTTGAATGGTGCGCCGTTGATGTCGACGGCGCCGGTGCGCAGCCGGCGGGCCACCCGAAGCGCCCGCTCCTCGTCGCCGGACCAGACCGCGCCGGCCAGCCCGTAGCGGGAGTTGTTGGCGACCCGCACCGCGTGGTCGTCGTCGTCGACCGGGATGACCGCGAGGACCGGCCCGAAGACCTCCTCCTGCGCGAGGGCGCTGTCGGGGTCGACGTCGGCGATGACGGTCGGGGCGACGAACCAGCCCCGCTGCGGGACCGGGGCGTCGGGGCCGCCGGCCACCAGCCGGCCGCCGTCGGCCAGGCCCCGGGTGATGTGGTCGCGTACCCGGTCCCGCTGGGCGGCGGAGACCAGCGGGCCGAGTCGGGTGGCCGGGTCGAGCGGGTCGCCGAGCTGGTAGCCGTCGGTGGCCTTGGCGGCCAGGTCGAGGGCCTCGTCGTAGCGGTCCCGGTGCACCAGCATCCTGGTCCAGGCGGTGCAGGTCTGCCCCGAGTTGAGGAAGGCGTTGCCGACGCCCACCTTGACCGCGCTGGCCAGGTCGGCGTCGTCGAGGATCACATTCGCCGACTTGCCGCCCAGCTCCAGCGACACCCGGGCGATCCGGTCGGCGGCCAGGTGCGTGATCCGCCGGCCGGTGGCGGTGGAGCCGGTGAAGGAGACCAGGTCCACGCCGGGATGGCCGGCGAGCGCCTCGCCGACCACCGGCCCGGTGCCGGTGACCAGGTTGACCACGCCGGGCGGCAGGCCGGCCTCGTCGATGGCGTCGAAGAGCAGGTACGCGGTCAACGGGGTCAGTTCGCTCGGCTTCAGCACCAGCGTGCAACCGGCGGCCAGGGCGGGCGCGAGCTTGGCGACGACCTGGTGCAGCGGATAGTTCCACGGGGTGATCGCCCCGACCACACCGACGGGTTCGCGTACCACCAGGGAGTTGCCCACGGTCTGCGGCGCGGGCGGGTGGGCGGCCAGGTCGACGAAGCTGCGCAGCACGGTGAGCGGCAGCCCGGCCTGGACCCGGGTGGCGACCTTCAGCGGGGTGCCGAGTTCACCGGCGACGGTGTGCGCGATGTCGTCGGCGCGGGCGGTCAGGGCGGCATGCAGCCGGTCGAGGTGGGCGGCCCGGTCGGCGGGGTCGGTCGCCGCCCAGCCCTCGAAGGCGGCCCGGGCGGCGGCCACCGCCCGGTCGACGTCCTCGGCCGTGCCGGCCGGGACGGTGCCGATGACCTCCTCGGTCGTCGGGTTGTGCACCTCCAGCGGCTGTCCGCCGGCCGCACGCACCCAGCGTCCGTCGAGGTAGAAGTCGGTCCGTACGGATTCCATGGGCTCCTCACCTCGACTAAAACTAGCGGTGCAAGTTTGGACTCTAGTACGCCGGGCCGCCCGGCGGGAGGGGTGGCAGCGGGCCGACGACGCGTTCGTACGTGTGTGACAGCCCGTCGATGAGCGCCTCCAGGCCCAGCGCGAAGGCGCCCTCGTCGACCTGTTGCTGGTGCTCGGCGAGGCGGTGGGCCTGACTCAGGTGCGGGTACTGCTCGGCGTAGAGCCCCGGATCCTTCACGAAGCCCTGGGCGAAGGAACTGAGCGCGGAACCCATCACGAAGTAGCGCATCAGCGCGCCGATGTGTGTCGCCCGGGCGGGTGGCCAACCAGCCGCGACCAACCCGCCGTAGACAGCGTCGGCCATGGTCAGCGCCGCCGGACGTCGGCCGGGGCCGCGCGCCAGGTGCGGCACGATGTTCGGATGGGCGGCGAGGGCGGCCCGGTAGGAGTGGCCCCAGCGGCGCAGCGCCTCCCGCCAGTCCACCTCGGCGAAGAACGACACGTCGACCTGGCCGGTGATGCTGTCCGCGACCGCGTCGAGGATCTCGTCCTTGGTGCCGAAGTGGTTGTACAGCGAGGGCCCGCGTACGCCGAGCGCGGCGGCGAGCCGGCGGGTGGAGAACGCGTCGAGCCCGTCGGCGTCGATCAACGCGGCGGCGGCCTCGACGATCCGCTCCCGGCTGAGCAGGGCCTGTCGCGGCCGGGGCATGGCGTCCTCCTTCGGGTGGGTGGCTCGCGGGGAACTTTGCCACACCGGGGTCTGGACAGCATAAAACTTGCACCGCTAGTTTACTGCCATGGACCTTCACCTCTCGGCCGAGCAGGTCGCGGTCCGCGCGCTCGCCGCCGACTTCGTCAACCGCGAGGTGGTGCCGCACGCGACGGCCTGGGACCGGCGCGAGGCGGTCGACCCCGGCATCGTCGGCAAGCTCGGCGAGGTCGGCTTCCTTGGCCTCACCATCGCCGAGGAGTACGGCGGATCCGGCGGCGACCACCTCGCGTACTGCCTGGTGCTTGAGGAACTCGGCCGGGGCGACTCCGCCGTCCGGGGCATCGTGTCGGTCTCGCTCGGCCTGGTCGCCAAGTCGATCGCCACCCACGGCACCCCGGAGCAGCGGGAACGGTGGCTGCCCGCGCTCTGCTCCGGCACCGCGCTCGGCTGCTTCGCCCTCACCGAGCCGGACAGCGGCTCGGACGCGGCGGCGCTTACCACCCGCGCGGTCCGCGACGGCGACGACTGGCTGCTGACCGGCCGCAAGACGTTCATCACCAACGGCACCACCGCCGACGTGGCGCTGCTCTTCGCCCGTACCGGCGGCCCGGGCCACCGGGGGATCACCGCGTTCCTGGTGCCGACCGACAGCCCCGGCCTCACCCGGTCGGAGATCAAGGGAAAGCTGGGCCTGCGCGGGCAGGCCACCGCCGAACTCGTCCTCGACGCCGTCCGGGTGCCCGACACCGCCCGCCTCGGCGAGCGCGGTGCCGGCTTCAAGCTGGCGCTGGCCACCCTCGCCAAGGGCAGGATGTCGGTCGCCGCCGGCTGCGTCGGCATCGCCCAGGGCTGCCTGGACGCCGCCGTCGGCTACGCCGGAACACGTACGCAGTTCGGCAAGCCGATCGCCGGACACCAGCTCGTACAGCAACTGCTCGCCGGCATCGCGGTCGACACCGCCGCCGCGCGGCTGCTGGTCTGGCGGGTCGCCGACCTGATCGACCGGGGCGAGCCGTTCGCCACCGAGGCGTCGATGGCGAAGCTGTTCGCCAGCGAGGCCGCCGTCCGCGCGGCGAACGACGCCATCCAGGTCTTCGGCGGGTACGGCTACATCGACGAGTACCCGGTCGGCAAGTACCTGCGCGACGCCCGCGTCGCCACCCTCTACGAGGGCACCAGCCAGATCCAGCAGTTACTCATCGGGCGGGCGCTCACCGGCGTCAACGCCTTCTGAACCCGCGAGAGGAACCGTGAGCACATGGACTTCGGGCTGTCCGACGAGGAACGGGCCATCCGCGACACCGCCCGCGACTTCATCACCCGCGAGGTCATGCCCTTGGAGCAGGAGCTGCTGCGTCGCGAGCGGGCCCACCAGCCCGGCCTGGAACGCTCCGAGCTGAGGGAGTTGCAGCTCAAGGCCCGCAAGTTCGGCTTCTGGGGGTTGGCCACGCCGGCGGAGTACGGCGGCATGGACCTGCCCGCCGTCGTCCAGTCGCTGATCTGGACGGAGATCGGCCGCAGCTTCGTGCCGTTCCGTTTCGGCGGCGAGGCGGACAACATCCTCTTCCACGCCACGGAGGAGCAGCGGCAGGAGTTCCTGCTGCCCACCATCGAGGGGGAGCGGAACTCCTGCTTCGCCATCACCGAGCCGGGCGCCGGCTCCGACGCCGCCAACATCCGGTTCCGGGCCCGGCGCGACGGTGACGACTGGATCCTCAACGGCGAGAAGACCTTCATCACCGGCGGCAACGAGGCCGACTTCGCCATCGTCATCGCGGTCACCGACCCGGAGCGCGGGGCCCGCGACGGCGGAGCGACCGCGTTCCTGGTGGACCGGGCGATGGGCTGGCGGTCGGAGTTCATCCCCACCATGGGCGAGGGCGGGCCCGCCTCGCTGTTCTTCGACGACGTACGGGTGCCGAACCGCAACATCCTCGGCGAGGTCGGGCAGGGCTTCACCCTGGCGATGCAGTGGATCGGCAAGGGCCGCTACACGATCCCCTCGCACGCCGTCGGCATCGCCGAACGCGCGCTGCGGATGGCCATCGATCACGCCAACACCCGGGAGACCTTCGGGGCCAGGATCGGCACCAACCAGGCCATCCAGTGGATGATCGCCGACTCGGAGACCGAGCTGGAGGCGGCCCGGTGGCTGATCCTGCGGGCCGCCTGGACGGTCGACGCCGGTCTGGACCCGAGGCACGCCTCCTCGATGGCGAAGCTCTACGGCGCCGGCATGGTCAACCGGGTGGTCGACCGGGTCATGCAGATCCACGGCGGGATGGGCTACACCCGCGAGCTGCCGATCGAACGCTGGTACCGGCAGGTGCGGCTGTACCGGATCTTCGAGGGCACCGACGAGATGCAGCGACTGATCATCTCCCGCGACCTGCTGCGCGGGTACACGAAGCTCGGAGGGCATCTGGGATGAGGCGCTTCGCCAGCATCGACGAGTTGGCCGGCGCGATCGGCGAGCGACTCGGGCCGGGCCCGTGGTTCCCCATCGACCAACGCCGGGTGAACCTGTTCGCCGACGCCACCGACGACCACCAGTGGATCCACCTCGACCAGGAACGGGCGGCGGCCGGGCCGTACGGCGGCACCATCGCCCACGGCTACCTGACGCTCGCCCTGCTGCCCGCGTTGGTCGGCCGCCTCTACCGGGTGGACGGGGTGCGGATGGGGGTCAACTACGGCCTCAACCGGGTCCGCTTCCCCGCCCCGGTACGCGTCGGCAGCTCGGTGCGGGTCGTCGCCACCATCGACGAGGTCAGCCCGTTCGACGGCGGGGCGCAGCTGGTGGCCACCGCGACCGTGGACGGTGACGGTGGCGGCAAGCCGGTCTGCGTGGCCGAGACGGTGAGCCGGTTGTACGTGGACCCGCCCCGATGACCGCGCTCTCCCCGGCGACCGTGCTGGCCGGTTCCGCCGACCGGCACGCCGACACCGTCGCCGTCGTCGACGGCCGGGCCCGCGTCACGTACGCCGAATTGTGGTTGGAGGCCCGCTGCTACGGCGCCGGGCTGCGCGCCGCCGGGGTCCGCGACGGCGACGCGGTGGCCCTGCTCGCGCCGAACGTGGTGGATTTCCCCCGGGTCTACTACGGCGCTCTCGCCGCCGGTGCGGTCGTCCTACCGGTCGGCGTTCCGGTCGGTCCGCATGCCGACCACTTGGCCCGGGAGGCGAGGCTGCTGGTCTGCCACACCTCGCAACTGGCGGCCGGGCGGCGGCTCAGTGCGCGGGCCGGCGTACCGCTGCTCACCGTCGGCCCGGCCCGGGGCCTGTCCGGCGTACCCCGGTTGGAAGATCTATGTGATACCCCACCCGGCGGTACCGCCACGTTCGCGGACCCGGACGTCGACCCGGCCGCCGACCCGGACGGCACCGACGTGGTGCTCGGCTGCCTGCCGCTGGGCGGCCGGTTCGGCCGGGCCGTCGCCCTGACCGGCACCTTCCGGGCGGGGGCGACCCTGGTGCTGCTGAGCCGCTTCACCGGCCCGGCGGCGCTGGACCTCATGCTGCGCGAGGAGGTCACCGTCTTCCACGGCACGTCGGCGATGTACGCGGCCCTGCTCGACGCGGCCCGGGGCCGCCGGGTACTGCCCCGGCTGCGTCACTGCGTGAGCCGGGCACCGCTGCCACCGTCCCTGCGGCAGCGCTTCACCAGCACCTTCGACACGGTTGTCCACGTGGCCGAGGGGGAGCGCGACTCGCCCGTGCCGGACCCGCCCGGCGGCAGGTCGCGCCCGGCCCGGCGGCTGCGCTCGCGTCGACTCGGCTGCCACGGTGAGCGGTACCGGTACGGGCCGGCGAGCTAGCGCGGCGGCGGTCGCCGGACCCCGACCCGGCGTGGTTCCGATCGCCGTGCGGGCCGTCCGACGCCCTCGCCTACGATTCGCCAATGATCGGAAATGAGCCGGCGGCGGCCGAGGTGCGGCTGCGCCCGATGACGGCGGACGACGCCGACCGGGTACTGGCGATCTACCAGGCCGGGTTGGACGGCGGGAACGCCAGCTTCGAGACCGTCGCGCCGTCCTGGGCCGACTTCGACGCCGGCCGGTTGCCGGCGCACCGGCTGGTAGCGGTCGACGCAGACGGGACCCTCATCGGCTGGATCGCTGTGTCGCCGACCTCTGCCCGGGCGGTCTACGCCGGGGTGGTGGAGCACTCCGTCTACGTCGACCCGGCCGCCCAGGGCCGGGGCGTGGCCCGGCTGCTGCTCGACGCGCTTATCGAGTCGACCGACGCGGCGGGCATCTGGACGATCCAGTCCGGCGTCTTCCCCGAGAACACCGCCAGCCTGGCGCTGCACCGGCGGGCCGGGTTCCGGGTGGTCGGCACCCGCGAACGGGTGGGCCGCCACCACGGCCGCTGGCGCGATGTCGTCCTGCTGGAGCGCCGCAGCCCGGTGGTGGACTGAACCGCGTCGGCGGGGGCCGGCGAGCCGCCGGCCCCCGCCTGCGGCGCTACGGGTACTGCTCCAGGTAGACCGGAGCGCCGACCCGGTCCATGTCGGCCGCCTCGCCGACGCCGTTGACCACGTGGTCGATGGTGCCGGCGCTGAGATTCACCGTCATGATGTGGCGCAGCCGGATGCCGGGTCGCACCGGCACCTCGAAGCCGTTCTCGGTACGGATCGACGGGTTGTTCTGGTTGAACACGTACACCCCGCCACCGTGCAGCGTGTGGTGGCGGACGCGGTCGCCGACCTTGTAGCCGGCCCACCCGTTGACCTTGCCGTTGTGCCAGTCCGCCTGGGTGGGCGGGTCGTAGGGCAGCTCGTTCTGGTAGAGGATCGTGGTGCCGTGCTCACCGTTCCACACGGTGTTGTACCGCTGGAAGTGCTCGACGAAGAGGCCGGTGGCGGTGACGTGGTCGCCGTTGACGACGACGCCGTAGCGACCGGTGTTGGTACGCCAGCGGTCGGTGTCGCCGTTGACGCCCTCGGTGAAGCCCTCGACACCGTGGTCGCCCCGCCACACCCAGGTGTGGTCGATCAGGACGTGGTCGCTGTTGACCTCCAGCGCGGTGTCCGTCCTGCCGATGTGTGGGCCGCCGACCCGGAAGTACACGTCGGACAGTGTGATCGGGTTACGCGGGGTGCTGTGGTTGCGGCCGTGCTTGCGGCCGACCCGCAGCAGCACCGGTGATTCCTTCAGGCCCGCGTCGATGGTGACCCCGGCGACGACCACGCCGGGCACCCCGGCGACGTTGAGCGGCACCGCGCCGTCGACCGCGGTCAGGGTGGCGTGCCCGATGCCGAGCACGATCGTGTCGGGCCGGCGGACCTCGATGCTGCGGGCCACGTCGTACACCCCGGGGGTCAGCAGCAGGTGCCGGCCCCGGGCGAGTTCCCGGTTGATGACGTGCACCGGGTCGGACGGCCGGGCGACGAAGAAGTCGCTGATCGGGATGGTCCGTCCCGGCGTCATCCGGGTACCCCAGGTGATGCCGCGCGTGTCGCGGCGCACGGCCGGCACCCGGACCTGGTACTTGCCCCTGGCGTCGACGAAGAGGTACGGCTTCTCCCGGCTCAACGGGGTCGTGTCGAGCGTCGTGTACGGCGGGTCGGGGAACCCGGCGTCGTCGGGAGCGCCGACGACCCCGGCGAACACCTGGTTCCACACGGCGTTGGACCAGCTCTCGACCTCGCTGTTGCGGGTGAGCCACTGCTGCTGGGAGCCGTTTGTGGTGGCCGGCAGCCGGGAGTCGGCGATGAAGCCGCCGCTTGCGTACTGCGGCCCGTTGGTGCAGTAGTCCATGAGCGACAGTCCGCCGCCGCTGATGTCGAGCCGGCGCATCGACACGGCCTGGGACACCGCCCAGAAGTTGGCCGTGGCGCGGCAGTCGTCCTGGCCGGTGGCGTTGATGCGCAGCGACAGGTTGCTCAGCGTGCGCCAGAAGTTGACGAGCGCGATGCAGTTGGCGGTGCCACCCTCGGTGAGACAGCGGTTGTACGCCTCGACCTTGCCGTTGATGACCACGTCGGTGGGGGAGGCGCCGAGGCCGGAGATCTCGGTGTAGTAGCCCACCTTGATCTGGAGCGGCTGGTCGGCCGTGCCGTAGTGGCCCGGCCGGAACAGGTAGGCGTGCCGGGTGGTGCCCATCTCGTTGTCGACCTGCGCGGCGTGGGCCGCGTCGAGGGTCGCCTGGATCTGGCTGACCGGCATGCTCGGGTCGAAGATGGTGACGTTGGGCCCGAAGGTGGGGCCGGTCGGTCGGGGCGGGCCCGCGCTGACCGGGGTGTTCGTGGCGACCGCGGCGGTGGTCAGCACCAGCCCGAAGGCCAGTGCCCGGCCGAGTCGCCGGTGCGGTGGTGGGGTCGGCATGCGTTCGTCCTTCCCGTCGGGCCGGTTGCTGGCGGGCCCGACGACACGGTGGACCAGGTATGTGAGAGCGCTCTCTCGCCGAGATGTTTCTACCCCGTGACGCCGCCGTGCGCCAGGTTCCGCGACTCCCAGCCCGCGCGAACAGTCCACTCGGCTGGGTACCTCGGCATCGGCCGGGTGCCGGCGGTCCGGAAGGTACCCTCGGCCGGTGTTCTCGCCCAACGGCCCGTCGCTACGGGAGCTGTGCGTCCAGGCGCTCTCCTCGGTGGAGCGCGGCTACGACCTGCTGGCGCCGAAGTTCGACCACACGCCCTTCCGTACGCCGGACAGCGTTCTCCGCGCGACCGCGCAAGCACTTACCGAAGTCGGGGCGTTCGACAATGGGTTGGACGTGTGCTGCGGCACCGGCGCGGGGATGCAGGTCCTCAGCTCCCTGTGTCGGGATCGGATCACGGGCGTGGACTTCAGCGCCGGGATGCTCGCGCAGGCGCGCCGCGCATTCCCGGAAGCCAACTGGGTACGGGCCGACGCTTGGGCCCTGCCGTTCACCGAGGGATTCGATCTCGCGGTCAGCGCCGGCGCGCTCGGGCATTTCCTGCCGGAGGAACGCCCCGCGCTCTTCGCCGGGGTCCACCGGGCGCTGCGACCGGGTGGGCTGTTCGCCATTCCGATCGGTACGCCGTCGCCGCGTACCTCGGTCTCGCACTGGGTCACCCGCGGATTCGACCTGACCATGCGGGTCCGCAACGCCGTGTGGCGCCCGCCGTTCGTGATGTACTACCACACCACCAGCCTCTCCGCGCTGCGTGACGACCTGACGGCGGTCGGCTTCACCGCGACCGACACCGCCCTGACCGGTCTGGGTCAGCACCCCGGCGGCAGCCCACGGTTCCGGCTCATCCTCGCGCGCAAGCGCTGACCTCCGTCGCCTCCGGGGCTCAGACCTCGGGTAGGCCGACGTAGTTCTCCGCGAGGCTTGTCGCGTACGCCGGGGAGGTGGTGACGTAGCGCAGGGTCGCCGACTGGAGCTTCGCCTCGTACGGGTCGTCGGCGTTGAGCCGGTGCAGCATCGACGTCATCCACCAGGAGAACTGCTGGGCCCGCCAGACCCGGCGCAGCGCGGTACGCGAGTAGCCGTCCAGCAGGTGGGTGCTGCCGTCGGCGTACCAGGCGGCGAAGGCGTCACCGAGCAACGCGACGTCGGCCAGCGCCAGGTTCATGCCCTTGGCGCCGGTCGGCGGCACGATGTGCACCGCGTCGCCGGCCAGGTACAGCCGCTGCCACTGCATCGGCTCGACCACCAGGCTGCGCAGCGGGGTGATCGACTTCTCCAGCACCGGCCCCTCGTTGAGCGTCCAGTTCGGCACCGTCTCCAACCGGGTCCGCAGTTCGGCCCAGATCCGCTCGTCCGGCCAGTCGGCGATGTCCTCGTCGGCCGGCACCTGGAGGTACAGCCGGGATATCTGCGGCGAGCGCATGCTGTAGAGGGCGAAGCCGCGTTCGTGGTGGGCGTAGATCAGCTCCTCCACCGCGGGCGGGGCGGCGGCGAGCACGCCCAGCCAGGCGAACGGGTAGGTGCGCTCGTAGGTGGTCAGCACCCCGTCGGGCACCGTCGGCCGGCTGATCCCGTGGTAGCCGTCGCAACCGACCACGAAGTCGCAGTGCAGCTCCTCGTCCCGGCCCTGGCGTCGAAAGTGGATCAGCGGTGCGGTGTCCAGCCCGGACAGCCGGTCGGCGGGTGCCTCGAACAGGATCGTCCCGCCCGCCGCCAGCCGGGCGGCGATCATGTCCTTGACCACTTCCTGCTGGCCGTACACGGTGATCGCCCGGCCGGTCAGCTCGGTCATCGGCACCCGGTGCGACTCGCCGTCGAAGCGCAACTCGATGCCCTCGTGCCGCATCCCCTCCCGGTCCAGGCGTGCCCCCAGCCCGGTGTCCCGCAGCAGGTCGACCGAGCCCTGTTCGAGCACGCCCGCGCGTAGCCGGTGCTCCACGTACTCCCGGCTGCGGCTCTCCAGCACCACCGAGTCGATCCCGTGCCGGTGCAGCAGGTGCGACAGCATGAGACCGGCCGGTCCCGCTCCGATGATGCCGACCTGAGTACGCATCCATGCCTCCTTGGGACCTAGAACGGGTATTGGGTGATGTCGCCCTGCATCGTGAGCCACTGGGTCTCGGTGAACGCCTCGATGTTCGCCGCCGCCCCACCGAAGCGGGAACCGGTGCCGGATGCGCCGACCCCGCCGAACGGCGCCACCGCCTCGTCGCTGACGGTCTGGTCGTTGATGTGCACGATGCCACTGGGAATGCGCTCGGCCAGCGCCATGGCCTTCATCACGTCGCGGCTGAGGATGCCGAGCGACAGCCCGTACTCGCTGGCGCCGGCCAGCGCCGCCGCCTCGTCCAGGTCGCTGAAGGCGAGCACCGGGGCGACCGGGCCGAACACCTCCTGCGCGTACGCTGGGGTGGTCGGGGTGACATCGGCGAGCACGGTGGGCCGGTAGAACAGACCCTCGTAGCTGCCACCGGCGGCCAGCCGGGCGCCTGCGTCCACGCTCGACGTGACCAGCGCGTGGATCTTGTCGCGCTGTGCCTCGTCGATGATCGGCCCGAGCGCCACCTGCTCCTTGGCGGGGTCACCGACCGGCAGGTGGTCGGCCTTGGCGGCCAGCTCGGTGACGTACCGCTCGGCGAGGCTCTCGTGCACCAGGTGCCGGCCGGTGGTCATGCAGATCTGCCCCTGGTGCAGGAAGGAACCCCAGGCGCCGGCCGAGACGGCGAGGTCCAGGTCCGCGTCGTCGAGCACCACCAGCGCCGAGTTGCCACCCAGCTCCAGGTGCGCCCGCTTCAGGTGCCGGGCGGCGGCCTCACCGACCTTGCGGCCCGCGGCGGACGACCCGGTGAAGCTGATCACCCGTACGCGCGGGTCGGCGACCAGCGCCTCGCCGGTCGCGACGCCGCCCGGCAGCACGTGCAGCAGGCCCTCGGGCAGCCCCGCCTCCTCGAAGATCCGGGCGATGGAGAGCCCACCGCAGACCGCCGTACGCAGGTCCGGTTTGAGCACCACCGCGTTGCCCAGCGCCAGCGCCGGGGCCACCGAGCGGATCGCCAGGATCAGCGGAGCGTTGAACGGCGAGATGACGCCCACCACGCCGACCGGTAGCCGGCGGGCCAGGCTGAGTCGGGGCTGGGCGCTCGGGATGATCTCACCGAGCGACTGCGAGGGCAGCGTCGCGGCCTCGTAGCACTCCTGCGCGGCGGTGCTGGTCTCCAGGCCGCCCTTGGGCGGGATCGACCCGGACTCGCGGACCACCCACTCGCCGACCTCGGCGGCGTGCTGCTCCCACAACGCGCCGGCCCGGCGTAGCACGGCGGCCCGCTCGGTGTAGCTGGTGGCGGCCCAGGCCCGCTGCGCGGCGGCGGCCCGGATGCTGGCCCGCGCGACGTCGTCGGCGTCGGCCACGCCTACCTGGCCGATCTCCTCGCCGGTGGCGGGGGCGCGAACGGTGGCGGTGCCGCCGGAGGCCCGCACCCAGCCGTCGCTGTAGATCCGGCCGTGCCAGGTGTCGGTGTCGAGCAGGGGCATGGTGGTCCTCCTTGCGCCGCAGGTGGGACAGGCACGGGCGGTGGCCGGCGGGATGGTTCCGGCCACGCCTGATACGTGCGGCGGCCCGGCGGTAGCCAGGGCCGACCGCGCGTCGCTTGTTCGCTTGCCGAACAGGCGTTCTCATCAAGGACATTTGCACGGGACTCGGCTCGCGTCAACGGATCACCGCAACATTTCTGCGACAGGTCGGACGGGTGAACCCGGTCGGCCGGGGCGCGTTGACGAACGTCACCAACGCCGATTACGTTCGAGATAAGTACGCCGGTCCGCATGCCGAACAGCGGTCGGTGGGTGCGATGACACAGGAGGCAGGGAGGCTCATGGCGAAGCTCGTCCCGCTGGCCGACGGCGTCGCGGAGCTGGTCCGCGACGGGGACACGGTGGCGCTGGAGGGATTCACCCACCTGATCCCGTTCGCCGCCGGCCACGAGATCATCCGGCAGGAGCGGCGCGACCTGACCCTGGTGCGGATGACCCCCGACGTCATCTACGACCAGCTCATCGGTGCCGGCTGCGCCCGCCGCCTGGTCTTCTCCTGGGGCGGCAACCCCGGCGTGGGATCGCTGCACCGCTTCCGTGACGCCGTGCAGAACTCCTGGCCCGTCCCGTTGGAGCTGGAGGAACACAGCCACGCCGGGATGGCCAACCGCTACGTCGCCGGTGCCTCCGGCCTGCCGTTCGCGGTGCTGCGCGGCTACACCGGCACCGACCTGCCCCGGCACACCGGCAACATCCGCAGCATCGACTGCCCGTTCACCGGGGAGACACTGACCGCGGTCCCCGCGCTGAACCCCGATGTGACGGTGGTGCACGCCCAGCGCGCCGACCGCGCCGGCAACGTGCAGATGTGGGGCATCACCGGCGTGCAGAAGGAGGCGGTGCTGGCCGCCCGCCGGTCCCTGGTCACCGTCGAGGAGATCGTCGACGAGTTGACCCCGGTACCCGGCCAGGTGGTGCTGCCCGGCTGGGCGATAACCGCCGTGGCGCACGTACCCGGCGGCGCCCATCCCTCGTACGCGCACGGCTACTCGGTGCGGGACAACGCCTTCTACGTCGCCTGGGACGAGATCAGCCGGGACCGTGACACCTTCCAGGACTGGATCGAACGGCATGTGCAGAACGCGGGGGCGACGGCATGAGTGAGCGTCAGCGAGCGAATCATCAACTCAGTGCGTTGGTGCCTCATGTCGGCCCGCAGCGCAGCGGAGGGCCGGCATGAGTCAGTACACCGCCGACGAGATGATGACGGTGGCGGCCGCCCGGCAACTGCGCGACGGCACCGCCTGTTTCGTCGGGATCGGCCTGCCCAGCACCGCGGCGAACCTGGCCCGCGCCACCCACGCGCCGGATCTGGTGCTGATCTACGAGTCCGGTTGTCTCGGCGCCAAGCCGGATCGGCTGCCGCTCTCCATCGGTGACGGCGTGCTCGCCGACACCGCCGACGCGGTGATCCCGGTGCCCGAGGTGTTCAACTACTGGCTGCAACCCGGGCGCATCGACGTCGGGTTCCTCGGTGCCGCGCAGCTCGACCGGTACGGCAACATCAACACCACGGTCATCGGCGGTGACTACACCGACCCGAAGGTGCGCCTGCCCGGTGCCGGTGGCGCTCCCGAGATCGCCGCCTCCTGCGGCGAGGTGGTGGTGATCGTCCGGCAGAGCCGGCGTACCTTCACCGAGCGCGTCGACTTCGTCACCTCGGTCGGCTACGGCGCCGGCCCCGGCGACCGGGCCCGGCTCGGTCTACGCGGCGGTGGACCCCGCACCGTCATCACCGACCTCGGCGTCCTCGAGGCCGACCCGGACAGCTGCGAACTCACGCTCACCCGGCTGCACCCGGGCGTCACCGTCGAGCGGGTCCGCGAGGCCACCGGCTGGCCGCTCGCCGTCGCCGACGACCTGAGCACCAACGAGCCACCGACCGCCGAGGAACTCACAGTGCTGCGCGCCCTTGAAGCGACAATGCGGGCGGCGGCATGACCGGCCAGCCTCAGCCCGAACCGCCGGGCGGTGCGATCGTCAGCGGGCACCCGCTCGAATCCTCCGGGTCGCGGATACTCGGATCGACTGAAGGGGAGGAGCGGCCTTGACCCAGGACGCCGAGCGGAAACTGATCCTGCCGAGCTACCGGCGCGACGACGTCGACGCCCACCCGCCGTTGCTCAGCCCCGGCTACCGGTCGACGGTGAGCCGGGCGCCGCAGCAGCCGTTGACCTACTTGCCGCAGCGGCTCACCGAGGTCACCGGCCCGCTGCTCGGCGAGGGTCGCCTCGGCGAGTTGGACCACGACCTGACCCGCCAGCACGACGGTGAACCCCTCGGGCAGCGGATAATCGTGCACGGCCGGGTTCTCGACGGTGACGGCCGCGTGGTGCCGCACACCCTCGTCGAGATCTGGCAGGCCAACGCCGCCGGCCGCTACCGGCACGCCGCCGACACCTGGCCGGCGCCGCTGGACCCGAACTTCACAGGCGTCGGGCGCGCCCTGACCGACGCGGACGGCCGCTACCGCTTCGTCACCGTGCAGCCCGGCGCCTACCCGTGGCGCAACCACGACAACGCCTGGCGGCCCGCGCACATCCACTTCTCCCTCTTCGGCCGCGCCTTCACCCAGCGGCTGGTGACCCAGATGTACTTCCCGGGCGACCCGCTGTTCTTCCAGGACCCGATCTTCAACTCGGTCCGCGACGAGCGGGCCAGGCAGCGGATGGTGGCCCGCTACGACCACGCGGCCACCCGCCCCGAGTGGGCGCTCGCCTACGAGTTCGACATCGTGCTGCGCGGCCGGGAGGCCACCGTGTTCGAGGACGAGGACGACGATGAGTGAGTCGCTGGGCGTGACGCCCGCCCAGACCGTCGGGCCGTACCTGCACATCGGCCTGCGCTGGCCCGACGGGCCGTACGTGGTGCCGGAGGGTACGCCCGGGGCGTTCTGGCTGCGGGGCCGGATCTTCGACGGCACCGGCGCGGCCGTGGTCGATGCGATGGTGGAGAGCTGGCAGGCCGATCCCGACGGGCGCTTCGACCATCCCGACGATCCGCGGGGCGCCCGGCCATCGGCGGTCCCCGGCTTCCGGGGTTTCGGCCGGGCCGAGACCGACACCGAGGGCCGGTACGCGTTGCACATCGTCAAGCCTGGGCCGCTGCCCACCTTCGACGGCGACACCGAGGCACCGCACCTGACCCTGTCGGTGTTCGGGCGGGGGCTGCTGCACCGTCTCGTCACCCGGGTCTACTTTCCCGGCGAGGCGGCCAACGCCAGCGACCCGGTGCTGCGTACCGTCGACCCGCAGCGTCGTGACACGCTGCTGGCCCGGCCGGCCACGGACGGGTTCCAGTTCGACATCCGCCTTCAGGGAGAGCATGAGACCGTCTTCTTCGCCGTCTGAGGCACTGCTGCGCGGGCTCTCCGGCACGCCTGACGTCGACGCCGAACTCGGCGACCACGCCCTGCTGCGGGCGCTGCTGGACGCGGAGGCGGCCCTGGCCCGGGCCGGCGCCGAGGTCGGGCTGGTGCCTGCCCCGGCCGCCGACGAGATCGTCCGGCAGTGCCGCGTCGAACGGTACGACCCGGCCGCTCTCGGCGAGGCGGCCGAGGCGGCCGGCAATCCCGTCGTCCCGCTGGTGCGGGAGCTGACCGCCGCGGTCGCCGCGCCGGCCCGGCCCTGGGTGCACCACGGCGCGACCAGCCAGGACGTGCTCGACACCGCCCTGTCGCTGGTGGCGGCCCGGGCCGTCGAGCCGCTGCTGCGGCACCTCGCCGACGCCGCCGACGCCGCCGCCCGGCTGGCCCGGACCCACCGCGACACCCTGATGACCGCCCGTACCCTCGGCCAGCAGGCCGCACCGACCACCTTCGGGCTCAAGGCGGCCGGCTGGCTGGTCGGCCTGGTGGCGGCGCGGACCCGGCTGGCCGGGGCGCGCGCCGGCCTGCCCGCGCAGCTCGGCGGGGCGGTCGGCACCCTCGCCGCCTATGGCACTGCCGGGCCGGCGATGGTCGACCGGTTCGCCACGCAGCTCGGCCTGGCGGCGAGCCCGCTGCCCTGGCACACCCGCCGCCAGCCCCTGCTCGACCTGGCCGCCGCCCTCGGTGGGCTGCTCGCCGCCACCGGCAAGATCGCCCTCGACGTGGGCCTGCTCGCGCAGACCGAGGTTGGTGAGGTGGCCGAGGGAGGCGCGGGGCGGGGCGGCTCCTCGGCGATGCCGCACAAGCGCAACCCGGTGGATTCGGTGCTGGTCACCGCCGCGGCCCGGCGTGGCCCGGGGCTCGTCGGCACGTTGTTCGCCGCCGCCGGCCAGGAGCACGAGCGGGCCACCGGTGGCTGGCACGCCGAGTGGGAACCCCTGCTCGACCTGACGCACCTCGCCGGTGGGGCCGCCGCCCGTACCGCCCGGATGCTCGCCGGCCTCGACGTACGTCCGCAGCGGATGCGGGCCAACCTGGACGCCACCGGCGGCCTGCTGCTCGCCGAGGCGGTCGCCGCCCGGCTGGCACCGGCCCTGGGCCGCGCCGCCGCTCACGACCTGGTCCGCCGCGCCGCCGGCCGGCCCGACTTCCGGGCGGCGCTGCTGGCCGAGGCGGACCTGCGCGCCCACCTGTCGGAGTCGGACGTCGACGCCGCCCTCGACCCGGCCGGTTGGCTCGGCAGCACTGGCTACCTGATCGACCGCGCCCTCGACCTGCACCGCGACGCGACGCCAGGCCCGGCCGAGACCGCCGGGCCGCACCCCGAGGCGGCCCAGGGCCTGGCCGCGGCCGTCGGGCCGGACGGCGAGGTACGGCCGTGACCGGCGCGCTGCACTACACCGTCGACGGCCCGCCGGACGCGCCGGTGCTGCTGCTCGGCAGCTCCCTCGGCACCACCGGCGCGATGTGGCAGCCGCAGGTGGCGGCGCTGGCCGAGCGGTACCGCGTGGTCCGCTACGACCATCTGGGCCACGGCGGCTCGGCGACACCGGCCGGGCCGTACACCATCGACCTGCTCGGCCGGAAGGTGCTGCGGCTGCTGGACGACCTGAGCGTGACCCGGGTCCACTAC
Source organism: Micromonospora sediminimaris (assembly GCF_016863575.1). NCBI lineage: Bacteria > Bacillati > Actinomycetota > Actinomycetes > Micromonosporales > Micromonosporaceae > Micromonospora > Micromonospora sediminimaris. The sequence continues at coordinate 280,376 of NZ_BOPD01000002.1, forward strand.
GCCGGGCTCTCCCTCGGCGGGATGGTCGGCATGTGGCTGGCCGCCCACGCCCCCGAACGGATCGACCGCCTCGCCCTGCTGTGCACCTCCGCACTGCTCGGGCCGGCGGACGGCTGGCGGGCCCGAGCCGCCGCCGTCCGTGCCGGTCGGCTGGACAGCATCGCCGACGCGATCGTCGAGCGCTGGTTCACTCCCGCCTTCGCCGCGACCCATCCGGACGCCGTCGCCGCGTACCGGAACATGCTGGTCAGCACGCCTGCCGCCGGGTACGCCGGCTGCTGTGCGGCAATCGCCGCGATGGATCTGCGCCCGGACCTGGCCGCGATCCGCGCACCGACGCTTGTGGTCGGCGCGGCCGACGATCCGGCGACCCCGCCGGAGCACGCGGCCGCCATCGCCGAGCGGATCCCGTCGGCCCGCCTGGTGGTGCTCGACGGGGCGGCGCACCTGGCCAACGTCGAGCAACCCGAGGCCGTCACCCGACTGCTCGTGGACCACCTCGACCCGGAAGGCGCGGTGCGCTGATGACCGACCAGCAGCGGTACGAGGCCGGCATGGCGGTACGCCGGCAGGTGCTCGGCGACGCGCACGTCGACCGGGCCATCGCCGGCACCGACGAGTTCACCGCCGACTTCCAGGACCTGATCACCCGCTACGCGTGGGGTGAGATCTGGACCCGGGAGGGGCTGGACCGGCGTACCCGCAGCTGCATCACCCTCGCCGTGCTGGCCACCCTGCACCACGACGAGGAACTGGCCATGCACGTACGCGCCGCTCTGCGCAACGGCCTCACCCCCGACGAGGTGAAGGAGGTGCTGCTCCAGGTGGCCGTCTACGCTGGCGTACCGGCGGCGAACCGGGCGTTCAAGGTGGCCCAGGAGACTCTGCGGCAGGAGGCCCAGTGAGCGACGAGGCGACGGCCCGCTCCGGCGAGTTCGTCCAGTCGTTGGAACGCGGTCTCGCCGTGATCCGGGCCTTCGACGCCGAACACCCGCAGCTCACCCTCAGCGAGGTGGCCCGGGCCACCGGGCTGACCCGGGCCGCCGCCCGTCGCTTCCTGCTCACCCTGGTCGAACTCGGCTACGTACGCACCGACGGGCGGCTGTTCTCCCTGCGCCCGCGCATCCTCGACCTCGGCTACGCCTACCTGTCCAGCCTGAGCCTGCCCGAGGTGGCCCAGCCGCACATGGAGGCGCTGGTGGCGCAGGTGCACGAGTCCTGCTCCGTGTCGGTCCTCGACGGTGACGAGGTCGTCTACGTCGCCCGGGTGCCCACCAAGCGGATCATGACGGTGGGGATCAGCGTCGGCACCCGGTTCCCCGCGTACGCCACGTCGATGGGCCGGGTGCTGCTCGCCGGGCAGCCGCCCCGATGGCTGGACGACTATCTCGCCACGGCGCAGCTGCGCCCGCTGACCCGGCGCACCGTGACCGATCCGGCCAAACTGCGTGACATCCTGACCAAGATCGCCAACCAGGGGTACGCCCTCGTCGACCAGGAGCTGGAGGAGGGGCTGCGGTCGCTGGCCGCGCCGATCCACGGTGACAACGGCTCGGTGGTGGCCGCGGTGAACGTCTCCGCCCACGCCAGCCGAGGCTCGTTTGAGATGATCCGCAGGGAGCTGCTGCCACCGCTGCTGGCCACTGCCAAGCGCATCGAGGAGGACCTGAGCGCCGGTCCCCGTCGCTGAGCCCGGTCTGGGCGCTGCGGCGAATCGGCCCGGGGCGGCCCGTCGGCGTACCACCATGTGGGGGGCGACGAACGGGGGCGAGGTGCGCGAGCTGCTGCTGGTCATCACGCTGGGTGTCGTCGTGCTGGTCGGCACCACCATCGGTGGCCGGTACCGGGTCGCCCCGCCGGTGCTGCTGATCAGCCTGGGGGCCCTGGTGGCGCTGCTGCCCCCGTTCTCGCACGTGGTCCTGGCACCCGAGGTGGTGCTGCTGCTGTTCCTGCCGGCGATCCTGTACCGGGAGAGCCTGGTCACCAGCCTGCGCGAGATCAGGGCGAACATCGTCGTCATCGCGTTGTTGGCGGTCGGCCTGGTCGGGGTCACGATGGTCGCGGTGTCGCTGGTCGTGCAGCGCTTCGGTGTCGACCCGGCGGTGGCCTGGGTGCTCGGCGCGGTGCTCGCCCCGACCGACGCCGCGGCGGTGGCCGGGTTGGCCAAGCGGATGCCGCGCCGGCTGCTGACCACCCTGCGCGCGGAGAGCCTGGTCAACGACGGCACCGCCCTGGTGCTGTTCGCCATCGCGCTCGGGTTGCTCGGTGGGGGCGCCGCACCGAGCGCCTTCGAACTCGTCGAGCGGATCGGCCTGTCCTTCCTCGGCGGCATCGCCGCCGGCATGGTGGTCGGCACGGTGGTGATCCTGATCCGCAAGCGCCTCGACGACCCGCTGCGGGAGGGCGCGCTGAGCGTGCTCACCCCGTTCGCCGCCTTCCTGCTGGCCGACAGCATCCACGAGAGCGGGGTGCTCGCGGTGGTGGTCGCCGGGCTGATGCTTTCCTACGCCAGTCCCCGGGTGATCCGGGCCCGGTCCCGGATCCTCGCGCTGTCCTTCTGGGACCTGACCACCTTCCTCGTCAATGGTGGACTCTTCGTGCTGGTGGGCATGCAGATTCCGCGGGCGGTGCAGAACGTCACAAGCGTCTCCCTGGGCCGGGCCGTCGTGATCGCGCTCGTGGTGGCCGGGGTGCTGGTGGCCGTGCGGATGCTGTGGCTGCACCTGATCGCCGCCGTGGCCCGGCTGGATCGGCGCGAGTCGCAGCTCGCCCGGCAGGTCAACTGGCGGGTGCGTACGGTCGCCGGCTGGGCCGGTTTCCGGGGGGCGGTGTCGCTGGCGGCGGCGCTCGCCGTGCCGTTGACCGCGCAGGACGGCAGCCCGGTGCCGGAGCGGGATCTGATCATCTTCGGCGTCGCCACGGTGATCCTGGTGACCATGCTGGTGCAGGGCACCACCCTGCCGTTCGTGATGAGCTGGGCCGGGCTGCGCGGCGATCCGGAACGGGTCGAGGAGTCGCGGCAGGCGCAGCTGAATGCCACCCAGGCCACCCTCGACGCGCTGCCCGACCTGGCCGACCGGGTGGGCGCCGAGGCGGAGACCCTGCACCGGCTCCGGGCTGAGTACGCGGGCCATCTGAGCGCGATGCAGTCCGAGCCGGAGGACGACTCGTTGACCGCTCGGGAGGTCGAGCGTCAACTGCGGCTGGCCGCCCTCGAACACAAGCGACGCGAGATCACCGCGATGCGCGACCGGCGGGAGATCGACGACACCGTCTTGCAGGAGTTGCAGGCCCGGCTGGACGTCGAGGAGATCCGCCTGCTCGGCCCGACGACCTCCGAGTAACCGCTGCTCGGCCGGCCCGCCTACCCGGCGGGTTCGCTCAGCCGGCCGCCGCCCCGCCGGCCGGCAGGGCGAGCGCGACCGTGAGGTCGAGCAGACTGCGCGGATCGGTGAGCCGGTCACCGAAGAGTTCGCGCAGTTGACCCATCCGATAGCGCACGGTCTGCGGGTGGACGAAGAGGTCGGCGGCGACGTCGTCGCGCCGTCCCTGGTGCAGCAGCCAGGAACGCAGCGTCTCGGTGAGCCGTTCGGCGGTGGCGGCGGGCAGCTCGGCGAGGGGTTGCAGGACCCGGGTACGCAGGTCGGCGAGCGCCTCGACGTCGGCGCTGAGCAGCAGTTCGGCCAGGTGATGTTCGGTGTCCAGGGGTTCGCCGTCGGTGGGCTGGGCGATACCGAGCGCGACCACCCGGACCACCCGTCGGTACGAGGAACTGACCCGGGCCCAGGGACGGCAGGGCCCCAGCACCGCGCGGCGTCCGTGCAGCACCCGGGCGAGCTGCCGGCGTCGGTCACCGTGCATGTCCGGTACGAGGAGCACCGCGGTCTCCTCGCCCGGCTCGCCGGCCGGCAGCTCCTCGCTGCTCTCCAGGGTGTGTTCGCCCAGCAGGGCGAGCGCCCCGCGCAGCTTCGCCTGCGGCAGCAGCGCCACGGTGAGGGTCTGCGGCACCGGCCAGTCGGCCCGCTCGGCGCTGCGCAGCAGCACGTCCTCCGCTTCACCGGCGAGCAACTGCTGGGTGAGCCGTTCCAGGTTCCGCCGTCGGGCCCGGCCCACGCTTGCCAACTCGTCGGCGTGCCCGGCGACGCTCGCGGCGGACAGCTCGTCGATGTAGGCGAACATCAACTCGGCGAACTCGGCGACGGTGGCGGCGGGCAGGCCGGTCGCCACGGTGGCGGCGGCCAGCTCCCGCCAGGAGACCCGGGCGCCCACCCGGTACGCGGCCAGCAGCGCGTCCACGCTGCGGCCCGACCGGGCCTCGCCGCTGCCCAGGGCGTACGCGGCCTCCAGCGCCGGGACCAGCGGGGTGCTCGGGTCGTTGACCTGGGTACGGTCGGCGGCCTGGGACTGTTCGAGCAGTTGCAGGAAGGTGCCCAACGCGATCTGCACCGCGTTCTCTATCTTGTCCCGCATCTGCCCGGTCAGGGTGCCGGAGTAGCTGGGCACTTCGGCGGTGATCGCGGTGACGGTCTGACCGGCCACCAGTGGCAGCCGGTCGCGCAGTTCGCGGGCCACTCGCTGGTCCAATTCGATGCGGGCCGCCCGATTGGTCGTTCCGGATGGTTCCGCCACGGTTGTTCTCTCCGCACAAAAGGGGTGGATCGCTTTACCTTCGCAGACCAAGAGTTTATGCCAACGGGCCGCGACCATCGTCGTATGACCGCCACCGTCCCGCCACCGGGCACGACGAGATCTTTGCGGCGCCGCCTGTGGCGGCTCGCCGAGACGGTGACCACGCCGGTGCTGCCCAGTGACTACCTCGATCTGATCGCTCCGCTCCGCGCCGGTGCCGACCTGCGCGGCCGGATCCTCGCCGTGCAGCCGGAGACGCCGGACGCGGCCACCCTGCTGATCCAGCCCGGCCGCAGCTGGCGCGGGCACGTCCCCGGCCAGTACATCCGGCTCGGTGTCGACGTCGACGGGGTGCGCCAGTGGCGGGCCTACTCGGTCACCTCCGCCCCCAGCCGGCGCGCCGACCGGATCTCGGTGACGGTGAAGGCCATCCCCGACGGCGTGGTCAGCAACCACCTGGTCCGCCGGATCCGGCCGGGCACCATCGTGCAGCTCGACCAGGCGTGCGGCGACTTCGTGCTGCCGGAGCGGGCACCGTCGCGGGTGCTGTTCCTCACCGCGGGCAGCGGCATCACCCCGGTGGCCGGGATGCTGCGCTCGGGTGCCCTGGCCGGCAGCGACGTGGTGCTTGTGCACTCGGCGCCCACCGCTGCGGACGTGGTCTTCGGCGCGGAACTGCGCGGCCTCGCCGAGCGTGGCGCCATCCGGCTGATCGAGCGGCACACCGAGGTCGAGGGCCTGCTCGACGTGGCCGAGTTGGACACGCTCGTCCCCGATCACCTGGACCGTCAGACCTGGGCGTGTGGCCCGCTCGGGCTGCTCGACGCGGCCGAGGCGCACTGGGCGGCTCGTGGCCACGCCGCCCGCCTGCACACCGAGCGGTTCCGCCCCACGGTGATCACCGCCGGTGACGGCGGGACCGTCACCTTCACCCGTTCGTCGGTGACCGTGGCGGCCACCGGCGCCACCCCGCTGCTGGATGCCGGCGAGAACGCCGGGGTGCTCATGCCCTCGGGCTGCCGGATGGGCATCTGCTTCGGCTGCGTGCTGCCGCTGCGCCAGGGCGCGGTCCGCGACCTACGCAACGGCCAGCTCACCACCGCCCTGCCGGGCGACGGCGTACGCGTGCAGACCTGTGTGTCCGCCGCCGCCGGCCCGTGCGAACTCGAGATCTGATCGGAGACCGACCGACATGACCGTGATCCAGAAAAAGGCCGACAACCCGATCGCCCACCTCACCGTCGAGGACATCGAGACCCTCGGCAAGGAACTCGACGCCATCCGGGAACGCGTGATCGCCTCCCGGGGCGAACGGGACGCCGCGTACATCCGCAAGGTCATTTCGACGCAGCGGAAGCTGGAGATCAGCAGCCGGGTGGTGCTGCTGTTCTCGCTGTTCCCGCCGGCCTGGATCGTCGGCACCGCCGGGCTGTCGGTGGCGAAGATCCTGGAGAACATGGAGATCGGGCACAACGTCCTGCACGGCCAGTGGGACTGGATGCGCGATCCGAAGATCCACTCGACCAGCTGGGAGTGGGACCACGTCGCTCCGGCCGACCAGTGGAAGCAGTCGCACAACGAGCTGCACCACAGGTACACGAACGTGGTCGGCAAGGACAACGACCTCGGCTACGGCATAATGCGGGTCGACGAGGACCAGCCCTGGCACCCGGCTCATCTCGGGCAGCCGCTCTACAACTTCCTCAACGCCTGCTTCTTCGAGTACGGCATCGCCGCGTACGACCTCGACCTGGGCAACAAGCTGAAGAACGGGGGCCACAAGGACCCCGAGTTCCGGCGCCGGGTCCGCGCGGTCGGCCGGAAGATCCGCCGCCAGTTCCTCAAGGACTACCTGCTGTTCCCGGTGCTGTCCGGCCCGTCGTTCCTGCACACCCTGGCCGCCAACTTCACCGCGAACCTGATTCGTAACCTCTGGAGCCACTCCGTGATCATGTGCGGGCACTTCCCGGAGGGGGTGGAGACCTTCGAGAAGACCTCGATCGAGGGCGAGACCCGGGGGGAGTGGTACGTGCGGCAGATGCTGGGCTCGGCCAACATCAGCGGCAGCCGGCTGATGCACATCATGACCGGCAACCTGTCGTTCCAGATCGAGCACCACCTCTTCCCCGACCTGCCGAGCAACCGCTACCAGGAGATCGCGCCGGAGGTGCGGGCGCTGTTCGACAGGTACGGGTTGAAGTACACCACCGGCTCGCTGCCCCGGCAGGTCTTCTCCGCGTGGAAGAAGGTCTTCCGGCTCGCCCTGCCGAACCGTCGCCAGCCGGCGGCCCCCGCCACCCCGCTCGACGGCTCCACCGACCACCCCACCCGGGAACTCGTCGCCGCCTGACCGCCGCGCCACGACTTCGTCCCGCCGCCACCGTTTCGGACAACTTCAGGGTTGTTGCTGCCTGGAGGCCCGCTGACCCAGCAACAACCCTGAAGTTGCCCACCAGGAGCGGTCCTGGAGGGTGGGGGAAGCGGGGTCAGCGGCGGTTGGGGTAGTTGTGGGCGGACTGGCGGCCCTTGACGAAGGCCAGCACGATCACCGCGGCGAGCGCGATGAGGCCGATGATGACCAGCCAGCGGACCGCTTCCAGAAGCAGCCCGAGCAGGACCAGCGCCCCGGCGACGACGCCGACCACCCAGAGCAGGGCACGCATCTCCACCTCCCAACCGGTTGCCCGGCCGGTCCGGGCGCGGTTGCCGGTCCGGCTACCCGTTTCCGCCCGCATCATGCCGTCTGTGCGGGTGGGCGACCCGGTTCAGTCGGGAAGTTTGCCCAGGTAGACGGTGTTGGCCGACGCGCCGCCGGTGAGCGGGTTGGCGAACCGCACCACGTGGCTGTGGTGGGTGGGAAACACGGCGGCCAGGTCGGCTTCGAAGTCCGGGTCCGGTGGATCGTCCGACCAGAGGGCGAACACCCCGCCCGGATGCAGCAGCCGCGCCAGGCGGCGCAACCCGTCGGGCCGGTAGAAGGCGGCGTGGCTCGGATGCAGCGGGTGCCGGGGGGAGTGGTCGACGTCCAGCAGCACCGCGTGGAAACGACGCCCGGCGTCGTCGGGGTCGAGACCGTCCGGGCCGGCCACCCGGGCGAAGAAGTCGGCCCGCACCAGCCGGGTACGCGGGTCCGTGGCCAGCCCGGCGGCGAACGGCAGCAGGTCGCGCCGGTGCCAGTCGATGACGTCCTCGATGGCCTCCACCACCAGCAGGGAGGCGACCCGGTCGTCCGCCAGCGCGGTGCGGGCGGTGTAGCCGAGGCCCAGCCCGCCGACGACGACGTCGAGGTGGTCACCGGCCAGCGACGCCAACCCCAACCGGGCCAACTCGATCTCGCCGGCGGTGAACAGGCTCGACATCAGGAACTCGTCGTCGAGCTTGACCTCGTACACATCCAGGTCGAGCCGGGGATCGCGACGCCGGCGCAGACTGATCTCGCCGATGGGTGTCGGTCGCCAGGCCAGTTCCTCGAAACGTGCGCTCACCGCCGGCATGCTACCGGCCGGTGAACTGCCACGAGCGGCGTGACGCTCGGTCCCCGGGACATCGACGCAGCGCATATCCTGTGCCCCGTTCGTCTCGCCGGAGGGGAAAGCGATGCCGTCGCGGCAGGATCAGCTGCACTCGTACCAGTTCACCGTCCAGCGGACGGTGGCCGCGCTGGTGACGCGGGAGACCGACCCGGCGCAGTCCCCGATGCGGCGGCTTGCCGGAGCCGGGATGGCCGGCGTCCTGGTGGCGGTCATCGGGCTGGGTGCTGCCGCCCTGTACGGCCTCTTCACCGGCGGCGGCGCGAAGTGGCGCGACACCGGCGTGGTGATCGTGGAGAAGGAGTCCGGTGCCCGGTTCGTCTACCGGGAGGAGAAGTTGCACCCGGTGCTCAACTACGCCTCCGCGCTGCTCATCGTCGGCACGCAGCGGCCGAAGACCGTACTGGTGTCCCGGCGGTCGATCGACGGGGTGCCGAGAGGGCTGCCGTTGGGCATTCGCGACGCTCCCGACTCGCTGCCACCGGCGGCCCGGCTGGCCACCGAACCGTGGTCGGTCTGTTCGGTGCCCCCGACCGGGCCCGCGGCAGCGGCGCGGTCGGTGCTGCTGGTGGGCGCGGGTGGCGCCGGCGGCCGGCCGCTGGGCCGGGACGCACTGCTGCTGCGTGACCCCGACGGCCGGCTGCACCTGCTCTGGCACCAGCAGCGGCACCTGATCCGGGACACCGACCGGGTGCTGGCCGCGTTGGTGACCACCCGTTCCCGGTCCGTACCGGTGGCCGCCGCTCTGCTCAACTCGGTGCCGGCCGGTCTCGACCTGGCCCCACTGGACCCGCCCGACCTGGGCCGGCGGTCCACCCGGGTTGCCGAGGCTCGGATCGGTGACGTGCTGGTGGTGAGCAACTCCGGCGGCGGGCGGCAGTATGCGGTGGTGCTGCGCGACGGGCTCGCCGGCATCACCGAGCTACAGGCCGGTCTGTTGCTCGCCCGTACCGGTCAGCGGGAGCCGGAGCAGATCAGCCTCGGCCGGTTCGCCGCCCTGCCCCAGCTGCCCGATCTCGTCCCCGCCGGGCCCGACGCGCCGCCGGTTGCTCCGCCCCGGCTGGCCACGCCGGAACCGTCGACGATCTGCGTGCGGGTGGCTGACGACACCGGTGCGGTCGAGGTGCGGCGGGGTGTGGAACTGCCGACGCCGGCCTCGACGCCGGAACAGCCGGCCGACTCGACGACCGCTGACCACGTGCTGGTGGAGCCGGGGCGGGGCGCGGTCGTCGAATCGGTCGCCACGCCGGGCGCCACCGGCGGCGCGATCTCCGTGGTGACCGACCTCGGCCGCCGGTACGCGCTCGCCGGCCCCGAGGTGACCGGCATGCTCGGCTACGCGGACGTGCGACCCGTCCGGCTGCCCGCAGGCGTGGTCAGCCTCGTACCCGCCGGCGCCTCGCTCGACCCGAGTGTGGCCCGCCAACGCGCCGCCCCCGCCTGACCTGCTCGGACTTGCGCCGCGGAAGTGGTAGGAAATTTCTCGGCGTGGGTTGTCGAATCCGGCGACCCTCGCTCGTCGCACTGACGACAGCACGTCAGACCGACCTCAAGGAGCAACCAGATGCGTACCCTGATCGCCACCGCGTTCGTCTCGCTCGACGGCGTCGTCGAGGCACCCGGCGGAGAACCGGGCTACCGCAACTCGGGCTGGACCTTCAACGACATCGCGTTCGACGAGGCCGCCTACGAGATCAAGGGCCGTGAGCAGGACGAGGCCACCGCGATGATGATGGGCCGGGTCAGCTACCAGGCGTTCGCCCCGGTGTGGCCGGAGATGACCGTCGAGTTCGCCGGCTACAACGCGATGCCGAAGTACGTCGTGTCGACCACCCTCAAGGAGCAGGACCTGGTGTCCAACTGGGGGGAGATCGTCATTCTCCGGTCGCTTGACGACGTCGCCGCGCTGAAGCAGACCGAGGGCGGCCCGATCAGCATCCACGGCAGCGCCACGCTGAACCGCAACCTCTCCGACGCCGGCCTGATCGACCGTTACCACCTGCTGGTCTTTCCGGTGCTGCTCGGCGCGGGCAAGCGGCTGTTCTCCGACACCGACCGGGACAAGCAGAACCTCAAGCTCATCGAGAGCGAGTCCTACGCCAACGGCATCCAGAAGCTGGTCTACGACGTGGTTCGTTGACCAGCCGACCGGCCCGGCCGGTGGTGCGGCACCGTCCCGCCTGACCGTGGTGGGTACATCTGTTGTCGCTCCGACGACAACAGATGTACCCACAGCCGAAGCCGGTCAGTGGCTGGGCGCGGACCTGATGCTCATGGCGACGGCGTCGGCCACCTGGTCGGGCGGCTGGGACGCGTCGACGAGATGAGCGCCGGTCACGTCGGCGAAGGTGGTGAGCGCGCGGGCAACATGGTCGTGTCGCCACTGGCGGGCAGCGACATCCAACTGGTCGGCATCGATGCGGACGCGCAACTGCTCCTCGGGGAGAGTGAGCACGACCTCGTGCACCTCGACGCCGTCCGCGCGGATACCGTCGAGAATCTGCTCGCGGTACACGGGGTTGATGAGGCTCATCGGCGCGATCCAGGGGCGGAAGCGTCCCGGTCGGGGTAGGCGCAGCTCAAGTGGGCGGTGTCGCGGTGCCGGCTCGGGCGAGCATTCCGGCGGCGGCGAGGACGCAGCAGAGGGCCACAGCGGCGAGTACGACAAGATATCCACCGCCGGTGTGCAGGATTGCGGCGGCACCGAGCGGTGCGGTGGCTCTAGCGATGGTGACGGGGGCGGCAAGTCGTCCAGCGATGGTTGCGTAGGCGGTGGTGCCGTAGCGGCCGGTGAGCAGGGCCGGGATGGCGAGATGGGCGATGCCGAACCCGATGCCGAATCCGGTAACGGTGATGACCGCCCCGATCCGGCTGTCTCCGGCGAAAGGTAGAGCGAGGATGGCGGCGGCCTGGATGGCGAAGACCGTGGCGACGATTGTGGTGACGGCGAAGCGGCGTCGGGCGGCGGTGAGGACGAGTCTGCCGGTGACGGACAGGACGCCCAGGAGGCCGGTGGTGGTGGCGGCGAAGGTGGCAGGGTGGCCGCGGCTGGTGAGGTAGCCGACGAGGTGGACGGCGATGATGCTGGTCGCGGCGCCGTGGGCGACGAGGGCGGCGGTGAGGATCCAGAATCGCGGGTCGTGGGTGGCCCTGCTGGCCGCCGCCCGTCGCTGGCCGCGGTCCGGATGCGCGGTGGGCGTGGACGCGGTGGGCGGCGGGATTGTGAGGGAGAGCAGCGGCACGGTCACCAGGCCGTGGATGGCGGCGAGCGTGAGCAGTGCGGCGCGCCAACCGAGGTGAGCGACCAGGTGGCCGGTGAGGGGCATGAAGATGGTGCTGGCGAAACCGGCGACGATGGTGACTGCGAGCAGGGCGGTGGGGCGTCGGTCGGGGGAGAAGCAGGAGACGATGACGGCGAAGGCGGGTTCGTAGAGGACCATCGCGCTGACGATTCCGATGCCCGTCATCACGGCGTACAGCTGTCCGACGGTCTGGACCTGCGACCAGGCGACCAGCAGGGCGGTGGCGGTGATCGAGCCTGCGGTCATGAGGACGCGTCCGCCGTGCCGGTCGAGCCATCTGCCGACGGGTATGGCCATCAGGGCCCCGGCGAGAACGCTTGCGGTCAGCGCGCCGGTGACGGCGGTGGTGGACGTGTCGAGGCTGGTGGCCATGGGCCTGAGGAGGACGGCGTAGGCGTAGTACAGCGTGCCGTAGCCCACCGTGGAGGTAATGGCGAGGGCGGCGACCATGCGCCACGGGTGGTGTCCGTCGGCTCTCGGATCGGCGGACACCACCGTGGAGGTGGTCATCAGCCGGTGCAACCGGGGTCGACCAGGGACGTCACCTGGGCGTCGTGCCTGAAGACGGTGGCTGCGGCGGGTCGTCCCGGGCGACCGTCGCCGGCGATGGACGAGACCGGGGTCGCCGTACCGCCCGGGCGGACCTGTCCGAACGGATCCTCGGACCCGGCCCGTGTCATCCGCAACATCCCTGTCCTGCGCTGATGGCGGCGGCCTTGGCGCTGGCATCGCAGCAGGAACCGGCAGCCTGGGCGGCCGCCGTCGAGCCGCAGCAGGGACTGGTGGTCGGCGTCTCGCCGGTGAGCGGGAGGGTCGTGTCGGCCGGCCGGGCGGGGCTGCCGCAGCAGGAACCGGAAGCGGTGGCTGGGTGGTCGGTGGATCCGACAGCTTGAGTGTTGTTGCTCATTTGAACTCCTCTCGATGGCCGCAGGATGATCAGGATGCGGCGTACGCATGTCCCTGCACTGTGGCTCTGTCTCGACAACCTTCGAAGCAGAGACTGCCCCTTGATTAGAGATATGTCAACCTAGAAGAGTATCGAAACAGCCTGCGGCGCTGCTCGGCGTCGAGCCTGATCGAGGGTGACGGGGCGGCCGTGCAAGACGGTTTCAGCCGTGCCAGGAGCGCCAGAGGGCGGCGTACGCGCCACCGGCGCGGACGAGTTCGTGGTGGCTGCCGAGTTCGGTGATCCGGCCGTCCTCCAGCACCGCCACCCGGTCGGCGTCGTGCGCGGTGTTGAGCCGGTGCGCGATGGCGATGACGGTACGCCCGTTGACCACGGCGGCGAGGGCCCGTTCGGTGCGCCGCGCGGTCGTCGGGTCGAGCGCGGCCGTCGCCTCGTCGAGGATCAGGGTGTGCGGGTCGGCGAGCACCAGCCGGGCCAGCGCGAGCTGTTGGGCGTCGGCGGCACCGAGTTCACGGGCACCGTCGCCGAGTTGCGTGTCGAGCCCGTCGGGCAGGTCGGCGTACCAGTCGGCGCTCACCGCGACAAGTGCGGCGCGCATCTGTTCGTCGGACGCGTCCGGTGCGGCGAAGGCGAGATTGTCGCGCAGCGTACCGATGAAGACGTGGTGTTCCTGGGTGACCAGGGCGATCCGGCGGCGCCGCTCGGCCGGGTCGAGGTCGGTGACCGCGACGCCGTCGAGGCTCACCACCCCCTCGCGCGGCACGTCGATTCCGGCGAGCAGCCGGGCGAGGGTGGACTTTCCCGCCCCCGAAGGGCCGACGATGGCGAGACGTTCGCCAGGGTGCACCACCAGATCGATCCCGTGCAGCACGTCGGGACCGTCGGCGTACGAGAAGCGGGCGCCGCGCACGACGAGCCGCCCGGAGCGGGCGGGTGCCGGGACGCGTGGTCGCGGGGCGGCGGCGGCTTCGGCCTGCTGGCCGACACCGAGTACGCGGGCGAACGAGGCGAGACCACGTTGGGCCTGTTCCATCCACTGCAGCAGCCGGTCCAGTGGCTCGATCGCCTGCTGAAGGTAGAGCGCCGCCGCCACCACCTCGCCGAGGCTCACCATGCCACGGTCCAGCAGTAGACCGCCGAACAGCAGCACCACCGCGATCGGGAGTGCGTAGCTCGCCTCCACCACCGGGAAGAAGACCGACCGCAGCGCCAGGGTCGCCCGGCGGGTGGCCCACACCCGGCCGATGCGCTGCCGGCCGTACGCGGTGCGGTCGGCGCCGAGGCGGAGCGCCTCGACGGTGCGGGCGCCCTCCGCGGTCGTGGTCAACGCCTCGGTCAGCTCGGCGGTCGCGGCCCCTTCGGCAAGGTACGCCGGCCTGGCGCGACGCAGGTACCAGCGGGTGACCGCGACGATCGACGGAAGCCCGCTCAGGGCGACCAGACCGAGCAGCGGATGCAGCAGGAAGATCGCACCGAAGAGCAGCGTCAGCTGGGTCGAGGCGATGACCATGACGGGCACCACGTCCCGGACGGTGCTCCCGACCGTCGTCACGTCCACCGAGCTGCGGGTGGCCAGTTCGCCGGTGCCGGCGCGCTCGACCACGGCGATGGGCAGGTCGAGCGTACGGGCGACGAACCCCTCGCGCAGCCGGGCGACGGCACGTTCGCCGAACCGGTGACCGGTGTACTGGGCGTACCGGGTGAGCAGCCCGTGAGCCAGCACGCAGCCGCCGATCGCGAGCGCCAGGCGGTCCACGGCGGCGACGCCGGCGCCGGCCGCGACCTCGTCCACGATCCTGCCAACCAGCCACGGCGTGGCGAGCCCGGCGACCGCTGCGGCGCCGTGCAGCACCAGCATCACGGCGACGGCGCGGCGGTCCACGGCGACGAGGCCCAGCGCCGCACGACGGACGACCTGCCGGTCCGCGACGGGCAGTCCGCTCACCGCAGCGATCCGTCAGCGTCGGCGACCTCGTTGTCCCGGGACACCAGGGCCCGGTAGCTCGGTTCCTGTTCGAGCAGTTCGACGTGGCTGCCGGCAGCGGTGATCCGGCCGTGGCGCAGGTGGGCGACCAGGTCGGCCTGACCGAGCAGCAGCGGTGAGGTGGTCAGCACGACTGTCGTACGTTCGGCCCGCGCCGCGTGGAGTCGCTGCGCGATGCGCGCCTCGGTGTGCGCGTCCACCGCCGAGGTCGGGTCGACGAGGATCAGCACGTCCGGCTCGGCGAGCAGAGCGCGGGCCAGGCGTACGCGTTGTCGCTGGCCGCCGGAGAGGGTCCGGGCCCGCGTGCCGATCGGCATCGCGAGCCCCTCCGGATGGGCGTCGACCACATCCTCCGCCGACGCCGTGCGCAGGGCCGTCCGCAGGTCGGTGTCGTCGAGGTCGGCCCGGACGTGCAGGATCTCGCGCAGTGTCCCGGCAAAGAGGTAGGAGTCGTGGTCGGCGACGAGGATCCGGGCCCGCACCTCGTCCAGCGCGATGCTGGTCAGCGGTACGCCACCCCAGGTCACCTCGCTGGCGACGAACCGCCCGAGGCGGTCGGCCAACGCGATGGACTCGGCCGGGTCGTCGGCGGCGACGGCAAGCAGCCGCCCGGCGGGTACGGTCAGCCCGGTGTCGGGATCGTGCAGGTCGGCGGGCCCGTCCGGGGCGGGTCGAGGCGGCCCGCCGACCGGCGACGGCGGGCCGGCCACGTCCGGCCTCAGGTTGAGCAGCGCGACGATCCGGCGGGCGGCGACCCGCCCCCGGATCAGCTGGTGGCCGCCTTCGAGCAGGAACCACACCGGCACGATGAGCACCGCCACGTACCCGTAGACGGCCACCATCTGCCCGATGGTGATGTCACCGGCCGAGGCCATCCGGGCCGCCAGCCACACCACGGCGGCCAGGAACAGCCCCGGGATGGCGATCGTCAGCGCCTCGATCCAGCTGTTCACGGCACCGACCCGGTATCCCTCCGCCAGCAGCCGCTGCGAGCGGGCCGCGTACCGGCGGGCGAACAGTCCCCGCCCACCGACCCCGGCGAGCACCCGTAGCCCGGCCACGATGTCGGCGGCCCGGGTGGTGAGCAGACCCTGCTGGTGCCGGTAGACCGACTCGACCCGTTCGAGGCGGCGCAGCAGCGGCCCGACGAGGAGCACCACCGCCGGCACGCCGAGCAGCACGAACACCGCCAGCAACGGGGACACCGACCACAGGAGAAAGGCGACGAAGACGTACGCGAGGACGGCCCCGACGCCCGGCCCGGTCATGGTCAGCACCGCCGAGGTGTGGATGATGTCGGCACCGCCCACGGTGGCGACCTCCCCGGCGGCGAGTCTGCGGGGCAGTACGGCACCGATCCGGGACAGGTGACGCAACAGGACCGCGGCGGACCGGGCCGACGCATCCTCCCGGACGAACGTCATCGTGCGGTGCCGCATGATGCCCAGGTAGGCCAAGGCCATCCCGGCGACGACGATCGCGGCCACCCACCACAGCAGCGCCCGGTGATCCGCGGCGCGCAGTCCGTCGTCGATGGCGCGGGCGACGAGGTACGGCCGGGCCGACAACCCGAGCATCCAGGCCGTGCCGATGAGACCGCCGCGTAGCACCCGCCACGGCTGGCGGCGGACCAGCCACCAGATGTACCTCAGTGGACCCCTCGTGTCCGGCGTGCCCGGCTCGGCGTGCGGGAGCTGTGGGGGCATCGGTTCAGGCTACGGTGGGGCGCGGGACGCTTCCACGTCAATATCAGCCGGTCCGGGCGTCGACGCGGCGGATGGCGGGGAGCGGCGATCAGGTGGGGCGGCGCAGGATGGTGACGGCGAAGTCCGCGTCGTCGCGCCACGGCCGCAGGTCCCAGGTGGCGAAGCGGTGTTCCAGACGCAGTCCGGCGCCGATCGCGTCGGCGTCGAAGTCGGTGAGTGGATACCCCCGGTCGGTGCCGAATCCGACCGCGACCACGCCGTCCGGTCGCAGGTGCGCGGCGACCCGGCTGAGCACCTGGCGTTCGGTGCCGGCGGCGACGAAGGCCATCACGTTGCCGGCGAGCACCGCCGCGTCGAACGGCTCGCTCTCGCCGGCCGCCGCGAGGTCCAACTCGGCCAGATCGGCGACGAGCCAACGGGGCGCGGGGTGGTCGGCCCGGGCCGCGTCGATCAGCACCGGGTCCGCGTCCACCCCGACCACCGTGTGACCACGCGCCGCCAACTCGGCGCCGACCCGACCGGTCCCGCAGCCGGCGTCGAGGATCCGGGAGGCCGGCGGCACCAGCGTGTCGAGCAGTCGGGCCTCACCCGCCAGATCCGCCCCTTCGGCCGCCAACTGCCGGAACCGGTTGACGTACCACTGCGAGTGCTCGGGACCGGTGTCGGTGGCCCATCGGGTCCTGTTGGTCATGTCTGCACCGTATCCGGACTGGCTCGGGGCAGCCGTCCGACCGCCGGAACGGACCAACGGCAGGTGTCCGGAGACCAACTCGCGCGCTACCATGTCGTGACTCATGGTGAACCGAACTGTTCCGCCGGCCGGGCCGGGCCCGGCTCTGGGCACTGACGCTGCCGGTGAGCATGGCCGGATGTGGGGGGTGGCCCGCGCCACCCTCGACGGAAATTGGGCGGGCGGACACACGGTGCCGTCGCGCACCCTGTACCCGCACCAGTGGAGTTGGGACTCGGCCTTCATCGCGATCGGCTGGGCGCATATCCGCCCCGACCGCACCTGGTCGGAGCTGGACAGCCTGTTCCGCGCCCAGTGGCGCGACGGCCGGGTGCCGCACATCGTGTTCAACCCGGCGGTGGCTGGCGGCGCCTACTTTCCCGGCCCCGGGTTCTGGTCGTCGAACACCGTCGAGGGAACACCTCCGGTGGCCACCTCCGGCCTGGTGCAGCCGCCCGTGCACGCGTTGGCCGCCTGGCACGCGTACCGTCGCGTGCCGTCGGAGGCGGGCCGCGTCGCGTTGCGACGGCTCTATCCGCGCCTGGTGGCGCAGCAGCGCTACCTCGCCACCTGTCGCGATGTCGGTGGCGCCGGGTTGGCCAGCATCGTGCACCCGTGGGAGTCCGGACTGGACAACAGCCCGGCCTGGGACGGGCCGATGTCCGCGGTGCCGGCGGAGGCGGCGGTGATGCGCGCGTACCGGCGGCGCGACACCGTGCACGCCGATCCCGCCCACCGACCCACCGACCTGGACTACGCGCGGTACGTCACCATGGTCACCGCGTACCGGGCGGGCGGTTACCGCGACGACAGCCTGGCCGACCGGCATCCGTTCCTGGTCGAGTGTCCGCTGTTCAACGCGGCGATGGGGGCGTCGGAGGTGGCGCTCGCCGGCATCGCCGAGGCGATCGGCGTCGACCCGGGCCCGCACCGGGAGCGGGCCGTCGCCATCACCGAGGCCGTGGTGACCCGGCTGTACGACCTGGACACCGGCACCTTCCACCCGCGTGACCTGCGGACCGGCCGATTGACACCGGCCCGTACGGTGCTCGGCCTGACCCCGCTGATCCTGCCCGGCCTGCCGGCGCGACAGGTCGAGACGGTGCTCGCCGAGGCCCGCTCGGCCCGCTTCGGCCTCGCCGCCCGGATGGACCGGCCGCTGCCCAGCCACGACCGCACCGCCACCGACTTCGAGCCGCTGCGCTACTGGCGCGGCCCGAGCTGGATGAACATCACCTGGCTGATCCGGCTTGGACTGCTACGGCACGGACACGACCGGTTGGCGGCCGGACTGCGCTCCTCGATGATCGACCTGGTCGCGGCGGCCGGTTGCCACGAGTACTTCCACCCGGACACCGGTGTCGGCCTGGGCTCACCAGCGTTCAGCTGGACGGCGGCCCTGCTGCTGGACGTGCTGGCCGACTGACCGGTGCGGCCGGAGCCTGCCGGCGCCCTGCCCGGGGTGGCGCGGCGGGTGGCGCTGCCCGGGGGCAGGTAGGTTGCTGACCAGGATCGGCCGGCTGCCGCGCCGGTCCCGGGCGGCACCGTGACCGGGTGACCCGACTGGAGGGACGCGCAATGAGCCGGGACAGCTTCGACGAGCAGCTCGACCGGCTCACCGGCGTCCTGGCGTTGATGAGTCGGGACGCCGGCTCGGCGATCCGGGGGGCCAGCACCGCGCTGCTGGAGGTGGACCGGGACGCGGCCGAGAGGGTGCTCGCCGGTGACACTGTGCTGGACTCCCGGCGGTCCGAGGTGGAGGCGATGATCCCCGAGGTGCTGGTACGGCACCAGCCGGTCGCCTCGGACCTGCGCCTGGTGGTGTGCGCGCTGCGGATGGCCGGTGCCCTGGAACGCATGGGTGACCTCGCGGTGCACGTCGCGAAGGTCGCGTTGCGCCGGCATCCGATCGGGGTGGTCCCGGAGCCGGCGATGCCGGTGATGACGGCGCTGGCCGAGGCGGCTGCGCGGGTGGCGGACAAGTGCGCGGTCGTGCTGGCCACCCGGGACCGGCTCGACGCGATGCAGCTCGGGCTGGACGACGACGAGGTCGACGCCGCGCAGGAACGCCTGCTGTCGCTGCTGGTCTCCGGCTGGCCGTACGGGGTGGAGTCCGCGATCGACCTGGCCCTGCTCGGCCGCTACTACGAGCGCTACGCCGATCAGGCGGTGAACGTCGCCCGTCAGGTCGTCTACCTGGTGACCGGCACCATCCGGCTCTGACACGGCACCCGTAGGGCAGCCGGCGGGCCCCAGATTCCGGACATCCGGTACGGCGCGTCCGCAACTTCACATCCCGACTCCCAGGTGGCCATCACCGAGCCGGCAAGTTCATTTTTCGTTCACCTGGGTCCGGGAGTCCGGCTACCTGGGCCTCCTAGCTTGACTCGCGTACGGCCCGGACGGGCTGATGCACCCCGATAGAGAGGCTTACCTGGTGAACCGCAACGTGCTTTCGCGGCGCGTCCTTGCCGGCGTCGCGCTTGCCGCGCTCGCGCTTACCGGCTGTGGTAGCAACGACAACAGCTCGGAGCCGGGCGGCAGTGGCGGCGACGGCGCCTACGCCGACCTGTCCGGCGAGTTGAAGGCGTCGGGCGCCAGCTTCCCGGACGCTTACTACCAAGAGGTCGTCGAGGCCTTCAAGGCCGAGGCATCCGACGTGACGGTCACCTACAACGCGACCGGATCCGGCACCGGCAAGAAGCAGTTCGGTGAGGGCCTGGTCGACTTTGCCGGCACCGACAGCCTGGTGAAGGACACCGACGGCGTGACCGCCGGTTCGTTCATGTACGTGCCGACGGTGGCGGCCCCGATCACGGTTTCCTACAACCTTGAGGGCGTCGACAAGCTCCAGCTCAGCCCGGAGACGCTCGCCAAGATCTTCCAGACCGACATCAAGACCTGGGACGACGCGGCCGTCAAGGCCGACAACCCGGGTGTCGAGCTGCCCAACACGCCGATCACCGTCGCGCACCGTTCGGACGGTTCCGGCACCACCAGCAACTTCACCAAGTACCTCGACGCCGCGGCGGCGGGCACCTGGAAGCTGGGCAGCGGTGACACGGTGGCCTGGCCGGCCAGCACCCAGGGTGGCGAGAAGAACACCGGTGTCGCGCAGATCGTCAAGCAGACCAACGGCGCCGTCGGGTACGTCGACCTGAGCGACGCCAAGGCGACCGGCCTGAAGTTCGCCGCCATCAAGAACAAGGACGGCCAGTTCGTCGAGCCGTCCCTGGAGGGCACCACCGCCGGCCTGGAAGGTGCCGAGGTCGCCGAGGACCTGAGCTACAACCCGCTCAACGCCGCCGGTGCCTCCGCCTATCCGATCACCGCGCCGACGTTCATCATCGTCAAGACGTCCTACGACGACGCGAACAAGGCCGCGCTGGTCAAGGGCTTCCTCACCTACCTGCTCAACGACGGCCAGGAGCTGGCCGAGGAGGTCGACTTCGCACCGCTGCCGGCCTCCCTCAAGGAGAAGGCGCTGGCCCAGGTCGAGAAGATCCAGGGCTGATCAAATCAAGATCGCTAGGGCGTTCCAGCTGGGGACGGGATCACGTCGATCCCGTCCCTAGCGGGGTACCTGAGCTGGAGTGAAGATGACCTTGACGAACAATCCCCCCGCCGCCAAGCCGACGTTGACCCAGCGCGGCAGCAGCGCCCTCGGCGACCGCGTCTTCTCCTGGTGGACGCTCGGCACCGGCCTGCTGGTGCTGGCCATCCTCGGGCTGATCCTCATCACCACCGTCCGGGAGGCCTGGCCGGCGTTCGACGCGATGGGCCTGCGCTTCATCACCGAACGGGTCTGGGACCCGAACCCGGCCACCGGCGACGCCATCTTCGGCGCGCTGTCGTTCGCGTACGGCACCGCGGTCTCGTCGCTTATCGCGCTGTTGTTCGCGGTGCCGGTCTCGGTCGGCATCGCGCTGTTCCTCACCGAGCTGGCCCCGCGCCGGCTGCGCGGCCCCGCGGTGACCGTGATCGATCTGCTGGCCGCCGTGCCGTCGGTGGTCTTCGGGCTCTGGGGCATCCTGGTCGTGGCACCCGCCCTGGTCCCGATCTACCAGTGGATGCATGACGTCTTCGGCGGCATCCCGCTGCTCGGCCGCCTCTTCGGCCCGGTGGGCAGCGGCCGGAACTTCATGACCGCCGGCCTGATTCTCGCGATCATGGTCACGCCGATCATCACCTCGATCACCCGCGAGGTGTTCAGCACGGTGCCGCGTGCCGACAAGGACGCCGCCCTCGCCCTGGGCGCGACCCGCTGGGAGATGATCCGGGGCGCGGTCTTCCCGCACAGCTTCGGCGGGGTGGTCGGCGCGGTGATGCTCGGCCTGGGCCGGGCGATGGGCGAGACGATCGCGGTCGCGCTGGTCATCGGCGGCGCCACCAACATCACCGCCAACCTGTTCGCCCCCGGCAACTCGATGGCCGCCGTCATCGTGCAGCAGTTCGGCGAGTCCACCGGCACCTTCACCGCCGCGCTGATCGGTCTCGGCGTGGTGCTGTTCGCGATGACGGTGCTGATCAACGTGCTCGCCCAGGTGGTCGTCCGTCGGGCCGAGGCCCGGATGAAGGGAAGCGTCGCGTGACTCTCACCGCACCACCCGCCGCCCGGCCGGCCGCCGGCGGGCCCGACCTGACCCGGGCGGCGCTCTCCGGCCGCCGCCGGTTCACCAACCATCTCGCCACGGCGGCCATCTGGGTCGCCGTGCTGCTCGCCGTCATCCCGCTGGCGCTGGTGACCTACACCGTCCTCGCCAAGGGCGGTGGGGTGATGAGCCTGTCGTTCCTGAACGAGGACATTCCAAACTCCTACCGCCGCGAAGGTGGTGGGATGGGCCCGGCGATCGTCGGCACGTTGCTCATCACCGGGATGGCCGCCCTGATGGCGATCCCGCTCGGCGTCTTCGGCGCGATCTACCTCAACGAGTACGGCAAGCAGCGGCCGTTGGCCCGGGTCATCCGGCTGATGTCCGACGTGATGACCGGCGTGCCGTCGATCGTGATGGGCCTGTTCATCTACATCTCCTGGGTGCTGCTCGTCGGTGAGCAGACCGGCTTCGCCGGCGCGCTGGCGTTGGCCTGTCTGATGTTGCCGGTGGTCATCCGGAGCAGCGAGGAGATGCTCCGGCTGGTCCCCGACGAGCTGCGGCAGGCGAGCATGGCGCTCGGCGCCCGCAAGTGGAAGACCACCCTGACCGTGGTGCTGCCGGCGGCGATCTCGGGGATCACCAGCGGCTCGCTGCTGGCCGTCGCCCGTGCGGCCGGTGAGACCGCCCCGATCATCATCGTCACCGGCATCGTCTTCTCGCCCAACTGGAACCTCTTCGACGGCTCCAACACGGCGTTGCCGGCGCAGATCTTCCGTAATGCCAGCCAGCCCTTCCCGGCCGCACAGGACCGGGCCTGGGGTGCGGCGCTGACGCTCATCGTGATCGTGCTCGGCTTCACGATCATCGCCCGTTTCATCTCCAGCCGGTTCGCCATCAAGGAGCGCTGACATGGCCAGCAACGACACCAACCTCACCACCCGCCCGTCCGTGGCGGTGCACGCTCCCGGCACCACCGTCTCCGGCGCGGACTCCGCCAACGCGTCAGTGATGCAGCTGCGCGACGTCAGCGTCTACTACGGCAGCTACGAGGCGGTCCGCGGCACCACGATGCCGATCCAGCAGAACCAGGTCACCGCGATGATCGGGCCCTCCGGCTGCGGCAAGTCGACGGTGTTGCGGGCGCTCAACCGGATGAACGACCCGATCCCGGGCGCCCGGGTCAGCGGCGACGTTCTCTTCCACGGCCAGGACCTGTACGCCAAGGACGTCGACCCGATCCAGGTGCGCCGCCGCATCGGCATGGTGTTCCAGAAGCCCAACCCGTTTCCCAAGTCCATCTACGACAACGTGGCGTACGGGTTGCGGATCAACGGCATCAAGGGTCGCCTCGACGACCACGTCGAGGAGGCCCTGACCAAGGCCGCGCTCTGGGACGAGGTCAAGGACAAGCTGCGCAAGAGCGCTCTGGCGCTCTCCGGCGGCCAGCAGCAGCGGCTCTGCATCGCCCGGACGATCGCCGTCAAGCCCGAGGTGATCCTGATGGACGAGCCCTGCTCGGCCCTCGACCCGATCGCCACGGCGAAGATCGAGGATCTGATCTTCGAGCTGACGAACGACTACACCATCGTCATCGTCACCCACAACATGCAGCAGGCGGCCCGGGTCAGCCACTACACCGCGTTCTTCACCGCCGAGGTGGACGAGGCGCAGGAGCGGCACGGGCGGCTCGTCGAGTTCAGCCAGACCGGCAAGTTGTTCACCAACCCCGCCGACAAGCGTACGGAGGACTACATCACCGGTCGCTTCGGCTGAGGCCGAACGCGACGGTCGGCGGTGGGTCGCCGTTGGGCAAGGGTGACCCACCGGGAGTGGCTGGCTCGTCGTGAGCCCAGCCGCGTCCGGCCGACCGTCGCCGACCTGTAGTGCGGGGGATCGCCCTGCGCGACCGAGGGTGTCGCGGCGGGCCTGAACTGAACCGGAGCCGGTGTGCGATGAACAATCTCGTCGAGGCCACCAGGGGTGACCATCGATCCGACGGGCGTTTCGTGCTGCTCGTGGTGGACGACGACGAGAGCGTCGGTGCCGCGTTGGTCGCCCAGCTGGCCGACCACCGGGTACGCGGCCACCACTTCGCGCACGCCGCCGAGGCGCTGCTGGCCGCCGGGGCACTGCAACCGGACGCGGCCGTGGTCGCCGCCGGTCTGTCCACGATGAGCTGCACCGAGTTGGTGCGGCTGCTCGCCAGTCGGGCCGGCATCCCCACGGTGGTCGGGGTCGGTGACGAGGACGGTGGGGTGGCCGCCGCCGCGCTCAAGGCCGGTGCCACGGCGTGCGTCCGGCGTCCCTACCGGCCCGAGGAGGTCCTGCCGCTCCTGCGGGCCATCCGCCCGGAGACCTCCGGTGCCCTCGATCCACCCATCGAGTTGGGCGGGTTGCGGGTGGACCCGGCGACGTTCGAGGTGAGTCTGGACGGCCGGACGGTGGCCCTGCCCTTGAAGGAGTTCCGGCTGCTCTACTTCTTCATGACGCACGCGGAGCGGACGGTCACCCGCGAACAACTGCTCGCCGCCGTCTGGGGTGGCATCTCCGACGACACGTCGAACACCCTGACCGTGCACATCAAACGGCTGCGTCGGCGACTGGCGCTGGACGGCGACCAGGCACCGATGATCGTGACCGTACGCGGCCTGGGCTACCGTTTCGTGCCCGCCCAGGCCACGGCAACGCCGACGACGTCGTGAACATGCCGGCGCTGCCGTCGTACCCGCCGTCGGGGACACCGACGGAGGGGATGGTGCTGGTGGCGGTCCCGCTGGCGTACGTCCCGCACGTGGCCCGGCTGCTGGCCGACCTCGACGCCCGGCACCGGGTGGGGCCGGTGCCCCGTCGGCGGGCCGACCCGACGCCCCACCCGGCGGAGTCGGACTGGACGGTCGAGGATCTGCGTCGGCTCAGCCAGGGGCGCAGTGCCACCCATCGGACGGTCGCCGCCGTGCTCGACGCGCTCGCCGCCGAGCCGGAGCGGCTGTTCACGGTGGCGGACCTGGCCGAGGCCACGGGACGGCCCCGCAAGAAGATCATCGGTGCGATGGCGGGGTTGACCCGGCTGCTCAAGGCCCACTACGACTACGCCGGCCGGGGGTTTCCGTTCGACCGAATGCCCGGGCGGCCGGAGGCCCCTCGGGAGCTGTGCTACACGATGGACCGGGTACGCGCCGCACGTTGGCGCGAGGCACAGCATCGCGGCCCCGAGACAGCCGGGAAAGTCGGCGCGCAGCCGGACCTGTGACCAGCCGGCCGGCGTGATTCAGCTCCCGGCGACGTGGGTGGCCGCGGCGCATCGGTTTCCGGCAGCGGCCTCCAGCCGGCGGACCTGCTCGATCACCGCCACCACGACGGCGTGTCCCTCCGGCGACAGGCGGGCGTCGACCAGCCGCCGGGCCACCTGCCGGAGGTACGGGTCGGCAAGCAGCTGGACGAGGTCGTCGTCGGGTAGCTCCCGATCGATCGGTCGACCGGTGAAGAACGAGGGCGGACGATCAAAGAAGGCGGCTATCGCCTCCACCACGGATCGCCGCGGGTCCGGTGCTCGTCCCTGGCGCAGGTTGTTGAGATGGGTGTGGGAGATGCGGCAGCCGCGCCGGGTCAACTCGGCGGCGACATGGCGGACGCTGTACGGCTTGCCGGTCGGGTCCGAGGTGGTTCGGAACAGCCAGTCGAGACGCTCGGCGAAGGTCTCGCCGGGGTGGTGCGGCTCCTCAGGCATGGAGGCTCCTCGCACGGCGGAACACCATATTTACACGAGGGCTGGACATGGCATCCAGCATTGACAGGACTCCTAACTGTACGCGTACGATGGCATTCGCCTGGCAACCCCAGCGGCCGGACAGCTCCGGCCCGGCGGGTTGCCAGCATGGTCTTTCGGGCAGGCACACGTGGTGGCGAACGGGGGCGCGACGTGTGCATGCGAGCCGTACCCGGCGGCCGAGGGACCTCCGGGCGGCGCTCGTCCCGCCGGCCTCGCACCTGGTCGGTTCCTGGCGGGCCCGCCCGGTCACCGCACGGGACCGCCCCGAGCACCCGGGGCGGGCGTTTGTCAGGTGTCGGCGGGGGTAACCAGCGCGGCGCTGACGACAGGAGGGCGCCGTGCGGTTTCCGCTGTTCGTCGCCGCGGTGTCCCGTCGATCCGGGCTGGCGCCCGAACCCGCGGCCAGCGTCGCGCGCGCGGTGCTACAGACCGTCGTGGAGCGGATGACCGGCTCCCCGTCGACCGACCCGACCGGGTACCTGCCGACCGAGCTGACCGACGCGGTGTCGCCGGGCGAGCCGGCGGACTTCCTCCGCCGGGTCGGTGAGCGGGCCGGAGTCGACGAGGGTACGGCGGCCGCCGGGGCCGCGGCCGTGTTCGCCACCCTGCGCGAGACGGTGACCGTCGGCGAGTTCCAGGAGATGGTGGCGCGACTGCACGCGGCCGGCGGTGGCACTGACCCGATCGTCGGGTGAGGCGCGGCCGGCACCCGGCGGCTCGTGGCGCACTCCCTGCCGGCCGGGGGACCGGTGGCAGCGGATAGGCTGCCGCCGTGGCAGGTCTGTTCAGGAGCATGGCGTCCCGTGTCGGCGCGGTCATCCCGAGGCCGCGCGCGGCCGGTCCGTCCCCGGCGCGGCTCGCGCGACGGCGTCAGGTCAGCGCGTTGCAGCGCCGCGAGTTGTCGTACGCCCCGGAGCCCGACGGCCAGGCCGACCCGGGGGAGATCGTCTGGACCTGGGTGTCCTACGAGGACGACCCTCGCCAGGGCAAGGACCGGCCGGTGCTGGTGGTGGGCCGGCACAGCCGGACGCTGTTCGGGCTGATGCTCTCCAGCCAGCAGGACCGCCACGGCGACCGGCACTGGCTGGCCCTGGGGCCGGGCGACTGGGACCGTGACCGGCGGCCGAGCTGGGTGCGCCTGGACCGGGTGCTGACCATGCGGGAGGACAGCATCCGGCGCGAGGGCGCGGTGCTGGACCGGGCCCGGTTCGACCGGGTGGGTCAGGCCCTGCGCGCCGGGTACGGCTGGCGCTGACCGACCGGTCCCGGCGGTTCCGCACGGAGCCGGTGGCGTGCGCTGCAGCGCCGGTGAGGTGCGCCGTGGGACCGTTGGCCTCAGCCGGATCGCTGGGCCGGGTCGACCGCGGCGTCGCGGGCGTCCGGCGGCGGGTACGGCTGTTCGGCGAGCAGCCGCGCCAGGTGGGCGCTGTTGAGCGCCAACGCCTTCGTCGCCCGTCCGGTGGTGTCGGGCTTCGGGCGCGCGTCGATGTAGTCGGTCTTGTGCAGCGCCTCGCCGACCCAGTACGTCGCGCCGGCCGCCGGGCAGGTGAAGCCGACCTCGTTGAGCGCCTGCTGCACCTGCCCGATCGTGTGGTGCGCGCCGTCCTCGTTGCCGACCACCGCCACCGCGGCGACCTTGCCGTAGGTGAGCAGCCGACCCTGGTCGTCGGTCTCGCTGAGCTCGGCGTCGAGGCGTTCCAGGACCATCTTGCACACGCTTGACGGCTGGCCGAGCCAGATCGGCGTGGCGATCACGAGGATCTGTGCGGCCATCAGCTTCGCGCGGATCTGCGGCCAGGCGTCGCCATGCCCCTCGTCGGTTGAGACACCGAAGCGAACGTCGTGGTCCACCACCCGGATCAGTTCGCCGGTGACCCCCTGCTCGCCGAGAGCGTCGAGCACCTCCCGGCCCAGCACCTCGGAGCTGGACCGGGCAGGGGAGCGTTTGAGGGTGCAGTTGAGGATCAACGCCCGGATGTCTGCCATGACCTTCCCTCCGCCGTACGAGCCTGATCCCGGCGGAGTACCCACCTGTGGACCGGTGACGCCCGGGCCGGGGCCGCAACCGGGGTGGCGTCAGCACTCGGCGAGGTACGCGGTGTCGTGCAGAGCCCGGCCCGTTCGGCCACTGCCGAGCGCCTTGGCCTCGTACATCGCCGCGTCGGCGCGGTTGAGCGCCTCGGTGAGCTGGCTGTCCTGCACGGGTGCCAGACCGACCGAGGCGGTCACCCGGAGGGTGACGGCGCCCATCGGGATCGGGGCGGCCAGCATGTCGTACAGCCGCCGGGTCGCGTGGTCGATCCACCGTCGGTCGAGGGTCGGGCTGGTCAGCAGCCCGGCGAACTCGTCACCGCCGAGGCGGGCCACCAGGTTGTCACCGGCGAAGGTGGCCAGTCGTTCGGCGACGCTCACCAGCACCTGATCGCCTGCGGCGTGTCCGTACCGGTCGTTGATCTGCTTGAAGTCGTCGATGTCGAGGACCACGGCGATCAGGTGGCAGCCGGAGCGGTCGGTGAGCAGCGTCGCGGCGAGCCGGTAGAAGGCCCGCCGGTTCGGTAGACCGGTAAGCGGGTCGTGGCTGGCGGCGTGCCGCTCGGCGGTGAGTTCCGCCTGAAGACGCCCGATCTCCGCCTCCGCCCGCACGGCCCGGCGTCCCAACTGCCAGGAGGAGAGCAACGCTCCTGCGGCGCAGATGCCGGACGCGACGGTCAGCGGATCCGGCACCACCATCTCCCTTCTCCGCGACACACGTCTGGCACCGATCGGCCGACGCTGCCAGACACCTCGTTTCCCCTGATGGTTGTCAGGTTCGCGGGACAGAACGTGAGCAGGTAGGCGTCACGCACGTGCGTTATCATCCCCGGTGTCCATTGCAGATGCAATAGCAGATGCACGTGCATAACGAGCCGACACCGCCCGTCAAGCCGCTACCGCTCCTCCCACGGCACCGGCGCCAATCGGAGAGAACAGAAGCCCCTCATGCAGCAGCCGCCCAACGGTGTTTCCGTCAACCACTTGCCTCCCCTTGCCTGGCAGAAGAGTCGGCGCAGCAATCCCAGTGGGAACTGTGTCGAGCTGGCGGAGCTGCCCGGTGGGGCGGGCATCGCCCTGCGTAACTCCCGGCACCCGGACGGACCCGCGCTGATCTACACGGTGGACGAGATCGCCGCGTTCGTGCTGGGTGCCCGGGATGGTGACTTCGATCACCTGATCGGCTGACCCCGCATCCCATCGACGGGATTCGTCTCGCACGGGATGGGCGGTTCACCTCACTGACGGTTCATGGCATGCTTACACGTCGGTCGAGTCGGTCCACCGGTTCGGCCGCTGACGGCATGCGGAGGACGGTAGGTGACCATGGTTTCCGCCGAGGAGGGTCCGGCGGCCGGCCCGACCGTGCTGCGGATGCTGCTGGGTGCTCAACTGCGACGGCTGCGGGAGTCGCGGGGCGTCACCCGGGAGAACGCCGGCTGGGAGATTCGATCCTCCGAGTCGAAGATCAGCCGGATGGAGCTGGGCCGGGTCGGCTTCAAGGAGCGCGACGTGGCCGATCTGCTCACGCTCTACGGCGTCACCGCCGAGCAGGAGCGAGCCGCGTTGCTCAAACTGGCCCGGGACGCGAACAATCCGGGCTGGTGGCACCGGTACGGCGACGTCCTGCCGTCGTGGTTCCAGTCGTACCTCGGCCTGGAGGCGGCGGCCGCCCTCATCCGTAGCTACGAGGTCCAGTTCGTCCCGGGTCTGTTGCAGACTCCGGAGTACGCCCGAGCCGTGGTGCTGCTCGGCCACAGCACGGCCGGTCCCGACGAGATCGACCGTCGGGTGGATCTGCGGATGCGCCGACAGGAACTACTGTCCCGGCCGCGCCCACCGCGCCTGTGGGCGGTCGTCGACGAGGCGGCGCTGCGCCGGCCGATCGGTGGCCCCCAGGTGATGCGCGGTCAACTGGAGGCGCTGCTCAAGGCGACGCGTACGCCGAACGTGCGGCTTCAGGTGATCCCGTTCGCCGCCGGTGGGCATGCCGCCGCCGGGGGAGCCTTCACGATCCTGCGCTTCGGTGATCAGGACCTGCCAGACATCGTGTACATCGAGCAGCTGACCAGCGCCATCTACCTGGACAAGCGCGAAGACCTCGACTTCTACGCGGTCGCCATGGAACGCCTCTGCGTCGAGGCCGAGCCGCCGGAGCGTACGCCGGAGATCCTCGAACGAATGATCGCCGACCTCGACCCCAGCTGACCACCACACCTTCACCCTTCCCACGCCCTCCGCGCCAGTCCGCGCTGATCATGGGGCCACCGCTGCTGGCAAGCGCTTGCCCGGAAGTGAATTTCGTGATCAACGCGTCGAGGGTGGGGTGGGGTTGACGGGTGTGGGGGTGGGGGTTATTGTCTGGATCGATCCAGCAACTGGATCGATCCAGAACGGGGAGTGCTGATGAAGCCGACATTGCGGGCCGTGGCCGAGGCTGTCGGTGTCTCGCGCAGCACCGTCTCCAACGCCTACGGCCGCCCGGATCAGCTCTCACCGCAGTTGCGCCAGCGCATCCTGGAGACCGCGCGGCAGATGGGTTACCCGGGGCCCGACCCGACCGCGCGATCGTTGCGGCGGGGATTCGTCGGTGCCATCGGGGTGCTGTTCACCTCCCGGCTGTCGTACGCGTTCACCGACCCCTTCGCCGTCCGGTTCCTGACCGGCGTCGCCGAGGCGGCCGAACGCCACGACAGCAACCTGCTGCTGATACCGCTGCCCGACGACGCGGCCGGCGCGCGTACGGCGGTGGAGAACGCCGCCGTCGACGGGTTCTGCGTCTACTGCGCCGGTGACGAGGAGAGCATCCTCGACACGATTCGCGGCCGTGGGTTGCCCTTCGTCACCACCTCCTCGCGGCCCCGCGCCGGCGACCTCTGGGTCGGCATCGATGAGCGGTCCGCCGCGCGGTCCGCCGCGGCACACCTGACCGCGCTCGGTCACCGCCGGGTCGCCCTGCTCGGCGACGACGTCCTGCCCGGCGCACCGGTCGGGCCGCTGCGGGTTGCCGACGTGGCCGACGTGCCGCACCCCACCACCCGGGACCGGCTGGCGGGCTTCGCCGAGGCGTTCGCGGCGGTCGGCGTCGCCTGGCCCGACCTGACCGTGCTCACCGCGACCGACAACACCCGCGCGGCGGGTGCCGCCGCCGCCAGGGCGTTGGCGCACCTGCCCGAACCGCCCACCGCGGTGCTGGCCTGCTCCGACGTGCTCGCCCTCGGTGCGCTCGACGTCCTGCGTGCCGACGGTGAGCGGGGGCGGCGCGTCTCCGTGACCGGCTTCGACGACATCGCCGAGGCCGCCCCGGCCGGGCTGACCACCGTCCGCCAGCCCGGCGAGGCGAAGGGTCGAAGCGCCGCCACGCTGCTGCTCGACCCGCCCGCTGACGCCGCTGCGGGCCAGATCCTGCTGCCCACCACGCTCGTCGTCCGGAGCAGCTCCGGACCCGCCCCGAGGAGTTGACCATGGAACAGCCCACCGGCTTCGTCATGGCCGTCGACGCCGTCACCCGTCATGTCATGTCCGCCCGGCCGGACGCACCGGTCCGACCCGACGTACCCCGGCCGGCGCGGCTGGTGGTCACCCGCCGGCTCGCCGCCGGGGCGCTGCGCCGACTCGCCGACCACATCCAGCCGCGTCCCGTGCCCGCCCCACCCGCCTGCCGCACCTAGGCCGGTCCGCCGTCCGGGCGGGTGGTGCGCCGGGTGGTGCAGCAGGCAGACTGGAGGCCCATGTCGCCGTTCACCCCCAGCCTGCGGTTGCACGACCGCTACGTGCTGCACGATCGCATCGGCCTCGGCGGAATGTCCGAGGTGTGGCGCGCCGACGACGAGGTCCTGGGCCGGTCGGTCGCGGTGAAGGTCCTTGCCGGCACGTTCGCCGTGGACCCGGACCTGCGGGCCACCCTCCGGCGGGAGGCCCGTGCCGCGGCACGCCTGGCCCACCCGCACGTCACCCAGGTGTACGACTACGGCGAGGCGGCTCTGGCCGACGGCAACGTGGTGCCCTACCTGGTGATGGAGTTGGTCGACGGGCGGAATCTCGCCGACCGGCTGGCCGACGGGCCGCTGCCCTGGCGGCCGGCCCTGCGGATGGCTGCGGAGGTGGCCGCCGCCCTGGCCGCCGCACACCGCCTGGGCGTGGTGCACCGCGACATCAAGCCGGGCAACGTCATGCTCACCGTCAACGGCGCCAAGGTGCTCGACTTCGGTATCGCCGCGCTCGCCGGTGCGCCGTCGCCCGGTGCCCGCCCGGCGGGCGGTGCCCTGATGGGTACGCCCGCGTACCTCGCGCCGGAACGGTTGAGCGCCGACCCGCCCCATCCGGCCAGCGACGTGTACGCCCTCGGGGCGCTGCTGTACCGCACCCTCACCGGCGATGTTCCGCTGCCCGTGCGCAGCTGGCCCGATGCGGTCAGGGTGCACGCCAACCGCCCGGCTGTCGCACCCCCGCGGGTGCCGGGCCTACCGGCTGATCTCGCCGAGCTGGTGCTGGCCTGTCTCGACCCTGATCCGGAACGACGTCCCACGGCCGGCCGACTGGCCACCCGGTTCCGCGCCGCCGCCACCGGACTGGCGGCGGCCACGGTCGACATACCGGCCACCGGCGGGCAGCAGACGCCGCAGACCCGGCCGGTGCGTCACCATCCACCGACCCTGATCGAGCCGACCACCCGCCCCGAGACCGTGTCCGGCGTCGCACCACGATCCACGACGCGCGGAGCACTCTCTGGCCGTGGCCGGCCCCGGCCGGCACCCGGACGGCCGCCGGGCCGGCGGGGGCACAGCGGCCCGCCAACAGGCGCGCTTGTCACATTCGCGCTGGTCCTGCTGCTGGGTCTGGGCGCGGCGCTCGTCCTCGGCGACCGGAGTGACGGGCAGTCGACGGCCAGTCCCACCACGCCGCCAGCCGCCCCGCCGACCTCCGCGCCTGCCTCACCACGACCCGCCGCCAGCTCGCCGGCCAGCCGGCCGGAGCCGGTGAGCCTGGGACGGGCCGCGGTCGAACTCATCGCGTTGCTCACCGAGGCACAGCTCACCGGAGAGATCGACCGTAAGGCTGCGGACCGGCTGAGTAAGGAGTTGACCGAGCTGGCCGGGGTTAGGCCGAAGGAGCAGGAGAAGCGACTGGAGAAGCTGCGGGAGCGTCTGGACGACGAGGTGGACCGCGGTCGACTCCCCGCTGACTTCGCCGACCAGGTGGACGACGTGCTGGAGCGGTTCGAGGCGAACCTGCCGGAGGAGTGACCCTGTCCGGCGTCGACCGCCGTTGAGCCAGGATCAGGCCAGGGTCGTCCGCACGAAATCGCCCGGAGCGGTCCCGGCGCGGGCGAGGAGCGAACCGTTCGGCGCCCAGATCGCCGACCGTCCGGCCGTCTCGACGTAGCCGCCACCGGTGGCGCCGGCGAAGCTGGCGACCGCGACCACGACCCGGTGGGTGGCGCAGATCCGCGATGCCCGCTGGTCCGGCACGTGCGCCTCGGCTGCGGCGTCGACGATCGAGGCCGCGTACACGTCGACGCCGGCAGCGCAGGTGCGCGCCGCGTGTTCCACGATTCCGGTGTCCTTGCAGATCGCCAGGCCGATCCGCCAGCCGTCGACGTCCAGCACGACCGGTGCCGGTCCGGGACGGAACCGGCGGGCCTCGACCTCCCCGAGCCACATCTTGCGGTACGCCACCCGTGCCCCGCCGCCGTCCACGGCGAGGGTGGCGATGTGCTCTCCGGCCACCGGTGCGCCGACCAGCGCGAGCGCCCCGGTGGCCGTGCACGCGGCGACCAGCGGCGCGAGCCGGGGGTCCGACGGGTCGACCGGCGCGGCGTCGAGTTCGTAACCGGTCAGCGACAACTCCGGGAAGACCACCACCCGGGCCCCAGCAGCACCGACCATCGCCGCGTGCGCCGCCACGTTTGTGTCGATGTCGTACGACACGCACGGGGGCTGGGCGACGGCGATGGTCAGCGAAGGGCGCGGCACCTGCGCAGTTTAGAGCGACCGGCAACAGGGCTGGCGGGGCTGCGGCGCGCCCTGGCGCTTCGGCCGGCGGCGTTGTCGTCGTCGGCCAGGCGCACGCAGGAAAGTCGACGCCGGTGCGGCGACTCTCAGCTGAGGTTCGTAGCGTGTGGGACATGATGCATGTCCGGTACGCTTCGCCCTCGGTCGTCGGCCAGTCCGCACCACCCGAGGACGGCCTGGTCGGTTTCGTCACCGACCTGGTGGAGCGGCTCGGCGGCCCAGGTGCGGGGCTGGCCGTGGCGCTGGAGAACCTGTTCCCCCCGATTCCCAGCGAGGTGATCCTGCCGCTCGCCGGGTTCGTCGCGGCGCAGGGGCGGATGAGCGTCATCGGGGCCATCTTCTGGACGACGCTCGGTTCGCTGCTCGGCGCCCTTGCGCTCTACTGGGTCGGAGCCGCGCTGGGTCGGGAGCGGACGCGGGCCATCGCGGCGAAGCTGCCGCTGGTGAAGCTCAGCGACATCGACCGGACCGAGGAGTGGTTCCTGCGGCACGGCGTCAAGGCCGTCTTCTTCGGACGGATGATTCCGATCTTCCGGAGCATGATCTCCATCCCGGCCGGGGTGGAACGCATGCCGCTGCTCACCTTCGCGGTCTACACCACGTTGGGCAGTCTGATCTGGAACACCACCTTCGTGATGGCCGGCTTCCTGCTCGGTGACAACTGGCACCTGGTCGAGGGGTACGCCGGCATCCTGCAGAACGTGGTCATCGTCGCCACGGCGCTGGGTGTCGTCTGGTTCGTCGTCACCCGTCTGCGCCGCTCCCGCCGAGCCGGCGGCCTGCGGTCCAACGACAGCGGCGCCGGCCTGACCGACGCGACGCCCGCCGGGGTGCCGGATCCCGACGGGCGGGGCACCATCTACCGCAGCGTCTGGTCGGACGGCCACCAACCGACCGACCAGGAACCCCGGCGCTGATTCCTGTCCGGCCGGTGGAGATGCCCCGTCCCGTCCGCCCGAACGGGCTCCGGACGGGGTTGGCTGTCCCGAGGGAGGTGCTGATGAGCGGATCGGACTGGGCCGACGAGATCGGTGTGGTGGAACTGCCCGGCGGGGTGCGGATGCGGGGTCGCCGGATCGGTGACCCCGCCTCACCGGCCGACTTCAGTCTGCTGCTCGCCGCCGGGCCGGTGCCCGGCTGGGCGTACCGGCGGCTCCGCTGGCCGGATTTCTGGGTCCCGCTGGACCGGGCGGACGCCCTGGACGCCTTCCGTGAGGCGCTGCGCCGCGGGTACGCCGGCCAGCGGGTCGAGGTGGCCTGCCGGGGTGGCACGGGACGGACCGGCACCGCGTTGGCGGCGCTGGCCGTCCTCGACGGGCTGCCCGCCGATGATGCGGTCGACTGGGTACGCGCCGCCTACCGTCCGGGCGCGGTGGAGACGCCCTGGCAGCGGCGCTGGCTGCGCCGGCTGTCGGCGGCGTAGCGGGACCGACCACGGGTGGCGGTGGCCGGTGCGTCGCCCCCACAGCGTCGACGCCCGGATCAGCAGGCACCGTGGTCGGACCTCGGGTGCCGGAGCCGGCCGGCGCGTACCGGCTCCGGCGGTGGTCAGGCGGCGACGTAGTCGCGCAGGTGGCGGGCGGTGAGCGTGTTGCCGTGCGCCACCAGGTCGGCCGGGGTGCCGGTGAACACGATCCGGCCGCCTTCGTGACCGGCGCCCGGGCCGAGGTCGATCAGCCAGTCCGCGTGGGCCATCACCGCCTGGTGGTGCTCGATGACGATTACCGTGTTGCCGGCGTCGACGAGCCGGTCGAGCAACGCGAGCAACTGGTCGACGTCGGCCAGGTGCAGTCCCGTGGTCGGCTCGTCCAGCACGTAGGTGCCGGCCCTGTCGGCCATGTGGATGGCGAGCTTGAGCCGTTGTCGCTCGCCGCCGGAGAGCGTGGTGAGCGGCTGGCCGAGGGTGAGGTAGCTCAGCCCGACGTCGGCCATCCGGTCCAGGACGACCCGGGCCGGGCCGCTGGGAAAGAAGTCCCGGGCCTCGGCCACCGACATGCCGAGCACCTCGCTGATGTTGCGTCCGCGCAGCCGGTAGGTGAGCACCTCGTCGGTGAACCGGCGACCCTCGCACTGCTCGCAGACGGAGGCGACGCCGGCCATCATCGCCAGGTCGGTGTAGACCAGCCCGATGCCCTTGCAGGTGGGGCAGGCACCCTCGGAGTTGGCACTGAACAGGGCGGCCTTGACCCCGTTGGCCTTGGCGAAGGCGGTACGTACCGGGTCGAGCAGGCCGGTGTAGGTGGCCGGGTTGCTGCGCCGGGAGCCACGGATCGGGGCCTGGTCGACGACCACCACACCGTCGCGACCGGGCAGTGAGCCGTGCACCAGGGAACTCTTGCCCGAGCCGGCCACCCCGGTCACCACGGTCAGCACGCCGAGCGGGATGTCCACGCTGACGTCGCGCAGGTTGTGCAGGTCGGCGTGCCGGATCGCGAGGTGGCCCCGAGGCGTACGGACCGGTTCCCGTAGCCGTACCCGGTGGTCCAGGTGCCGGCCGGTGAGGGTGTCGGAGCGGCGCAGGCC
Organism: Micromonospora sediminimaris; assembly: GCF_016863575.1. Taxonomy (NCBI): domain Bacteria; kingdom Bacillati; phylum Actinomycetota; class Actinomycetes; order Micromonosporales; family Micromonosporaceae; genus Micromonospora; species Micromonospora sediminimaris. The sequence continues at coordinate 316,096 of NZ_BOPD01000002.1, forward strand.
GGCCACGTCACCGGTGTAGCAGATGCGGCCACCGGCGGTGCCGGCACCGGGACCGAGATCGACCACGTGGTCGGCCACCGCGATGGTCTCCGGTTTGTGCTCGACCACGAGCACCGTGTTGCCCTTGTCCCGCAGCCGCAGCAGCAGGTCGTTCATCCGGGCGATGTCGTGCGGATGCAGGCCGACGGTGGGTTCGTCGAAGACGTACGTGATGTCGGAAAGGCTGGAGCCGAGGTGCCGGACCATCTTGACCCGCTGCGCCTCACCACCGGAGAGGGTGGCCGACTCCCGGTCGAGGCTGAGGTACCCGAGACCGATCTCGACAAGCGAGTCCAGCAGTTCCCGAAGGTTGCCGGTCAACGGGGCGACCGACGGGTCGTCGATCTCCCGGATGAACTCGGCCAGGTCGCTGATCTGCATGGCGGCGCACTCGGCGATGTTGCGCCCGGCGATGCGGCAGGACAGCGCCGCCGCGTTGAGTCGGGCGCCGCCACAGCCGGCGCAGGTGGTGAAGGTGACCGCCCGGTCGACGAAGGCCCGGATGTGCGGCTGCATGGACTCCCGGTCCTTGGCGAGGTAGAGCCGACGCACCTTGACGACCAGACCCTCGTAGGTCAGGTTCGTGCCACCTACCTTGATCTTCGTGGCGGGCTTGTGCAGGAAGTCCTCCCACTGCTGCGGCGTGAAGTCCTGGAGCTTGACGTCCGGGTCGAACAGGCCGGAGCCGACGATGGTCTGCCAGTACCACGTGTCGACGGCGAAGTTCGGCACTGTGATCGCGCCGTCGTTTAGCGACTTCTCCACGTCGACCAGTTCGTTGACGTCGAGATCGGAGACCCGGCCCAGGCCCTCGCAGGTGGGGCACATGCCCTCGGCCAGGTTGAAGCTGAAGGCGCCGGCACCGCCGACCTGCGGCTCACCCAACCGGCTGAACACGATGCGCAGCATGGCGTACGCGTCGGTGGCGGTGCCGACCGTGGAGCGTGAGTTGGCGCCCATCCGCTCCTGGTCGACCACGATGGCCGGGGTGAGATTGCGCAGCGAGTCCACGTCGGGCCGGGAGAGGCTGGGCATGAACGACTGGAGGAAGGCGCTGTAGGTCTCGTTGATCAGCCGCTGGGACTCGGCGGCGATGGTGCCGAAGACCAGCGATGACTTGCCGGAGCCGGAGACGCCGGTGAAGACGGTCAGTCGGCGCTTGGGGATGTCGACCGAGACGTCATCGAGGTTGTTCTCCCGCGCCCCGCGTACCTCGATGATGTCGTGGCTGTCTGCGGCGGACCGTGCTGGCTGCTGCATGCGAACCCTTCGCGAGATCGTGGACGGACTACCGCCCGGGAACTGGCTTCCGATTGGCCTGGCCAGGTTCAATTGTCGCATTGATGTGCTCGTGGAGACTTTTGCGACGTTCCAAGCGCACGAGGGGCCCGTTAGATGGCGATAAGTCTCAAACGGACGTGAGAGGCTAGGCTGAACCGGTGGTGGATCGTCGGGTCAGCGGACGGCTGCGCGCGGTGGATCTCGCCGCGACGGCGGGTGTGTCCGTTCAGCAGGTGCGCAACTACGTCGACCTTGGCGTACTGCCCCGGGTGGAGCGCACCCCGAGCGGCTACCGGATCTTCACCGACGCGCACGCGCGGGCTCTGACGGTGGCCCGCGCGGTGGCCGACGGGCACGGCTGGACGCGTACCCGCGAGATCATGGCGGCCGTCCACCGGGGTGACCTGCCGACGGCGCTGGCGTCGTTGGACGCCGGCCACGCCGAACTGGACCACGAACGGGCCGAGATCCGGATGGTGCTCGGCGCATTCGAAACCGTGGTGACGAGTGCGCGCCAGCACACTGTGCCACGCCGGGCGGTACGGGTCGGCGTCGTCGCAGACCTGGTCGGGGTCCGCGCCTCGCAACTGCGCTCGTGGGAGGCTCGCGGCCTGCTGCGTCCGGCCCGTGAGGCGGGCACCGGTTATCGGGTGTACGACGAGGCCGAGCAGCGTGCCGCACAGGTGGTGGCGCTGCTGCGCCGGGGAGCGTACCCGTTCGAGATCATCACAGCGGTGCTCGACGAGATGCGTACCACAGGTAGCCCGCAGCGGGTCCGCGCCGAGCTGGCCCGCCGCGAGCAGGAGTTGCACCGCCGCAGCCGGCGACGGCTGGCCGCCTCAGCGACCCTGCACGACTATCTGTGCCACCTGGCCGGCTGACACCGCTGGGCAGGCGCCTAGGTCGAAGGCGGTGATGTCACTCCGACATGCACATGTCCGAGTGACATCACCGCCTGAAGGTGATCCACGATGGAAGCTCGCTCAGCGTGGTGTTCGAAGGTCGACCACTCGCGTCACCACCCGCTCGCGCTCCTGGGTAGATCAGGTTGTCAGCCCGCCGAGCAGGGCCGGGCCAGGTTGACCAGATCGGCGGGCCGGTTGCCGTCGACCCGGCCGATCGCGGTGGCGATGCGGTTGATCGCCGCGACGCGCCGGTCCTCCAGCGGGCCGATGATGGCGTTGCGCACGAAGTTCGGGCCGCCCTGCGGGTTGGCCGCCTGCCGGGCGAGGCGGGCGTTGGCGTCAGCGATCTGGCTCTCCAGGTTGGCGAGTTCCCGCTGCACCTCCGCGGCGGCCTGAGCCGGCACGGACGGGAGCCGGTCGGCCACCGTCGGGCAGCTCACCCGCTGCGCCACGCCGGCCCCCGCGTTGCCGTTACCGGTGTTCCCGTTTGCGGCATTGCCGTTACCGGCGTTGCCGGCGTTACCCGCGTTGCCGTTGCCGGCGTTGCCGTTGACGGCGCTGGGCACCCCTGCGGCGTTGAGTCCGCAGGTGGCGAGGCTGGCGAGATCGGGGCGCTGTCCGCCGACGCGGTTGATGTTGATGCCGATGCGATCGAGGGCGGCGGTTCGCTTGCTGGCCAGCGGGCCGAGGATGGCGTTCTGGATGAAGTTGGGGCCGCCCTGGGGATTGGCGGCCTGCTGCGCGAGGCGGGCGTTCGCCTCGGCGATCTGCTTGTCGAGGTTGGCCAGTTCCTGTTCGACTCCGGCAACGGCGGCGGCGGGCACGTTGGACAGCTTGTCCCGTACCGTCGGGCAGTTTGCCGTCTGCGGCGCAGCGCCGTCGTCGGCGGAGGCCAGCGTCAGACCGCCTCCCAGGAGCACCACCGCCAGGACACCGACGCCGCCGAGCTTCAAGGCAGCGTGCTTGCGGTGCTGCTGCGTACGCCTGACCATGCTTCTCTCCTCATGATTGACCGCCCGACGGGTCGACCGTCGGCTGGTGCGCAATGGGGTGCCCGGAAAGACGATCGGCAACGGCGGCCGGCCCCGCCCCGCATGCCGAGGATCCTCACGGGTGACGTCGGACCGGGCTGCGGGAGCGCTCCCGTCGCAGGTCCGGGCGTTTCATGTGTTCGGTCGTGGATACGGGGGGTGCGAGCGATCGGTTCAACATCTCCCCGCGAAGATCGCGGCCCTCCGCCAGTCCCGAACCGGCCGGGCGGGGTGGGCGTCGCCGGAGATCCTGCCGTTAGTCTGCGTGTTCATGAGAATCCGGGCCCTCGCCGCCGGTTTTGCCGCCCTCGCCGCCGGGACGATCCCCGCGACTCCCGGTGTTGCGGCGATCACCGTCGGTTCCGGACCGTTGACCTCATCCGCTCCGCCGGCCGCCGCCGTTACGCCGCCACCCGCTCCGGGGCCCGCCGCCCCGAAGGCAGTGCCCTGCCCGAAGGCGGTCGCGCCGAAGGTGGTCCGGTCACCGAAGCCGACGCCGCCGCCGCCCGTTCCGGAACACCGGGTGGTCGGCGGAGATGCGCTCGCCACCCCCGGATTGATCGTGCCGCCCGGCGTGGCGACGCCGCCCAAGGTGACGGCGACCTCGTGGCTGGTGGCCGATCTGGACACCGGTGAGGTGCTGGGTGGCTGCGGTCCTCACGAGTACGCGACCCCGGCCAGCGTGCAGAAACTGCTGCTGGCCGCGACCATGCTGCCGAGACTTGATCCGGCCCAGGTTGTCACTGTCACCAAGGAGGATCTGGACATCGCCCCCGGCAGTTCGGCCGTCGGACTGCTGCCGGGCGGCCGGTACCGGGTGGAGACGCTCTGGCTGGGGTTGCTGCTGCAATCCGGCAACGAGGCGGCGAACGCGCTGGCCCGCCTCGGCGGTGGCGCCGACGGCGTGGCCGGTGGAGTACGGGCGATGAACGAGCAGGCCCGAAAGCTCGGCGCATGGCAGACCCGCGCGGTGACCCCGTCCGGGCTGGACGCCCCCGGCCAGTTCACCAGCGCGTACGACCTGGCTCTGATCGCCCGGGTCTGCTTCGCCGATCCGGCCTTCCGGCGGTACGTGCTCACGGAGCGCACCCGCATTCCGGCTCAGAAGGCCCTGCGAGGCAAGGGCTTCGAGATCCAGAACGAGAACCAACTGGTGTACCGCTACCCCGGTGCGCTCGGTGGCAAGACCGGCTTCACCGACTACGCCCGGCACACCTACGTGGGTGCGGCCGAGCGGAACGGTCGCCGGCTGGTCGTGACGCTGCTCGGTGCCGAGCCGCGACCGCAACGTGGCTGGGAGCAGGGTGCCGCGTTGCTCGACTGGGGCTTCACGCTGCCCCGGCCGGCCAGCGTCGGCCGGCTGGTGGAGCCGGGGGAGTTGGACGCTGAACCGTCATCGGCGTCGCCCCCGCCGGCCGGGAGCGCTCAGCCGGCGGGCACCGCTCAGCCGGCGGGCACCGCTCAGCCGGCGGGCACCGCCTCGTCGGTCGACGCCGGGCCGGGCGCCGGAATGCTCGTGGCGCTGGCCGTCGGAGCGCTCGCGATAACCCTGGCAGTCGCCGCCCGACGATCCCCAACCACCCCCGCCCTCACGCCCTCCGCCCTCACGCCCTCCGCCCCCACGCCCTCCGCCCTCACGCCCTCCGCCCTCACGCCCTCCGCCCCCACGCCCTCCGCCCCCACGCCCTCCGACCCCACCACCTCAGCCGCGCGACGTTCCCCGACCAGCCCCGCTCCTGCCCCCACCGCCTCAGTCGCCCCTGCCTCCTCCGCCTCAGCCACCCCTGACCCCACCCCTGCCGCGACCTCCCGCCGTCCCTGACCCGCCCAACCCGCCGTGGACCTTGGTGCGAAATCGCCCCTATCGGGGCCGTCCGAGTCCAAGATCCGGGCAGGTTGGGTGGTGGGTGGGGGACGGGGGGAGATGGAGTGGGGGGAGAGGGGGTGGGGGGATTTGGGGGACTGGTTGGAAATCACCCGATAGTGTCGCTAATTGTGAGAGCTTCCGCGCTTACGGTGGCGGTGACTGCCGCGCTCCTGGCGACGCCGCTGGTGCCCGTCGTCGACGCCCACGCGGCAGCGCCGGTTCCGTGTCCGCGCTCGGCGCCGCCCGCTCCCGGTCCCACACCACCTGTGACGCCCTCCCCGGACCCGGTGCAGCGGGCCGTCGGCGGCCCTCGGCTGGCCACGTCCGGTCTGGTGGTGCCGCCCGGCGTACCGAAACCGCCGAAGGTGGCCGCCACCTCGTGGCTGGTGGCCGATCTGGACACCGGTGAGGTGCTGGGTGGCTGCGGTCCTCACGAGTACGCGACCCCGGCCAGCGTGCAGAAACTGCTGCTGGCCGCGACCATGCTGCCGAGACTTGATCCGGCCGACGTCGTCACCATCACCGCAGGTGATCTTGACATTGAACCGGGGAGTTCCGCGGTGGGGCTGGTGGCGGGCGGTCGGTACCGAGTAGAGACCCTCTGGCTGGGGTTGCTGCTGCGTTCGGGAAACGAGGTGGCGAACGCGTTGGCCCGCCTCGGCGGTGGTGCCGACGGCATGGCCGGCGGGCTGCGGGCGATGAACGAGCAGGCGAGACTGCTCGGCGCGTACCAGACCCACGCGGCGACCCCCTCCGGACTGGACGGTCCCGGACAGTTCACAAGCGCGTACGACCTGGCTCTGATCACCCGGGCCTGTTTCGCCGACGCACGTTTCCGGCGCTACGTGGCCACTCGCGAGGCTAGCGTCCCGGCCCAGCCGAGACAGCGCGCCAAGGGATTCACCATCGACAACGACAACCAGTTGCTCTACCACTATCCCGGCGCGTTGGGCGGCAAGACCGGCTACACGGACCTGGCCCGACACACCTACGTCGGGATGGCCGAGCGGGGCGGACGTCGGCTCGTGGTGACGTTGCTGGGTGCGGACGTGATCGACAAGCGGGGCTGGCAACAGGGTGCGGCCCTGCTCGACTGGGGATTCGAGTTGCCTCCGGCGGCCTCGGTGGGAGTGCTGGTGAGCCCGGGTGCGGCCACCGCCTCGGCCCCACCTGCCGCCGTACCCCCACAGGCGTTGCCCGGCGGCGCGTCCGGGGCCGAGACATCGCGCTCGGCGATCCTGGCCGGTCGCCTGCGGTCGGTTTCCCTGATCGGCCTCGCCGTCGGGGTGACGCTGCTCGCGGGCGGTCTGGTCGGCCGCCGTCGCTGCCGGCACCGTACCGCCGGGACGCGTGCCGGTCGGCGTTGAGGTGATGCGGCGACGGCACTGGCCGAGGGGCGACCCGGCGCGGACGGCGGGCACGCCGCCGCGCTCGGCATCGTCGCGCTCCCTCGCCCGGCTGAGCCTGACGGTGACGGCGGCGTTGGCGGTCATGGCTGTCGGCTGCGGACGGGACGACGAGCCGGAGCCGGCACCGCCACCACCTTCGCCGTCGGTGTCGCCGGGCTTCGTGGTGCTGTCCGATGTCGACCGTCGCATCCTCACTGACATCCGGTACGCCACGGCGTACAACTTCATCGGCCGCCGCGTCGACGGCTACCAGGAACCCCTGTGCCTGCTCACCAGACGCGCCGCCGAGGCGCTGCGCCGGGTGCAGGAGGCGGCGCTCGCCGTCGGCCGCAGCCTCAAGGTGTACGACTGTTACCGCCCGCAGCGGGCCACCGAGGACTTCCTGAACTGGGCCGGCCAACCGGGGCAGGACGCCATGAAGGCCGAGTTCTACCCTCGGGTGGCCAAAGCGGAGCTGGTCGACCGCGGCTATCTCGGCGCACCCAGCGCACACAGCCGGGGCAGCACCGTCGACCTCACCCTGGTCGACGTGCCGCCGCCCGAGCAGGCCCGCTTCGAACCTGGTCAACCGCTGCTGGCCTGCACCGCCCCACGTGCGCAGCGCTTCCCCGACAACAGCGTCGACATGGGTACCGGCTTCGACTGTTTCGACCCGCTGTCGCACACCGACTCGGACCGCGTCGGACCCGTCGCCGGTGAGAACCGACGGCAACTGCGGCAGTTGATGGCCGACGGTGGTTTCGTCGGCTACGACCGGGAGTGGTGGCACTTCCGCTACCGCGACGAACCCTGGCCCGACACCTACTTCGACCTGCCGGTGACCCGTTCCTCGGCCGGCTGACGCCCGCAAGGTTGCCGCAAGCGACAGAACGCAGTGTCTCTCATATGGACGGTGCTTGGTGGGTGAGAGGGCGGGACGGTGGCCGGCACCACTGTGGGGCTCGGTGAGGTGTGGGTTGCGCTCATGTCGGCGGTGACGCAGGTCACGCTAGCGTCGCCGTACGCCGACACCACCGCCGGCGCTCACCGGACCCCAGGAGCGTCATGATCAGACCTGTCTCGCGGCTGCTCGCCGCCGCCGTCGCGGCTCTGCTGCTCACCCCGGTGGCACCCGCCCAAGCCGCCGACACCCCGCACACCAAGAGTCCCGTGTCCGGAAGCCTGTCGACCTACCGCATCTCGGGTGTGTACGTCGCCGGCGTCTCCTCCGGCGCCTACCTGGCGGGCCAACTCCAGGTGGCCTACTCGAAGCGGATCAGGGGAGCGGCGCTGTTCGCCGCCGGCCCCTACTACTGCGCGCAGAACAACGTCGCGCAGGCGCTGTACGGCTGCGGCGACAACATCTACCCGACGTACCTGAGCGCGTTGCAGTCGTACACCCGGACCTGGGCCGGGTACGGCTGGGTCGACCCGGTCAGCGGGCTGTCCGGCGAGCCGGTCTACGTCTTCCACGGTGGATCCGACGGCACCGTGAAGCGGTCGGTGAGTGACGACCTGGTCCGCTATCAGCAGCACTTCGGCGCCAGCGTCCAGTACGACAGCGGCACGGCCGCCGGCCATGGCTGGGTAACGCCCTACGGCACGGTGGGCTGCACGGCCACGGCCGCGCCGTACCTCAACGACTGCGGCACCGACCCGCAGCACACCTTCCTGCGCAAACTCTTCGGCTCGGTGCAGCCGCCGAACACCGGGCCGCTCGGTGGCACGCTGGTGCGGTTCAGCCAGAACGGCTTCGCGCCGGGTGGTTGGGCCAACGGCCTGAGCATGGACGCCAACGGTTTCGCCTACGTCCCGTCGTCCTGCGCCTCGGGAGCGAGTTGCCGGCTGCTGGTGGCGCTGCACGGCTGCCTCCAGGGCCACAGCCGGGTCGGCACCGCCTTCGTGGACCGGGCCAACCTTAACCAGTACGCCGACACCAACGCCACGATCGTGTTGTACCCGCAGGCCATCACCGTGCCCAGTAACCCGAACGGATGCTGGGACTGGTGGGGCTACCTCGGCGCCACCAACTACCCGATCAAGGGTGGTGCCCAGGTGGAGACGGTGATGAACATGGTGCGCCGGCTGGGCGGCTGAGCGCGGCCTCCGTCGCCCCGTAGGCTGTCGCCCATGATTGCCGTACGTCAGCGCGCCGCCGACGCACGGTGGGTGGCCACACCGGCCCCGGTGTCCGCACCGGGGCCGGTCGCACGATGAGTGGTGCGCCTGTGCCGGCTCCGCGAGGCGGACGGGCGCGTACCACCAGGTTGTTCGGGTGCTGCGCCCGGCTCGCCGCGTCCCGCTCGTTCGAGATCGCCATCGTCGTGGTGATCCTCGCCAACGGGATCGTGCTCGGCCTGGAGACGTACCCCGATCTGGGGCCGGCGGGCACCGCGTTGCGTGCGTTGGAATGGGGCTTCCGGACGGTCTTCGTCGCCGAGATCACCATCCGGATCCTGGCGTACGGTCGCCGTCCGCAGGACTTCTTCCGGCACGGCTGGAACGTCTTCGACTTATTGGTGATCGCCGCGATCTTCATCCCCGGCCTGCACGGCGACTCGGCGCTGCTGCGGGTGGTCCGGGTGCTGCGGATCGTCCGGCTGGTGCGGTTCTCGCCCGGGCTGCGCACGATCGTCGCCGCGCTGTGGCGCAGCCTGCCCGGCATCGGCGGCTTCTTCGCCCTGGCCGTGGTGACGCTCTACGTGTACGGCATGGCCGGCTGGTTGATTTTCGGCGAGGTCTATCCGGAGCAGTACGGAGACATCGGCCGCTCCCTGCTGACGCTGTTCGTGCTGCTGTCGTTGGAGACGCTGCCGGATCTCATCGAGCAGGGGATGGAGTTCTCGCCCTGGACGGTGCTCTACTACGGCAGCTACGTGGTGATCACTGTCAATTTGTTGCTCAACATCCTGATCGCGGTCTTCGTCAACTCGATGGAGGAGGCGCGCCGGCTGGAGATGACCGAAGGGTTGGGCCCCGGCTACGACTCCGACGGTGACGGCGTCCCCGACGAGGTGGACCGGATCGCGATCAGTCAACGTCTCGACGACCTGCGTACGCTCATCGTCGAGCTCGAACGGGAGCTGCGCATCGACCGCGACGACGGCCGCCTCCGCCGGGTAGGCAAGGAGTGACCACCTGCCGTCGCGTCCGTCTTTGATCAGAATCACGACGGGTGCGGATAACGGGCGTCACCGGATAGGGTCGTTACACCGTCTGATGATCTCTGGGGAGGCTGCGTGCTGGCACTGGTGGCGGCCCATGCGCTGACAGCGGTGATCGCCCCGAGTCTGGTGCGGCTGTGGGGGCGTAACGCCCTCTACCTGGTGGCGCTGGCACCGGGCGCGACGCTGGTCTGGGCGTTCACGCACGCCGCCGGGGTACGGGACGGTGCGCCGGTGGTCGAGACGGTGCCGTGGGTGCCGCAACTCGGGCTGGAACTCGCCTTCCGGATGGGCACGCTGTCCTGGCTGATGGTCGTCCTGGTCGGCGGGGTGGGGTCGCTGGTGCTGGCCTACAGCGCGCGTTACTTCCGCAGCGACGATCCCGGTCTCGGCCGCTTCGCCGCCGTCTTCGTCGCCTTCGCCGGGGCGATGCTCGGCCTGGTGGTCTCCGACGATCTGCTGCTGCTCTATGTGTTCTGGGAGCTGACCACCGTCTTCTCGTACCTGCTGATCGGCAGTGACCCGGCGAAACGGGCCAGCCGGCGGGCGGCCATGCAGGCGCTGTTGGTGACGACGCTGGGCGGTCTGGCGATGCTCGCCGGGTTCGTCATGCTCGGCCAGCACGCCGGCAGCTACCGCTGGTCCGAGATCGCCGGGAACCTGCCCGACGGCGGATACCTCGCCGTGGCCGTGGTGCTGATCCTGCTCGGCGCGCTCAGCAAGTCGGCGATCTTCCCGTTCAGCTTCTGGCTGCCGGGTGCGATGGCGGCACCGACCCCGGTCAGCGCGTACCTGCATGCCGCCGCGATGGTGAAAGGCGGCGTGTTTTTGGTCGCCCTGATGGGGCCGGCGGTCGCCGACGTCACCCCGTGGCGGCCGGTGCTGCTGACCGCTGGCGTGGTCACCATGTTCCTCGGCGGGTGGGCGGCGTTGCGCCAGACCGACCTCAAGCTGCTGTTGGCGTACGGCACGGTCAGCCAGCTCGGCCTGCTGATTGTGATTCTCGGCGCCGGCACCCGCGACACCGCGTTGGCCGGAGCGGCCATGGTGCTCGCGCACGCCCTGTTCAAGGCCACCCTGTTCCTCACCGTCGGGCTCATCGACCATGTCGCCGGCACCCGGGACCTGCGCGAACTCAGTGGGTTGGGCCGGCGGGCGCCGGTGCTCGCCGGGGTGGCCGCGCTCGCGGCGGCGTCGATGGCGGGCCTGCCGCCGATGGCCGGGTTCGTCGCGAAGGAGGCCGCCGTCGAGGCGCTGCTGCACGGCAGCGGGTCCGACCTGATGGTGCTGGCCGGTGTGGTGCTCGGATCGGCGCTGACCGTCGCGTACACGCTGCGGTTCCTCTGGGGCGCCTTCGCCAGCAAGCCGGACACCGCGCCTTCCGAGGTGGCGACCGTGTCCTGGCCGTTCATCGCCCCGGCGGCGGCGCTGGCCCTCGCGGGCGCTGCGGCCGGACTGCTCGCCCCGGCAGTGGACCGGCTGCTCGCCCCGTACGCCGATCTGTATCCCCGCGCCGAGCCGGGCTACCACCTGGCACTGTGGCACGGGCTGACCCCGGCGCTGGGGTTGTCGGTGCTGGCGGTGGCCGGCGGCGCCGGGCTGTTCCACCTCTTGCGCCGCCGCGAACGGGTGCCTGCCGCGCTGCGGCTGCCCTTCGACAGCGCCACCGTCTACGCGCGGGTCATCGGTGGCGTCGACCGGCTGGCCGTGGAGCTGACCGGTGCCACCCAGCGTGGTTCGTTGCCGTTCTACCTCGGCGTCATCCTGGTGGTGCTGGTGCTGCTGCCCGGCGGGGCGCTGCTGATCGGTGCGCCCTGGCCGCAGCGGTTCCACCTCTGGGACACCCCGTTGCAGGGGGTGGCCGCCGCCGTGGTGATCGTGGCGGCGGTGCTGGCCGCCCGCGCCCTGCGCCGCCTCACCGCGATGATCCTGGTAGGCGTGGCCGGCTACGGCACCGCGCTGCTGTTCATCCTGCACGGCGCACCCGATCTGGCGCTCACCCAGTTCCTGGTGGAGACCGTCACCATCGTCATGTTCGTGCTGGTGCTGCGTCGCCTGCCGGTGCGGTTCTCGGAGCGGCCGATCCGTTCCAGCCGGCGTGGTCGCGTCGCGATCGGCGTCGCCGTCGGTGCGGTCACCGCCGGCATGGCGTACGTCGCCACGGGCTCGCGCCAGGCCATTCCGGTCTCGGTGGGCTTTCCCGACGAGGCGGTGTCGTACGGCGGTGGCAAGAACATCGTCAACGTGGCCCTGGTCGACATCCGGGCCTGGGACACGATGGGTGAGATCGCCGTGCTGGTGGTGGCCGCCACCGGTGTGGCCAGCCTGATCTTCCGCCGGACTGGCGACCTGCACCGGCGGGCCGACATTCCCGGCGACGGCCGGGCCGGATACAACCGCCCACGGTGGCTGACCACCGGTGCCACCACCCGGTCCCAGTCGGTGGTCCTCCAGGTGGTGACCCGGCTGCTGTTCCACGCGATCGTGCTCTTCTCCATCTACCTGCTGTTCAGCGGCCACAACGCCCCGGGTGGCGGCTTCGCCGCCGGCCTGGTAGCCGGTCTCGCGCTGGCCGTGCGCTATCTGGCCGGCGGGCGCACCGAACTCAACGGCGCGGCACCCGTGGACGCCGGTGTGGTGCTCGGTGCCGGGCTGTTCGTCGCCGTCGGTACCGGCGTGGGCGCGATGCTGCTCGGCGGCGAGTTCCTGCAGAGCGCGGTCCTCGACTTCCACCTACCGGTGCTGGGGCACGTCCACTTCGTCACGTCTGTCTTCTTCGACGTCGGTGTCTACCTGATCGTCGTCGGTCTGGTGCTGGACATCCTGCGCAGCCTCGGCGCGGAGATGGACCGGCAGAGCGAGACCGAGACCGAGAGCGAAACCGCCGAGAGCCGGGAAAAGGAGCTGGTGTGAGCGCCAACCTCACCTACGTGATCGTGGTCGGAGTGCTCGTCGCCGCCGGAGTGACGCTGCTGCTGGAACGCAGCCTCACCCGGGTGCTGATGGGTGTCATCCTGCTCGGCAACGGCGCCAACCTGCTGCTGCTGACCGGCGGACGGGCCGGTGGAGCGCCGATCGTCGGCACCACCGATCCGGAGCAGATGAGTGATCCGCTGCCTCAGGCGATGATTCTCACCGCCATCGTCATCACCCTCGGCATGACGGCGTTCCTGCTCGCCCTGGCGTACCGCAGCTGGCACCTCAACGGGCACGACGAAGTGCAGGACGATGTCGAGGACCGCCGAATCATGGATCTCGCGATCCGCGACGAGGGTCCGGGCACCGCCGACATCGAGGTCGGCACCGGTGACGGTGACGACGACGGGCCGGCCGGCGGTGCCCGTCCGGGCGTCGACGTGGTGGAAGCAGGTCGGGCCGGATGACGTACCTCGTACCGCTGCCGGTGGTGATGCCACTGCTCGGCGCGGCGCTGACGCTGCTGCTGCTCGGCCGTCCGCACGCCCAGCGGTGGGTGAGCCTCACCGTGCTCGCCGCCACCGTGGCGGTGTCGGCGGCACTGCTGGTGCAGTCCAGCCTGCACGGACCGCTGGTGGTGGAGGTCGGCGGCTGGGTCGCCCCGTTGGGCATCGTGCTGGTCGCCGACCAGTTGGCCGCGCTGATGCTGGTGGTCTCGGCCGCGGTGACGCTATGCGTGCTGGTCTACTCGATCGGGCAGGGCATGGCCGACGGCCACGAGGAGACCCCGCTGTCGGTCTACCACCCGACCTACCTGGTGCTGACCGCCGGCGTCTGCAACGCGTTCCTCTCCGGTGACCTGTTCAACCTCTACGTCGGTTTCGAGATCCTGCTGGTCGCCAGCTACGTGCTGCTGACCCTGGGCAGCACGGAGAACCGGATCCGTGCCGGCACCACCTACGTGGTGGTGAGCCTGCTCTCCTCAGTGATCTTCCTGATCGCGATCGGCCTGGTCTACGCCTCGACCGGCACGCTCAACCTCGCCCAACTCGTCGACCGGTTGGACACCCTGCCGGACGACCTGCGCCTGCTGTTGCAGGGCATGCTGCTGCTGGCCTTCGGCATCAAGGCGGCGGTCTTCCCGCTGTCGGCCTGGCTGCCGGACAGCTACCCGACGGCGCCGGCCCCGGTCACCGCGGTCTTCGCCGGCCTGCTCACCAAGGTCGGCGTGTACGCGATCATCCGTACCGAGACGCTGCTGTTCCCCGGCGGGCGCACCGCCACGCTGCTGCTGGTGACGGCGGTGCTGACCATGGTGGTCGGCATCCTCGGCGCGGTCGCCCAGTCGGACATCAAGCGGTTGCTGTCGTTCACGCTGATCAGCCACATCGGCTACATGCTGTTCGGGGTGGGCCTCACCTCGTCGCTCGGGCTGTCCGCGGCGATCTTCTACGTGGTGCACCACATCACCATCCAGACCACCCTGTTCCTCGCCGCCGGTCTGGTCGAACGCCGGGGCGGCAGCACCGCGCTGGACCGTCTCGGTGGCCTGGCCCGGCTGTCACCCGTGCTCGCCGTGCTGTTCTTCGTGCCCGCGCTGAACCTCGCCGGCATCCCGCCGTTCTCCGGGTTCCTCGGCAAGCTCGGCCTGATCCAGGCGGGCGTCGACGACGGGGGCGTGCTGGCCTGGATCCTGGTGGCCGGCGGGCTGGTCACCAGCCTGCTCACCCTCTACGCCATCGCCCGGGTGTGGAATCTGGCCTTCTGGCGGACGCCGCACGTGGACATGCCGGCCGCCGACGACGCCGAGCAGGCGGCCCGTACCGAGGGCGCGGTGGAGCCGGACCGTGGCGGGCAGTCAGGCGCTGTGCTGCCCAAGCTGATGATCGCGCCGACGCTCGCGCTGGTGGTGCTCGGCCTCGCGTTGACCGTGGTCGCCGGCCCGTTGTTCGACCTCAGCACCGACGCCGCCGACGACCTGCTGCGCCGGACGCCGTACGTCGATGCCGTCTTCCCGGGAGGTGCGCCGTGAGTTCCGACCCGATGACCCCGGCGGAGCCGAACGAGCCGCTACGCCCCGCGCTGAGCCGCACGGCCCGGCGGCGCAACCAGGTCATCGCGGTGACCGCGCTGGTCGCCGTCTGGGTGCTGCTCTGGGGCACCCTCTCCTGGGCCAACATCATCGGTGGACTGGTGGTGGCCGCCGTCCTGCTTGCCGTGTTCCCGCTGCCGCCGGTGACCTTCGCCGGCCGCATCCACCCACTGCCGATGCTCCGCTTCTGGCTGCACTTCCTGCGCGACCTCGTGGTGGCCTCGGCGCAGGTCGCCTGGTTGGCCATGCGGGTTGGCCACACCCCGCAGAGCGCGATCATCGCGGCGCGACTGCGGGTCAACACCGACCTCAACCTCACGCTCACCGCCGAGGCGTTGTCGCTACTGCCGGGCAGCCTGATCCTGGAGGCCGACCGGCGGACCGGCACGCTCTACATCCATGTACTGGGCGTGACCAGCCGGGACGAGGTCGAGCGATTCCGCCGCGGCGTGCTGGAGCTTGAGGCCCGCATCGTCGAGGCCATCGGCTCACCCGAGGAGTTGCGCCGCATCCGGGAGAATCCGGCTGATCGGGAAGGAGTACCCGCATGACCGCGGTCGCCGTGACCGTCACCGTGCTGCTCGCCGTGGCCGGCGGGCTTACCCTCACCCGGGTCATCCGCGGGCCGTCGATCCTCGACCGGGCGGTGGCCACCGATGTGCTGCTGGCCATAATCGTCGCGGCGATCGCCACGGAGGCCGCCTACAGCCGGGACGCCACCGCGCTGCCCGTGCTGGTCGTCCTCGCCGTGCTCGGATTCGTCGGCTCGGTCAGCGTCGCCCGGTTCGCCGCCCGACGTGACGACAACGCCACGTCCACCACCTCGGACGGGAGCCAGCCGTGAACCTGGACGTGGTGTTCGACGTCGTGGCCTCGATCTGTCTGGTCGCCGGAGCGTTGCTCAGCCTGGCCGCCGGGGTGGCCCTGGTGCGCTTCCCCGACCTGCTCACCCGGATGCACGCGGCGGCCAAACCGCAGGTGCTCGGTCTGTTGCTGGTGCTTGTCGGGTGCGCTCTGCGACTGCGTACCGGGGTGGACATCACCACGCTGGTGCTGGTCGGTGCCTTCTCCCTTGCCACGGCCCCGGTTGCCGCCCACATGGTCGGCCGGGTCGCGTACCCGCACGAGGACATCCGCACCGACCTGCTGGTCACCGACGAACTCGCCGCCCACCTGGACCGTGTCGCCGACGAGCGGGAGCACTCCGCGCCGGCCTGACCGGGCCCTCGACAGCTGGCAGCCCCGGTTCAATATCCATTGCGGGCGGCGCGGATCATGCCTAGCCTTTCCCGCATCAGGTCGATCACGACGGAAGCCGGAAGGAGTATGCCGTGCGAGAACTGAACCGCAGCCAGGTCGGTCGTTGTTTGTGGTGCCCCGCCGTCGCGCTCGCCGGCAGACCCGCCCTCCCGACGACCAGCAGGTAGTCCCGGCGCTCGGCGCGCCGCCGCAGGGCAGACCCTGACGGCTCGGATTCGCCGACGATCCCGCGACCACCCCAACCGACCCCGGGTTGCCCCGGCATCTCTCACATCAACCCGCCACCCGCCCCCGCGCGGCCGTGGATCATGCAGTCGTGGTCTCTCCAAATCGGGGCAAAAGCTGCATTCCACCGACCGCAGGCGCATGATCGGCGGGCTTCGCCTCAGAACCAGGAGAACACCACCATGGGCTTCAGCCTGCTCGCGGGAACGCGGGCGCCGGTGCGGGTGTGGACCGACCCGTACGCCATCGAGCCGCAGGCCGCGCGGCAGCTGCGCAACATCGGCGCGCTGCCGTGGGTGCAGGGCGTCGCGGTCATGCCCGACGTGCACTTCGGCAAGGGCGCCACGGTCGGCTCGGTCATCGCGATGCGGCAGGCGGTGTCACCGGCGGCCGTCGGAGTCGACATCGGCTGCGGCATGTCGGCGGTGCGTACCTCGCTGACCGCCGACGACCTGCCCGACGACCTCGCCGGGCTGCGCCGGGCCGTGGAGGCCGCCATTCCGGTCGGCTTCGCGCAGCGGGACGAGCCGGTGAACCCGCGCCGGGTACGGGGGCTGGAACAGCGCGGTTGGGACGACTTCTGGCGGCGCTTCACCGACCTGGACCGGCGGGTGGCGCAACTGGAGTCACGGGCCCGTCGGCAGCTCGGCACCCTCGGTGGCGGCAACCACTTCATCGAGGTCTGCCTGGAACAGGGTGGTGCCGACGCCGGGCGGGTCTGGCTGATGCTGCACTCCGGGTCCCGCAACATCGGCAAGGAACTGGCCGAGCGCCACATCGCGGTGGCCCGCCGGCTGCCGCACAACGCCGACCTGCCCGACCGGGATCTGGCGGTGTTCCTCGCCGGCACGCCGGAGATGGACGCCTACCGCCGGGACCTGTGGTGGGCGCAGGAGTACGCGCGGCGCAACCGCGCCGTCATGCTCGCCGTCCTGATGAACCTGATGCGGGACCGGTTCCCGCAGATCACGTACGACGAGCCGATCAGCTGCCACCACAACTACGTGGCGGAGGAGACCTACGAGGGGGTGGACGTGTTGGTGACGCGCAAGGGTGCCATCCGGGCCGGCCTCGGTGACCTGGGCATCATCCCCGGTTCCATGGGCACCGGCTCGTACATCGTCCGTGGCTCAGGTAACGACTGGAGCTACCGCTCGGCCTCGCACGGGGCGGGCCGGCGGATGTCCCGGGCCCAGGCGAAGCGGACGTACAGCACCGCAGACCTGGCGACGCAGACGTCGGGAGTGGAGTGCCGCAAGGACGCCGGGGTGGTGGACGAGATCCCCGGCGCGTACAAGGACATCAACGAGGTGATGGCGCAGCAGGAGGACCTGGTCGAGGTGGTCGCTCACCTCAAGCAGGTGATCTGCGTGAAGGGCTGAGGTGCGGTCGGCGCCCGTCGGGGGGCGGGCGCCGGCCGTACCCGTCGTCTGCCGCTGAGATCTCCGCGTGCCAGTCCGGAGCCTGCGCTTCGGCGAGCCGGTGCCAGTTCGCCGGGCCGCCCCGCAGGGGCCAGGCGCGGCTGGTGCCGTAACCGGTTCCGACCCTGCTCAGCTTGCGGGCGAGACGGCGGTGCACGGCGGCGAGGGCGTCCGCCGCTCCGGGCGTACCGGCGGCCACCTGGAGTCGTACGGCCTCGGTGGTCGTCGAGTAGCGGCGTACGGCGGTGTCCGTGTCACCGTCGACCTGGTGCTGGCTTACCGAGGAGAGCCGGAGCAGCGGTGGCTGTCCGTCCTCGGCGAGCGCGGCGACGAGCCGATCGTGACCGTCCAGCACGACGTGGCAGTCGAGGCCGCTGATCCACCACAGCAGGACCGGTGGGAGGACACCCTCCCGGAACTGCCTCCGATACGCCTTGACCCGCGCGGAGCCGGGGCCCGCCAGCGGGCGGAGCGGCAGGATCTGCCGGTGCCGGTCCCCGCCGAACCAGTCGATCCAGCCCCGGTCATGCGGCAGCGGAACAGGGGTCGGTCGCTGTGTCGCGCCGGCGTCCGGGTACCCGTCGTCGCCGCTGATGACCCAGCGGCCGGCATGCAGCGGGCCTGCGCCGGTCCCGGTCAGCGCGGTAGCGAAGTGATGAGCCCACCGAGCCAGCCAGGCGCCGCCGCTGTCGGCGCCGACGGCCGCCGCCCGGGCCGCGCTCATCGGCGGCACCGGCGGGCGGTGCTGGCCCGTTGACGCGTACGCGACGCCGAAGTGGTCATCAGCCACACTGGCCAGCAGCAGGATCGCGTCGCCACGCCGCAGCACGAGCAGGCCACGCCCGGCTGCCTCCACCCGCAGGGCCGGTCGGTCTGGCTGCCCGACGTCGAGAACCAACGCCTGCCACGCCCCCGCCGCGCTCGAGGCGGGAAGATTCGTTCTGCGCACCACGGACGTCGTCTCGGCCACGGACCCATCATCGGTCACCCCGGGAAGCCGTCGTCCACTGATTTCGCCGGGCGGTGGCACCGGCGTCGACCACGGCGAACGACGTCGAAAACGGTTTGACAGCGCCCATATTCTGATCCTCCGTACCTTCGGCGGACCGTGAGTGCGAGGGGGCCCTGCCCTCTCGACACTCAGGAGTCGCAATGCGCCGGGCGCCCGCCCTCACCGTTCTCCTCGGCACCGTCTTCCTGGACATGCTCGGGCTCGGCCTGATCGTGCCGATCGTGCCGGCCCTGATGACCTCGATCACCGAGGACGCCGCGGCAGCTGTCTTCTGGTCCGGCCTGCTCGGCTCGGTCTACGGGCTGCTCCAGTTCGTGGTCTCGCCGCTGCTCGGGCGGCTGTCCGACCGCCACGGCCGCCGTCCGGTCCTGCTCGCGTCGTTGACCTGCCTCGGCGTCGACTGGTTGGCCCACGCGGCATCGCCAAGCCCGTGGGCCCTGCTGGTGTTCCACGCTGCCGCCGGTGCCTGCGCGGCGACGTACACAGTGGTCAACGCCTACATCGCAGACGTCACGGAACCCGGGGCGCGGGCCCAGGCGTACGGGCTGATCGGCGCCGCGTTCGGGCTCGGCTTCGTTGCCGGTCCGGTCCTCGGTGGCCTGCTCGGCGCCGTCGACGTACGCTTGCCCTTCGTCGCCGCCGCCGTGCTGTGCTTCGCCAACGCCGCGTACGGCTGGTTCGTCCTGCCGGAGTCACGACCCGGTGACCCGAGCACCCCGGTGACCCTGCGGCTGGCGAACCCGATCGGTGCCATCGCTGCCGTCCTGCGCCGACCGGTGCTCGGTCGCCTTGCCCGCGCCCGATTCTGCGCCGACGTCGCCAGGATGACGCACCAGTCGACCTGGACGTTCTACCTCACCCACCAGTTCGCCTTCAGCACCACCCAGATCGGGCTCGTGCTGGCCGTATCCGCGCTCGCCGGCGTGGTCTACCAGGCCCGAGCCGTGGGACCGGTGGTGCGCCGTCTCGGCGACAAACGTGCCGCAGTGGCCGGCAGCCTCCTCGGCCTCGTCTCGCTGTCCGGTACGGCGTTCGTGTCCGTGCCGTGGCTGCTCTATCTCATGTGCGCAGTCGGCGTGCTCGGCTCGCTCGCGGGTGCCGCCGCACAGTCGTGGATCTCCCGCAGTGTGCGGGCCGACGAACAGGGCACCGTGCAGGGCGCGCTGACCGGCATCGGCGCCGTGGCGGAAACCGTCGTGCCGATCACGGCCGGAGTGGCGTTCGGCTGGTCGCTGACGTACGCGTCACCGGGCTTGGTTTATCTCGGCGCGGCCGTCTTTGCGGCCGGGTCGGCGCTGCTGCTGGCCGCAACGCCCGACGTCGTGCCAAGAGCGATGGGATAGGTCAGGTGTCGGTCGGTCGCCACAGCCAGCGCAGCGCGGCGGGTAGGAGGACGCCACCGTGGTTGGGGCTGTGGCCACCGTCGCCGAGCACGAGCCGGAAGTCGTAGCCGGCCTCGGCCAGGGCGGCCGCGACACGCAGGTTGTGGGAGAGCCAGTTGCGGGGCGGCTCGTTCCAGTGCAGATCCCGATGACCGGCCTGCATGAAGACGCGTAGCGGCTTGCGGGCTTCGTTGGCGATGAGTTCCGGGTACGGATTGCCGCCGGGCATCTGGGCGAAGCTGGACAGGCAGCACAGCACCCGCCGGAACCTGTCCGGGCGCAGCCAGGCGACGGTGAACGCGGCCGGATGCCGGTACTGAGCCCGGCGACTCCGGCACCGAGGACGACAACGTCCGGACGTACGGTCATGAAGGCTCCCGCACCGTCGCGGCGGTCGTCAGGGCGGTGATGGCGCGGCGGATGCGGCTGGCCGCTGCCGGGTCGTCTCCGTCGGTGAGGGCGATGTGGTGCAGCGCCCCGACCACCGCCACGGCCAGCGCCTCGGTGTCGGCGGCTGCGGGTAGCCGCCCGATGTGCCGCTCGGCGGTCAGGTAGCCGGCGACGGTGCGTTCGAGCGCCGACAGTGCGGCGCTTCCACCGCCCAGCACCGCTTCGACGGCTTGCGTCAGGGGCGGCCGGTACGCGAACAGCCGGGTGACGGCGAGCAGCGTGATCATCGGGGTGGCGAGCAGCGTCTCACTGAGATTCGCGTCGAGGGTGCCGGTGCCGGCGCGGTCGGGGAGCCCGGCCACGGCGGCGGCGATCTGGAAGCTCCGGTCGACCGCGTAGCCGGTCAGGAAGTCGTCGAAGCTGGCGAAGTGGGCGAACAGCAGCCCCGTGGCGACGCCACCCTCCCGCGTCACGGCCCGGCTGGTGAGCTGGCTGGGCCCCGCAGTCGCGATCAGGCGTTCCGCGGCGGCGAAGAGGTGCTGCCGAGGCTCGGTGATGGCGACTCCGCGTGGCATGTCGGCAGTCTACGCAACTTGCGCCCGGATGAGCATGCGCTCATCATGTTTGAGCAAACGCTCATACCTGGGGGTTCGAATGAAGCGAACGGTGATCGTCGGTGCCGGCATAGCTGGTCTCGCCACCGCCCTGCGACTGGCACGCGACGGGTGGCAGCCGATCGTCGTGGAACGTGCCCCGGTCCGGCGCAGTGGTGGCTACCTGGTGAACCTGCTCGGCGGGGGCTATGACGCCGTCGAGCGGCTCGGTCTGGTTCCCGCCCTCGCCGAGCACGCGCTTGGCCCGTTCACCACCGTGCTGGTCCGAGCGGACGGTCGGCCGAAGCTCACGGTGCCCTCGGTCGTCGCGGAGGCGGCACTGGGCCCCCGCACCTTGACGGTGTTCCGGGGTGATCTGGAGGACGTGCTGTACGAGGCGGTACGCGATCGGGCCGAGATCCGCTTCGGGACCACCGTCGAGTCCGTGGACCAGGATGCCGACCGGGTGGTGGTCAGGCTCAGCGACGGCACCACCGAGGAGGCCGATCTGCTCGTCGGCGCCGACGGCGTGCATTCCGCGACCCGGACGACCCTGTTCGGCACCGGCCATCGGGTCGACCTGCCGTACGTGGTGGCGGCCTTCCCGCTAATCCGTCCGCCCGAGGCCGTGCCCGCGTCGTCTGCCACCACGTTCATCGGTCCGGGACGTACGGCGGCAATCGTCAACCTGGGCCCGCGCCGGTCCTCGGCCTTCTTCACTTACCGTTGTGCGGACCCGGAGCGGGAACTGCAACGCGGGCCGGTGCCCGCGTTGCGCGCGGCCTTCGGGGACGTGGCCGGCGGCGTACCCGAGGCACTGCGTGACCTGGAGGCCGAGCCGGTCAACGCCTACTTCGACCGGGTCAGCCAGGTGGACCTGCCGCAGTGGAGCAGCGGTCGGACGGTTCTCCTCGGTGACGCGGCCTGGTGTGTCAGCCTCTTCGCCGGGCACGGCGCGGCCCTGGCGCTCGCCGGTGCCGACCAGCTCGGCACCGCCCTGGGGCGACACGGCGACGACGTCCGGTCGGCGCTGACCGAGTGGGAGACCGGCCTGCGCGCCGAGGTCGTCAAGCGGCAGGCGCTCGCCCGCCGGGGCATGTACCAGTACGCGCCACCGAGTCGCCTGCACGTCTGGCTGAACGAGGTCACGATCCGGGTGCTCACCCTGCCCGGCATCCGTGGCCTCGTCCGTCGCGGCATCGAACGCCAGAACCGGTGATCGTGCCGCCGGTCCCGGCGCGCGGCCGGTCAGCCGTACGGGTCGAAGGGGATCCCGGCCGGCTTGGCGGCGTTGAGCAGGTACTCGAACGAGCCATCCTTGATCTTGATGGTGGCGGCGCCGAAGTCGGCGTCCATCAGCCGGCTGCGCAGCTCGGTGCTGGGCCAGCCGTTCCAGTCCACCACGGGTGGGTAGTGCCAGACGTGGTAGTGGTTCTCCGGCGGCTCGTCGTTGTTGTTGGCGAGGCGGAAGAAATGCGTCGACGCGCCGTCCTTGTGGTAGACGACCTTCGGGTGGGTGCCGTCGAACCGTACCTGGGCGCGCGGGTAGGTGCGCCGGCTGCTGTGTTGGGTGGTGCTGACGTACTCGACCCGGTTGGCCGCCTGGTCGACCCAGGAGATGACGTGCTCCCAGTCGTGCCGGTGGCCGCCGAGACCGCTGCCGTGCACGGCCTGGTCCTTCTCGAAGTAGCTGGCGTAGACGATCGCGCACCAGCCGTTGTTGCACTTGGACCGGGCGTACGACTGCGACATGTCCAGGTCGGAGCGGTCCCGGCAGCTGCCGTTGATCGCCCCGGTGGTCCGTAGCCCGCCGTTGATCGTGCCGTCCGGGCTGATCGCGGAGACGGCGTAGCAGCCGTCGGTGTCGTAGTCGTAGGCGGGTGAGAACGACGACTCGTAGCCGCCGGCGTTGGGCGGCAGGTTGGGCAGTGAGCTGGCGTGAGCCGGTGCCGCCGGGACCAGCACGCCCAGGACGGTTAGTCCAGCGACGAGCCGGCCCAGCCCTCGCCGGCCACGGCTACCAGACCGGCGCGGCGGTTGGCCGGCGGCGAGCGTCGGCGGGGGAGCGGACGGTGATGACGCAGATTTCATGGATATCTATATCGCACGTCCGGGTGGGAGGGTCAACGCCAAACATGAGGACGGCTCATTAACGGTCGGTGGGCGGCGCTCACCGACCCGGTGGACGGTGGGATCACGCCGTGGGGCACCGGCCGAGCAGAATTGGCACACCGTCGCCGGTCAGGTCCGCGCAGTAGGCCCGCCGCCCGGTCATCGCCATCGTCAGCGCGAGCGTGCCACCGGACACCAGCGGCCCGGAACCGGTGGCGAAGGGGCCGTCCGTCGCCGCCAGGCGCAACCCATCGATCCGACCCTTGGCCGGCACGGTGAGGTCGGAGCCGGCGAAGTACTCGGCTACCTGGGTGAGGGTCTCGATCGGGTACGGGCGCTCCAGCCCCAGAGGGCGGCGGATGTCCTCGCCGTGCACGACCTGCTCGCCGAGCATCGCCAACACCGGCAGGGGTGGCTTGGTGGTGCTGGTGACGATCCCGCGGAACCTGTCGAGGGTGTCGTCGGGGGTGTCGCCCAGTTGCTCCCGGAGTCGCATGAGCACCTGCCGGTCGAAGTCCCATCGGCATCGGATCACGCCCAGCATCCAGCGCGCGGGGTTCAGGCTCGCCGCCGCGGTGAGATGGGCGAGGACCTCACGCACCGTCAGACCTGTGCAGAGCGACGGAGTGGCCCACCGGTCGGCGGTCAGGCCGGCGAGGTCGTCGGCCAGTGCCGCCCGTTCCGCGTGGACCAGCGACCAGACGGCGATGCGGTCACGTTTCGCAGTGTTCTCGGTCATGCAGTGAACCTCCTGTGGTGGCCGCCGTCACGTCGTGCGATCAGGGTCCGACGAACGGCCCAGCCGTGCCGTGTCGAGAGAAAAGACTCCGGCCGTCGGGCAGAATCGTCGCTCGTGACCGGCCCTCCTTCCGAGGCGGCTGCCGGGGTGACCGCCCCAGGCCGAGGATCCGGTCCTGGCTCGACACCATCGCCACCCGCTAGATCACCAGGGTGTCCTCGCGGCCGGTGCGGCGGCGGACGTGACCACGCCACCCGGCGAGCAGGGCGATCAAGGTCCAGCCGCTGACGCCGAGCAGGAGCGCGATCAGCTTGCCGCCGGAGTCGACCCGGTCGGCGTCCTGGAGGGTGAGCTCCCCGTCCGGGTCGGTAAGCACGCTGAGCCGCTCGCCGATCCGGTAACCGGGGTCACTGCCCTGGTAGACAAGCGGTTCCGCAAGGGGCCCGGTCGCGCCCGAAAGGGCGAAGGTGTGCCGGCTGCCGTCGGCGTGTGCGTCGACGACGGTGACCTCCTGGCGTACGCCGCGCTGTTCGAGCGCCAGGTCGGGGGCGAGCTGCACCGAACCGACGAGGACGAAGAGGGCCGGGAGGAAGGAGAGGAAGGCCAGCCAGGCCGCCCGGTGCAGGAGGCGGACGGCGAACACGAAGGCCAGCGACAGGACGATGCCGGTCCCGATCGCGACAGCCCTGGTGCCAGCGGCGGCGTACCCGATGCCGGTGTTAAGCCCGGCGATGACGAACCCGGACAGCACCAGCAGCGCCGTCCGGCGGGCCGAGGCAGCGGCCGTCCAGGCACCGGTCATCCCGGTTACGGCGTTCGCAGACACGTCGGAGATCGTAGCCGCGGTCGTCGAGATCGAATCGCCGGCCGCGACCGACCTTCCGCCCGTCGCCGCGGGGCCGGCTCAGCGCGTCGCGGCCAGGGTCACCGGCACCGCGACCACCTTCGTACGGGAGCCGTCGACCGCCGACACCTCGTACACCTCGATGGTGCCGCTCTGCTCGGCCGACAGCCGGTATCTCACGGCGACCCGGTACCCGCCCCGGCAGCCGTTGCCGCAGGTGGCGGTGGTGAAGGCGGTGGCGAGTTGGCGGCCGGCGGCGTCAAGCACCCGGACATTGACCGTCGCCTCGAAGACGTCGGCGCTGCCGGTGACGGTGACCGGGCTGGTCACCCGGCCGGCGATGACCGGGCCGGTGACCACGATCGGTGGCAGCAGGTCGGCGTGGTCGGCACGGCCGGCCGGTGCGGCGGTGCCGAAGTCGACCTGTCGCACGGTGGGAAACTGGGTGAGGGTGTAGACCACCTGCGCCTCACGGAGCCGGGCGGTGACCGGGTCGGCCACGACGGCCAGCCGGACGGTGGCGACACCGGCGACGATCCGGCTCACCTCGGCGCCGTCCGGCAGCAGGGTGACCAGACCGGCGTCGGCCTCCCGCCGGGTCGGCCCGGCGGCCAGCTCGGCCAGGGCCAGCCGGGAGGTGGCCACCGTGGCGGGTCGGGTGCGTCGGGTCGGGACGAGCCGCCCGTCACGGACGTACCACAGCTCAAGGGTGAGGGTCTCCGGCCGGGCGACGCCGGTGGCGCGCGTGCCGGGCGTGGTCGGTGCGGGGGCGTCGGTGGGCAGCGTCGGTGCAATGGGGGCGGACGGGCCGACGCTTGTGGGAGCTGGCACGACCGGCGCGGCGGCGGTGGGCGCTGGCCCGAGCGAGCCTGACCGCGACGGCGCGCACCCGGCGACCAGCAGCACCAGCGCGATCAGCGTCGCGGATCGGCATCGGCTCATCCGGTGCCGCCCGTCAGCTCGGAGCCGCCGACGTCGGGGGGTAGCCCCGCAGACGCCCGTCCGGGTCCGGTGCGCTCTGCGGACGGGACGCCTGCGGGCGCGATGTCGGGCAGGTCGAGGCGGAACCGGGTGCCGGTGCCGGGGGTGCTGTGCACGGTCAATCGGCCGCCGAGCAGCCGGGCGTTCTCCAGGGCGATGGCCAGACCGAGCCCGCTACCGCCGCCGGATCGCGCCGGGTCGACCTTGTGGAACCGGTCGAACAGCCGGGGCAGGTGCTCCGCCGGGATTCCCGGCCCCCGGTCGTCGACGTCGATCTGCACCCGGTCACCGGCCCGGGCCGTCCGCACCCGCACCTCACCGCCACCGTGCTGCACCGCGTTGGCGATCAGGTTGCCCAGCACCCGCTCCAGTCGGCGCGGGTCGGTGCGAAGGCGCAGCGCGTCGCCGTCGACCGTGACCCGGTCGGGCCAGCCGCGAGCGGCCACGATCCGGCGTACCAGGTCTGGTGCGTCCACGTCGGTCACGTGCACCGCCTCCCGCCCGGCGTCCAGCCGGGAGATCTCCATCAGGTCCTCCACCAGGTGACGCAACCGGACCACGTCGATGACCAGCAGCTCACCGGCGCGCCGGGCATCGGTGGGCAACTGGTCGAGGTGGTCGCGCAGCAGCGAGGCCGCGCCGACCAGGGCGGTCACCGGGGTACGCAGCTCGTGCGCCACGTCGGCCGTGAACCGCCGCTCGCGTTCCTGTGCGTGGTGCAGGGCGGTGATCTTCGCCTCCAACGCCTCGGCCATCTCGTTGAACGACGCCGCCCACCCGCTGAACTCGTCCCGTCCGGCCACCGGCAGCCGGGTGGCGAGCAGGCCCTCCGTGATGGCTCGCGCGGCCCGGCTGGCCCGCCCCACCGGTTCCAGGGTGCGCCGGGCGAGGGTGTGCCCGACCGTGGCGGCGAGCAGCACCACAAGCACCCAGCCGGCGGCGAGCGCGTTGCGGAGCTGCTCCAACCCGGCCGCGAGGTCGTTCTCGTCGGTGATCACGTACAGCTCGGCGGTCGAGCCGGGAATCCGTCCGCCCACCACGAGCAGCCGCGTCGGTCCGGAGCCGCGCTGGTAGCCGAGCTGCCCGGCTGCCACGGTGCTGCGCAGCCGCTCGGTCAGGTGCGGCGCGTACGCCGGGTCCGACGGCCAGGTGTTCCCGGCGATCAGCACCACGTGCCGGTCGCTGCCCTCGAAGCTGGTCAGCAGGTCGCTGCGGCGCTGCTCGGTCAGCGGCAGGAACTGCCCGGCGAGCACCAGCCGGTAGCGGGCGTCGGCCGCGGCGGCGTGCAACGACGCGTCGTAGCGGGCCTGGTGTAGCAGCAGGTACGACCCACCGGCGAGCACTCCGGCGGAGATTCCGGCGACCAGCACGAACGCGATGGTCAGCCGGCGGCGCAGCCGGCCGGGACGGACGGTCGGTGATCCTGCCGTCGTCTCCCGTGCTGGCGTTGCACCCATCGCCGTCGGCCGCTCATCCGGCGACGAGCTTGTACCCGGCGCCGCGTACCGTGCGGATCAGCCGAGGGGTGCCCGGGTCCGCCTCGACCTTGGCGCGCAGCCGCTGCACCGCCACGTCGACCAGCCGACTGTCACCGAGGTAGCTGTGGTTCCAGACCCGGTCCAGCAGCAGCTCGCGGGTGAACACCTGCCCCGGTCGGCGGGCCAGCTCCAGCAGCAGCCGGAACTCGGTCGTGGTCAGCGGCAGCTCCTGACCGTTCCGGCGGGCCACGAACGCGCCCGGGTCGATCTCCAGGTCGCCGACCCGCAACGCGCCGGGCTCGGGTGGCACCACGGCGCGGCGCAGCACCGAACGGACCCGGGCCACCAGCTCGGGCAGGTCGAATGGCTTGCGCAGGTAGTCGTCGGCACCGCATTCGAGACCGACCACCACGTCGATGGTGTCGGTACGGGCGGTCAGCATGAGGATCGGCACCGCGCTGCTGCGCCGGATCTCCCGACACACCTGGAGGCCGTCCAGGCCGGGCAGCATGATGTCCAGCACGATCAGGTCGACGGTCCCGGCCCGCCAGGCGGTCAGCGCCTGCCGGCCGTCGGCGGCGGTGTCCACCCGGAACCCGGCGCGACGCAGCCCGAGGGCGGTGACCTCCCGGATGGAGGCGTCGTCCTCGACCACCAGCACGCGGCCGTCCATGATGCACCCAGGGTAGTCCCGGACGGCAGGTACGTCGCTCGGCGTGACGGGCGAGGGTGAGGGTCCGGCCGGTGCCGGACCCTCACCGCAGCGGTCGGTCATTCCTGCCACTGGTGCGCCACGTCGAGCACGATCCGGCTGTGGTTGCCGGGTCCGGCCAGCACGAACACCCGGAACGGCAGCCGGGCGCGGACACCGACGGCGAAGGTGCTGTAGCCCTCGAAACTGCCGCCGAAGACCACGTCGCGCAGGGTCTGGTAGCGCAGCACGTTCGCCACGTGCTCGCCGGTCCGGTATGGCACCGTCGCGAGGTGCTCGTCGTCGTACGCGGGGGCGCGCAGCGAGACCCGCAGCAGCGCGTCACCGGCGGTGTACGGCGACAGCGGCAACCCCTCACCCTCGGTGTACGTCTCGCCGTAGCCGACGCTGTAGCCGGTGACCGGGCCGTCGAACTCGAACACCACCCGGTCGTGACAGTCGTGCCTACCGGTTCGCACGTCGATCAGTGGTGCGGAGCTGAGCGCCCCGGCGGTCTTGTCGGCGCTGCCCCAGGTGATCCCGCAGTACGGCGCGCCGGTCGCCGCCTGCGTGACGGTGCTCGGCGCGGCCGTGGCGGCGATCAGCGCGGCGAGCGCCACGAGCAGCGTGGTGACGGTCCTTCTGATCCTCATTCGGTGCTCCCTTCCAGCCGGCCTCGTCCCTCAGGACGTGCGGGCTTGACCTGGTGAAATCCCACGGTCGCGCCGTTACGCCACGGCAGTTTCGCCGTGGCGTAACGCAGGGGTAACAGCGGCGGGCGGTATGACGCTTTCGCGATGACAACCGTCCAGGGGCGCCCATTAATATTTACGCACATCGATTGCGGCGTGTCGGCGCGCCGCTCAGTCCGCAGGGAGTGCGTGATGATCCGACGACAACTGCTGCGCGCGGCCACCGCCGCGCTGGCGGCGGTGCTGGCGGCGACGGGGCTTCAGGTGGCCACCGCCGCCAGCGCCTCGGCGGCCCGGACCGTCTACTACGACGCCAGCCGGGCCGGCGAGTTCCGGACCAACTTCGACCAGGCCGCGCAGATCTGGAACAGTCGGGTCAGCAACGTGCGGCTGGTGCCCGGCACGCCCGCCAGCGTCACCATCTACGTCGACAGTGGCTGGCCCCGGGCGCAGGTCACCGGGCTCGGCGCCGGACGCATCTGGATGGGCTGGCAGGCGGTCAACCAGGGCTACCACCGCACCAGGATCGCCACCCACGAGTTCGGTCACATCCTCGGTCTGCCCGACCGGCGCACCGGGCTCTGCTCCGACCTGATGTCCGGCAGCAGCGCGCCGGTCTCCTGCACCAACGCGTACCCGAGCGCCGCTGAGGCGAGCCGGGTCAACCAGCTGTTCGCCGGCAGCGTGCGCGCGTCGGCGGCGGCCGGCAGCTACACCTGGACCGAGGACGCCGGTGTCGGGATCCTGGTGGTCAACGGCCGGCCGGCGACCGAGAACTACCCGTGGCTCGTCTACACCTCAGGCTGCACCGGCACCCTGATCAAGTCCAACTGGGTGGTCACCGCGCGGCACTGCCCGACCCCGTCGTCGGTGCGGGTGGGCAGCATCAACCGCACCAGCGGCGGCACGGTCGTCCGGGTCAGCCGGGCGGTCAACCACCCGAGCATCGACGTCAAGCTGTTCCAACTCGCCAGCTCGGTCAGCTACGCGCCGGCACCCATCCCGACCACCTCCGGCGCCGTCGGCACGGCCACCCGGATCATCGGCTGGGGCCAGACCTGCGCGCCCCGCGGCTGCGGCTCCGCGCCCACCGTGGCCCACGAACTGGACACCTCGATCGTGTCCGACAGCCGGTGCAGCGGCATCAACGGTCCGTACGAGATCTGCACCAACAACACCAACGGCAACGCGGGCGCCTGCTACGGCGACTCCGGTGGCCCCCAGGTGCGCCGGATCAACGGTGTGTGGAACGTCATCGGCGCAACCAGCCGGGCGGGCAACAACAACTCCACCTGCGCCACCGGCCCGTCCATCTACGGCGACCTGACCTCGATCCGCTCCTGGATCAACTCCCAGGTCGGCGGCCTCCCCGCCTGACAGCTGCGCTGATCATGCAGTTGTGGTGCCTCACGAACACCTCGAAAGGGGTGTTCCGGGTGCCACACCTGCATGATCGGCGAGGGGGTGCGGGGGAGCGCGGGGGTGGGGTGGGATAGTGGGCGGTCGTGGCGAGGTATGGGGTGCTGAGTCTGCCGTCGAGTAACCGGGTGTACTCGGGGGCGGCCGTGGAGTTGACGCGGGCGGAGCTGGAGATCTTCGGCGGCGCGGTGCTCGGTGGGCGGATCGGTGAGGTGGCGACCGCGACCATCGGCGGGGCGCGTTACATCACGTTCGAGGTCGCCGGGGGCCTGAGCGAGCGGGACGCCGCGCTGCTGAGCAACCTCTCCGGCGCGTACGCGATCTTCGAGTTCGTCGGCGACCTGCTGCGGCCCGTGCCGGTGACCCGGCTGGACCGCTTCGACGACGACCTGCTCACCATTCAGAAGTACCCGGGCAAGACCAACGAGCAGTTCACCAAGCTGCTGCTCAACGTCACGCTGCTCGCCTCGGACGGGGCCGGCGAGCTGTTGACCCGGCGGTTCCGGGTGCTCGACCCGCTGTGCGGGCGGGGCACCACGCTCAACCAGGCGATGATGTACGGCTTCGATGCCGCCGGTCTCGACCGGGACAGCAAGGACTTCGAGGCGTACCAGACGTTTCTGAGCACCTGGCTCAAGCGCAAGCGGATCAAGCACCGGGTGTTGGAGTCCGGGCCGATCCGCCGGGAGCGCAAGGTGGTCGGCCGGCGGCTACGGGTGGAACTGGCCGCCTCGAAGGAGGCCCACAAGGCGGGCGACGTGCAGTCGGTGGACGTGGTGAACGCCGACACCACCCGGGTCGGTGAATTCTTCCGCCCGGAGACGATCGACGTGGTGGTGGCCGACGCGCCGTACGGGGTGCAGCACGGTAGCCGTACCGCCGAGAACGGGCTGGCCCGCGACCCGCTCGCCCTGCTCACCGCCGCCGCCCCCGGGTGGGCGCGGGTGCTGCGCCCCGGTGGCGCGCTGGGTATCTCGTGGAACACGAACGTCGCCCGCCGCGAGGCCGCCGCCGAACGCCTCACCGCCGCCGGCCTGACCGTCCTCGACACCGGCCCCTGGCGCGCCCTCTCCCACCGCGTCGACCAAGCCATCGTCCGCGACGTCCTGGTAGCCCACAAACCCACCTGACCCGACCCCATCCCACCCCCGCCCCCGCCCCACCCCCGCGATCTTGCAGTTTTGGTCGTCGAAATGTGCCCTATGCCCCTCTTGCGGGGACAGAAAGCGCAAGATCGCGGGGGTGGGGGTCAGCGGGGTTGGGCTTGGGGGCGGGATCCGGTGGGGCCGAAGGCGGTGAGGAAACGGTCGCGGAACTCGTTCATCGGCCAGACCGGTGCGCTCGGGTCCGGGGTCAGGCCGTCCTGCCAACCCCAGTCGTTGATGCGCTGCAGCACCGCCTGGTCCTTGGTCACGATGTGGATCGGCACGTCGTGGCTCGGATTCTCACCGGTGACCACCGGCGCGGGCTGGTGGTCACCGACGAAGACCAGCACCGTGTCGTCGTCGCCGTAGCGCTCCACGTAGGAGATGAGGGTACGCAGCGTGTAGCTGACCGAGTGCCGGTAGCCGGTGCGGGCCTGCGCCGTCGGCGTACCGATGATGCCCCGCCGGAACACCTCGCCGTCGTCGATGGTGTCCCAGTCGACAAGCGACGGCACCTTCGTCCAGGGGGAGTGGCTGGAGACCAGGGCCAACTCGGCCATGACCGGACGGTCCTGCTGCCCGGCCAGCTCCCGCTGATGGAACTGGTGGATGGCGAACTGGTCAGGCATCGGGGCGAAGGCGAACTTGGGGCCCTGGTAGCCCAGGTCGGGGCCGCTGTAGAACTGCTCGTAGCCGTAGAAGGCGCCCTCCGGCCAGGCCTGGTTGACCGCCGGCATCACCCCGACAGTACGCCAGGAGGCGCGCCGGAACGCGTCACCGAGGGTGAACCGGTCGGTGGCGAGCAGGTTCCGGTAGCGCTGGTTGTTGTCCACCCACAGGCCGGAGAGCAGCGTGGCGTGTGCCAACCAGCTCGCTCCGCCGATGGTCGGCGAGGTGAGGAAGCCGCTGCGGGTGGCGAACCCGGCCGTGGCCAACCGATCGGCGCTCTCGTCGAGCATCCGGGGAATGGACGCGAACTCGGCGTCGGTGACCGCGTCGCGGCCGTAGCTCTCCACGAAGGCGATCAGCACATCCTTGCCGCGTAGGCCGGTGAGCAGCTGGTCGGCGGGCACGTCCCGGAACGGGTCCACCCCGACCTCGGTGGCGAACGCCTGGCGGTCGTACAGCCGGTCCCGGACCTCGGCGGCATGCTCCTGCACGAGGATGGTGGCGTTGGTGTCGGCCATCGGCATGGCGGGCACGATCCGCGCCCCGAAGGCGGCCAGGACCGCCCAGACCACCACCAGCGTGGCAACCGCCCGGGTACTGCCGGTGCGGTGCCGGCTCAGCAATCCGGACAGCCGTACCGCGGACAGGGCGGTCAGCAGCGGAACGGCCAGCAGCAGCAGCCCGATGCCGAGCGCGATGGCTATGGCGCCTGGCCGGCCGATCGACTCGGCCACGAAGGTGAACGCCTCGTCCAGCAGCGACCAGTCCAGCACCAGGTCGAACGGGCGACCCAGCGAGGAGTAGAAGCCCAGGTCACCGACCTTCACCACGGCGACGAGCCCGAGCAGCCCACCGGCCAGCGCGGCCACCACCCGGCGGGGCCGACCGGGCAGCGCGAGCAGCAGCGCCGCCAGCAGCAGCGCCTCCAGCGGGATCCGTAGGAACGCGCCGGGTTCCAGCTGCCACGGCCGGTTGGGCAAGGTGAACGTGACAAGCACCAGCAGCGCGGCGAGCGCCGTGGCCACCCGCGCGAGGATCCGTCGGCGCATGGTGACCGGCGCTGGCCGGGACGCGGCGTCACCCACGTCGGTGGTGGTGCTCGGGTTCTGGTCGGCGTCGGGCGTGGACGCCGGGTCGGCGATCGACAACTGGGTCTCCCGGGTCAGCGCAGCGACAGTACGGGGGCGGTGGACAGGTCGCGCTCGTCGACCCGATCGGCCCGTCGCACGCCGATCGGCACGGTCGGCATGGTCGGCGCCACCGGCACCACAAATGCCGGCACGGTCCGGACGGGTCGGTGCCGCCACAACCAGCTGACGTCCCGCCCGAACGACTCGACCAGCAGGACGATCGCGGCCACCAGCACGACCGTGGTCAGCATCCCGGGCAGCACCTGGGCGGCGGCGACCGCGAGCATGATCCCCTGGACCGCGGCGACCACCTTACGCCAGTACCGGTGCGGCAGCTGCGCGTTCATCCAGGGCAGCACCCAGCCGGCGACCAGGAAGACGTACCGCATCAGGCCGATGGCGAGCACCCAGGCGCCGACCGAGGGGGCGACGTAGAGGCTCAGCATCAGCACCAGGAACGAGTCGACCTCCATGTCGAACCGGGCGCCGAGGGCGCTTGTCGTCCCGGTGCGGCGGGCCACCTTGCCGTCGACCGCGTCGAGGGCAAGGGCCACCGCGGTCATCGTCACCAGCAGCGCCACCGGCGCGGGGCGATCGCCGGTCAGCGAGTCGGCGATCAGCGCGGTCACCGCCCCGACCAGCAGTCCGCGACCCATCGTCACCCAGTCGGCCGGTCCCAGCCGGGCCGAGCCCGCGTGACGCAGCCCACGCACGAGCGCCAGGCAGGTCACCGCCCCGTACGCCAGGCCCGCCAGCCAGCCCGCGACACCGAGACCGACCGTCGCGGCGAGCGCCGCCAGCAGCGCGATCTGGACGATCAGCCCGATTTGCGGACCGGTTCGAACTGTGGACACCGTGCCTCCGTGTTTATGATCGACGACCCCTGCCAGGGAACTACGGAAAATACGACGGATCGGTTCGGTCTGGACGCAGGTAAGGAGAAAAATCCGTGACGCGTACCGCCCTCGCCTTCTGGCTCCGGGCTCCCGGCACGGGTGAGATCCGTCCGGTGACGTTGCCGGAACCGGACGCCGACGAGGTCCTGGTGCGCAGCCGGTACTCCGGGGTCAGCCGGGGCACCGAGACCCTGGTCTTCACCGGGAGCGTGCCCGCCAGCCAGTACGCCGCGATGCGCGCTCCGTTTCAGGATGGCGACTTTCCGGCCCCGGTCAAGTACGGCTACCTCAGTGTCGGCGAGGTCGAGCAGGGCCCGGTGCACCTGCTCGGGCGTACGGTGTTCTGCCTGCACCCGCACCAGAGCGCGTACGTGGTGCCGGCGGAGGCGGTGACCGTCGTACCGGCGCAGGTACCGGCGGC
The DNA here is from genome assembly GCF_016863575.1 of Micromonospora sediminimaris. Lineage (NCBI taxonomy): Bacteria > Bacillati > Actinomycetota > Actinomycetes > Micromonosporales > Micromonosporaceae > Micromonospora > Micromonospora sediminimaris. Next base: position 350,279 of record NZ_BOPD01000002.1, read on the forward strand.
CCGTGCGGTGCTGGCCGGCACCGTGGAGACCGCCGTCAACGCGTTGTGGGACGCCCCGCCCCTGGTCGGCGACCGGGTGACAGTGGTCGGGGGTGGCATGGTCGGCTGTGCGGTGACCGCCCTGCTGGCCCGCTTCCCCGGGGTACGGGTGGAACTGGTCGACACCGATCCGTCCCGCGCCGAGGTGGCCGCCGCGTTGGGTGTCGACTTCGCTGCCCCCGAGACCGCCAGCGACGGCCGTGACCTGGTGGTGCACGCCAGCGCCAGCGCCGCCGGCCTGCAACGCGGCCTGGACCTGCTCGCGCCGGAAGGCACCCTGCTCGAACTGAGCTGGTACGGCGACCGGCCGGTGCAACTCTCCCTCGGCGGCGCGTTCCACTCCGGACGACTGAACATCCGCAGCAGCCAGGTCGGCATGGTGGCGCCGGCGCGACGCGGCAGTCGCAGCTACGCCGACCGGATGGCGCTCGCCCTGGACCTGCTCGCCGACCCGGCGTTCGACGTGCTGATCACCGGCCGGTCGCCGTTCGCGGAACTGCCCGACGTACTCGCCCGACTCAGCGGGGGCGACCTGCCCGCGCTGTGCCATCTCATCACCTACGACGGGGAGTGAACCGTGTTCAGCGTGACCGTCCGTGACCACATCATGATCGCTCACAGTTTCCGTGGCGAGGTCTTCGGCCCCGCCCAACGGCTGCACGGCGCGACGTTCGTGGTCGACGCCACCTTCCGCCGGCCGGACCTCGACGACGACGGCATCGTGGTCGACATCGGACTGGCCACCGAGCAGCTCAAGGCGGTGCTCGGCGAGCTGAACTACCGCAACCTCGACGACGAACCCGCGTTCGCCGGGCAGAACACCACCACTGAGGTGCTGGCCCGCACCATCGCCGACCGGCTCGCCGAGCGGGTGGCCGCCGGTCAACTCGGCGGCGGTGCCCGGGGCCTGACCGGGATCACGGTCACGCTGCACGAGTCGCACGTGGCGTGGGCCAGCTACGAGCGGGCGCTGCCCGGCTCGACCGCCGTCGGTGAGGGCACCGCCTGACGTGCCGACCCTGCACGTGATCCTGCCGGGCGACATCGACGACCCGGCGTCACCCAGCGGCGGCAACGGCTACGACCGGCGGATCTGCGCCGGGCTCACCGCCGCCGGCTGGTTGGTCCGCGAGCACGCCGTGGCCGGTGACTGGCCGAGACCGTCCCCGGCGGCGCAGGCTGCGTTGGCGCGGGTGCTGGCCGGTACGCCGGACGGTGCGCTGGTGCTGGTCGACGGCCTGGTCGCCTCGGTGGTGCCGGACGTGCTCGCCGCGCACTCCGGGCGGCTGCGCCTGGTCGCGCTGGTGCACCTGCCCCGGGACGACGACACCGAGGCCCGAGCGCTGGCCGCGGTCACCGCCGTGGTGGCCACCAGCGCCTGGACCCGCGACGCGCTCCTGCGGCGGTACCCGTTGCCCGCCGAACGGGTGCACGTGGCGCCGCCCGGGGTGGACCCGGCGTCGCCGGCGACCGGCTCGGCGACCGGTTCGGCCCTGCTCTGCGTCGCGGCGGTCGCCCGGCACAAGGGGCACGACGTCCTGGTCGAGGCGCTGACCATGGTGGCCGACCGGCACTGGACGTTGGCCTGCGTCGGTCCGCTGCACCGGGAGCCGGAGTTCGTCGACCGGCTGCGCGAGCGGATCAGCGCCGGGCGGCTCACCGACCGGATCCAGCTGACCGGTCCGTTGCCCGGTGACCGGCTCGCTGCCGCCTACGCCGCCGCCGACCTGCTGGTGCACCCGTCGCGCGGTGAGACGTACGGGATGGTGGTCACCGAGGCGCTGGCACGTGGCGTACCGGTGCTCGCCACCGCCGTCGGCGGGCTGCCCGACGCCCTCGGGCGCACGGCGGCGGGCGACCGGCCGGGTCTGCTGGTGCCGCCGGACGACCCGGCAGCCCTGGCCACGGCGCTGCGCCGCTGGCTCGACGACGCGGCCCTGCGCGCGCACCTGCGGCACGTCGCCGTCCAGCGACGGGACACCCTCGCCGACTGGAGCAGCGCGATCGCCCAGATCACCACGGCCCTGAAGGAGGCGTCGGCATGAGCATCGATCTCCCGCCGGATTTCGCGCGGTGGCTAGCGTTGCGGGAACCCGCCGACGTGGCAGCCCGGTCCACCGAACTGGTCGACAAGCTGCGGGCGGCGCTGCCCGGCCACGGCGGCCCCCTGGTGGTGCATGACCTCGGCGCCGGTACCGGCTCACTGGGCCGCTGGCTGGCCCCGCTGCTGCCCGGCGCACAGCACTGGATCCTGTACGACCAGGATCCGGACCTGTTGGCCCGGGCCCGCGCCGGCATGCCGGCCGTCGCCAGTGACGGCGCACCGGTGACCGTCGAGACGCGCCAGGGCGACCTGACCCGACTGACCGCCGCCGAGTTGGCCGACGCCGCCCTGGTCACCGCCTCGGCCCTGCTCGACATGCTTACCGCCGAGGAACTCGACCACCTGGTCGCCGCCTGCGCCGAGGCCCGTTGCCCGGCGTTGTTCCTGATCTCCGTGACCGGCACCGTGCGGTTGACCCCGGCCGACCCGCTGGACGACCAGGTCGCCGCCGCCTTCAACGCACACCAGCGGCGTACCGTCGGCGGTCGGCGGCTGCTCGGGCCGGACGCGGTCGACGCCTGTGCGGCCGCCTTCGCCCGGCACGGGGGGGACGTGGAACGACGCCCCAGCCCCTGGCTGCTCGGGCCGGAGCAGGCCGCCCTGGCGGCGGAGTGGTTCACCGGATGGCTCGACGCGGCTCGTGAGGAACGCGTTGAACTGACCGCCCGAACCGGCGAGTACGAACGCCGTCGGCTGGCGGAGGCTGAAACCGGTCGGCTCGGGGTACTGGTCGGTCACGTCGACCTGCTGGCGCTGCCCCGTTGAACCGGCAGCCGACCAGCTACGTGCGTACAGTCAGGGAAGATCGTCATGCCGGGGAGGCACGGGTGGGGGATGAAGCTGGCGGCGCCGCACCCACGGCGACCCCGGCGGGTCGGTCGTTCTGGGGCTGGGCCCGACTGGCGCTGGGACTGGCCGTCCTCGTCGGGCTGCTCTGCTGGCTCGGCACCGGTCCGTTCCTGGCCGGACTGCGGCTGATCGACGCGCCAGCCCTGGCCGCCGCGCTCGCCATCGGCGTCCTCACCACCGTCTGCGCCGCCTGGCGGTGGAGTCTCGTCGCGGGTGGGCTCGGCGTCCGGCTGCCGCTGCGGGAGGCGGTCGCCCACTGCTACCGGGCGATCTTCCTGAACGCGACGCTGCCCGGCGGGATCCTCGGTGACGTGCACCGCGCCGTGCGGCACGGCCGCGAAGTGGGTGACGTCGGACGCGGCATCCGGGCGGTGGTGTGGGAACGGATGGCCGGGCAGGTGGTGCTGGTCGCGGTCGCCGTGGTGCTGCTGTTCGCCTTCCCGTCCCCGGTGCGTCCGTTCCTGCCGGTGGCGACCGCCGTGGCGGTGGTGGTGCTGGTCGCCGTGGTGCTGGCCGCCCGCCTGCTGCCGCAGTCCGGTGCCTCCCGGTGGGCGCGCGCCTTGGGTACCGCCGTCTCGGACGTACGACGCGGGCTGCTCGGCCGGCGTACCTGGGCCGGGGTGCTGTTCGCCTCGGCGCTGGCCGTCGCCGGGCACCTCGCCACCTTCCTGGTGGCGGCACGCACCGCGGGTTCCACCGCCCCGTTGACCCTGCTGCTGCCGCTGACCCTGCTGGCCCTGCTCGCGATGGGGGTGCCGGCCAACGTCGCCGGGTTCGGCCCCCGCGAGGGGGTGGCCGCGTGGGCGTTCGCCGCCGCCGGCCTGACCGCCGCCGAGGGGGTGGCCACCGCGACGGTGTACGGCGCCCTGGTGCTCGTCGCGAGCCTGCCCGGAGCCGCCGTGCTGCTGGCCCGACGTGTCCGTGTACCCGCCACCGTCTGACGAGGAGACCCATGTCCGAATCACTGCCTGTCGCCACCATCCGGACGCAGGTCACCGTGCCGCTGCGGTTTCCCGACGGTTACACCACCACGGCCCGCCTGTTCACCTTCGACGGGCTGGTCGACGGCCGGGAGCACCTCGCCTTCGCCCTCGGCGACACCGCCGCGGCCGAACGCGGCGGCAACGTGCCACTGGTCCGGCCGCACAGCGAATGTCTCACCGGCGACGTGTTCGGCAGCCAGCGCTGCGACTGCGGGCCGCAGTTGCGTGAGGCGGTGCAGCGCATCGCCGACGTCGGCGGCTACCTGCTCTACCTGCGCCAGGAGGGCCGAGGGATCGGGCTGTACGCCAAGCTCGACGCGTACGCGTTGCAGGACGCGGGGCTGGACACCTTCGAGGCCAACGTCGCGCTCGGTCACGCCGAGGACGAACGCGACTACACCGTCGCCGCGCAGATGCTCGCCGCGCTCAGCGTCGGACCCATCGCGGTGCTGAGCAACAACCCGGAGAAGACCGAGCAGTTGGGTCGGCTCGGGATCACCGTGACCGAGCAGGTGCCCACCGGCGTGTTCCTGTCCCCGGCCAACGCCGACTACCTCGCGGCGAAGGCCAGCCGCGCGGCCCGCACCGCCGACCTTCCCTTCGTCCGGTGACCGGCCCGCCCGGGGTGGCCCGGCCGTACGTGCTGCTCAGCTGCGCCACCTCGATCGACGGCTACATCGACGACGCCACCGAGGAGCGGCTGCTGCTGTCCAACGACGCGGATCTCGACCGGGTGGACGAGGTCCGCGCCGGCTGCGACGCGATCCTGGTCGGCGCCGGCACCGTACGCCGTGACGATCCCCGGTTGCTGGTGCGCTGCGAACGGCGCCGGGCCGCGCGGGTCGCCCGTGGCCTGCCGGCGTCGCCCACCCGGGTAACCGTGACCGGCTGCGGCGACCTGGATCCGCAGGCCCGGCTGTTCACCGTCGGTGACACCGAGCGGATCGTCTACAGCGCCAGCGGCGCCGTTGAGAAGACCCGGCACCGGCTGGGCGCGCTGGCCACCGTGGTCGACGCCGGTGACCCGGTCGACCTGGTGCGGATGTTGGCCGACCTGGCCGAGCGGGGCATCGGCAGGCTGCTGGTGGAGGGCGGCGCGGGCGTGCACGGACAGTTCCTCGCGGCAGGGCTCGCCGACGAGCTGCACCTGGTGGTGGCCCCGTTCTTCGTTGGTGACCGGCGGGCACCGCGGTTCGTCGGCGAGGGCAGCTTCCCGTGGCACCCGGGTCGGCGGGCGCAGGTGGTCGAGGCGCGGCAGATCGGTGACGTGGTGCTCACCCGCTACGCCCTGTCCGAACGCTGCGAACCGACGCAGGCCGACTGACGCGCCATCTCGCGCTGTCTCTGCGGCGGCGGGGCCGCGACATGCCGCATGTCGCGCTGTCCGGGTGGCGGGAAGGCGCGACATGCCGCATGTCGGGGGTAGGCCCCGCCGGGCCGGACCGCCGGCTGACTCCGCCTCGGCTCGACCGAGGACTTCGACCAGGGTCTAATCCGAGGGACGGTCGAGGAACATCAGTCGGGCCCGCTTGTCGGCCAGGTCGATCAGCGGGCCGTCGACGAAACCGGCTCGCCGCAACCGGCTGATCGCCTTGTCGTTGCGGGCGTCCGGCTCCATCACCAGCCGTAGCCGGCTGCGGTCGGTGAAGACGAAGGTGACGAACTCGCCCAGCAGCGTGCCGGTGAACCCCGGTTCCGGCCGTACCGGGGTGCCGATCAGCAGGTGCCCGCCGTGGTCACCGGGGCGCACCGGGTAGCACTCGCCGACCGGGTCATGCTCCGGTTCGTAGGTCTGGAACAGCGCCACCGGGTGCCCGTCGCGCAGGGTGAGGTACGCGTGGTGGGTGGAGAGCGAGTCCACGTACCGGTAGATCTCGGCGACCTGCTCCCGGTCGGCGTCGCGCATCCCCCAGAACCGGGCCCGTTCCTGACTGACCCAGGAGTGGATGACGTCGGCGTCGGTGTCGGGCTCGACCGGCCGGAAGGTGACCACGCCGAATCGGGGCACGTGTCGTTCGTAGTGGTGACGGTCAGTCATCGTGCTCCTCGGTCAGCCGGTCCCAGTCACAGCCGATCTGGATCAGGTCGCCGCTCACCCACAGCGGCAGTTGGTCGTCGCGGTGCGGTCCACTGCCGGTGGCGCCGAGCGGCACCACCCAGCGGCTGTCGTCCCGCCGGGCCAGGTCCCAGACGTAGCGGGCCGCCGGCCCGCGCAGGCACAGGTCGGTGACTCCGGGGACGCTGGAGGTGGCCAACACACAGTCGTGGTCGCCGGAGAGCCGCGGACCTGGCGGCGCGGCCGGCTCGGGCAACGCCTGCCACGGCAGGAGGCGGTGCCGTTCGCCCCAGCACGGGAGGTCGTCGTGGGCGGCCACCTCCGCCAGGGCCTCGCTCAGCAGCTCGGCCCGATACAGGCCGGGCAGGTCGGCGTGCAGCAACGGGGTCACCGCGTACCCGACCCGGGGGAGCAGGGCCAGCCACGGCCGGAACACCTCGGGATAGGCGGGTGGTTCGGCCAGCGCCGCCAGCGCGGGGTGGGCGGCGAGCCGGCGGGTCACGGCGGCCCGCAGGTCGGCGAAGGCGGCGGCGTCCACGCTGTCGGCGGTCATCCGGCGATCCCAGGCCAGCAGACGTTCCCGCAGCCCGGCGGCGGCCGCGCCGAGCCCGTCCAGCCTGGCGAGCAGGTCCAACAGCGGCGCGGCGGCGGCCAAATGGGTGTCGGTGTGCACGCTCGCCAACTGTTCGGCACGCCAGTCGTCTGTGGCGTCCAGCAGTTGGCGGATCCGGTCGGCCCGGTACGGCGGCGCGAACTCCACGCCGAGTTCGGCGGCGATGCCACGGTCGTTGGCCATCACCGCCACCCGGTCGACCGGTGCCTTCGGCATGTCGTGCCAGCCCCGCCAGGCGTGGCTCGCCTCCCAACCGGGAACCACCCGCAGCCCGTTGTCCGGGTGGCGACGCGGCACCCGGCCGGCCACCCGGTGCAGCAGTCCGCCGGCCGTGTCGGCCGCGAGGACCACGTTCACCGGCTCGACCCAGCCGCTAAGCGCCGCGTCGATGTCGTCGACGGTCCGTGCCCGCAGCAGCGCCGGCAGAACGCTGAAGCCCAGCTCACCGAGGACGCGGGGCGGATAGCGCAGGCTGACCGTGACGGCCGGGTCGTCGTCGGGCCCACCGGAGATCAGCGGCCCCCGGTCGGTCTCGATCACCTCGACCTCGACCGGTTCGGCGCCGGCCACCTCGATCGTCTCGACGTGCCGGTGCGCGGGTCGCCACCCGTCCGGCCCGTACGCCTCGACCCGGTCGCCCCGGCGGCGCAGCCGTTCGGCGTACCCGTCCTGGTAGTCGGCCATGGCGTTGGTGATCGCCCAGGCGACCTGGCCGGCATGACCGAAATGGGGGATGCCCGGAACGCCGGGCACGGCGAACCCGAGCACGTCGTACTCCGGGCAGGCGAGACGGATCTGCTGGTAGATGCCGGGCGCTTCGATGATCCGGTGCGGATCACCGGCGATCAGGGCGGCCCCGGTGGCGGTGCGGTCGGCGGCGAGTAGCCAGCCGTTGCTGCCCGAGGTGACGTGGTTGTCGACCGCGAACAGGCCGGTCGCCTGCGGGCCGAGTCGGCGGGTCACGTGGTCGCGCCAGAGTTTGGTGCCGAAGCCCGCGAAGAGCACGTGGTGACCGAGCCAGATCGCCAGCGGGGTCCATGGCTGCCAGCGGCCCGGCCGCAGGCCGGTGGCAGCGAACTCCGGAGCCTGCGCCGCACCGGTGGCGAGCGCGGCGTTGACCCCGTCCACGTAGCGACCTACCCATTCGGCGGTGGCCGGGTCGAGGGCGGCGTGGCAACGTCGGGCGGTGTCGTCGAGCCTCGCCCGGCGGGCGAAGCTGTCCCAGGCCACCGCGTCGGTGCCGAGAAACGAGGCGGAGGTGCCCTGGGACCTGTGCCGTTCCACCTCGATCTGCCAGGCCCGGTCCAGGGCGGTGACCCGACCCTGGGCGTAGGCCAGCGACGTGTGGTCGTCAGCGCGCAGGTGCGGGACGCCGTAGCCGTCGCGGTAGCGGCGGGCGCTCACCGCGCCACCGTACCGGCTCGGGCGCGGGCTGCGGGAACCACCAGCGGCGTACCCGTCTCCGGGTCGTCGATGACCCGGCAGGGCAGGCCGAAGACCTCCTCGACCAGCTCGGCGGTGACGATCCGGCGGGGTTCGCCCGCGGCCACCACCCGGCCACCGCGCATCGCGATCAGGTGGGTGGCGTAGCGGGCGGCGTGGTTGAGGTCGTGCAGCACCGCGACAAGCGTGCGTCCCTGCTCCTCGTGCAGCCGGGCACACAGGTCGAGGACCTCGATCTGGTGGGCGATGTCGAGGTACGTGGTCGGTTCGTCCAGCAGCAGCAGGGGCGTCTGCTGGGCCAGCGCCATGGCCAGCCAGACCCGTTGCCGCTGGCCACCGGAGAGTTCGTCGACCAGCCGGTCGCCGAGGTCGTCGACGCCGGTGGCGGCCATCGACTCGGCGACGATCCGCTCGTCCTCGGGGGACCACTGCCGCAGCAGCCCCTGGTGCGGGTAGCGGCCCCGGGCCACCAACTCGGCCACCCCGATGCCGTCAGGGGCGATCGGCGACTGGGGCAGCAACCCGAGCGTACGGGCCACGGCGCGGGCGGAGAGCCGGTGGATGTCCGCACCGTCGAGCAGCACCGCCCCGGCGGCCGGCTTCAGCAGCCGCGACAGCGCCCGCAGCAGCGTGGACTTACCGCACGCGTTCGGGCCGATGATGACCGTGAAGGAGCGGTCGGGCACGGCAACGGTGAGATCCTCGGCGACGACGCGTCGGTCGTAGGCGAGCCGCAGCCCGTTGCCACCGAGCCGGGAGGTCGACATGCTTGTTGCTCCGTTCTCGGGTGTCGTGGTCGGGACCGGTGTCATGGTCGGGACCGGCACGGTGGTCGGCTGCGGTTCGCGGGACTGTCCGGGCATCACAGCCGGCCCGCCCGGCGCTCGGTGGCCAGTAGCCACACCAGGTAGCCGCCGCCGATCACGCCGGTCACCACGCCGACCGGCAGCTGACCGGGTAGGGCGCGCAGGGCGACCTGATCGGCGACCACGATGATCAACGCGCCGATGAGCGCCGCCGGCAGCAGGGTGACCCCGGGTGCCCGGGTGAGCCGGCGGGCGAGGTGGGGGGCGGTGAGCGCGACGAACGGCACCGGCCCGGCGGCGGCTGCGGACAGCGCCACCAGCAGCACGGCCCCGGCGAGCAGCAGCATCCGCATCCGGTGCACGCTCACCCCCAGCCCGCTGGCGGCGTCGTCGCCCAGCTCGGTCATCCGCAGCGCCGGAGCGCAGGCCAGCAGCGCCGGCACCAGCACCACGAGGGCGACCAGCAGCGGCACGGCGTCGGACCAGCCGCGGCCATCGAGGCTGCCGGTGAGCCAGAGCATCGCCCGGGAAGCGCTCATCAGCGGTACCCGGGTCATCAGGTAGCCGTTGACGCCGGTGAGGATGGCCGACATGCCGATGCCGACCAGGACCAGCCGGTAGCCGTGCACGCCGCGCCGCCACGCGATCAGGTAGATGAGCAGGCCGGTGACCACGCCGCCGAGGGCCGCGGAGCCGGCGAGGGCGGCGCTGCTGCCGCCGACGGCGACCACGACGAGCGCGCCGGTTGCCGCGCCCTGGGTGAAACCGAGCACGTCCGGGCTGCCCAGCGGGTTTCGGACCAGCGCCTGGAAGACTGCTCCGGCCAGGCCGAGCGCGGTGCCCACGGCCAGGCCGGTGACCAGCCTGGGCAACCGCAGCTGGGTGACGATGAACTCCTCGGCGGCGCTGCCGCCACCGGTCAGGGTGCGCAGCACGTCGGCCGGTGACATCGGGTACTCGCCATGTCCGACGGCCAGTACGCCGACGCCGACGGTTAGCAGCAGGCAGACCGCGCCGACGGCGAGGACGCGGGGATGCAACCGGACGGAGAGCCGGCCGGGCGTACGAATCACGATCATGAGCGGGTCGTCCTCGTCCTGAGCACCAGCGTCAGGAACAGCGGGCCGCCGACCACGGCGGTGATCAGGCCGACCTGAAGTTCGCCGGGACGGCCAACGACCCGGCCGAGCACGTCGGAGCCGAGCAGCAGCACCGGAGCGAGCAGCGCACAGTAGGGCAACAGCCAGCGCAGGTCGGGGCCGGTGAGGGCACGGACCAGGTGCGGCACGAGCAGCCCGACGAAGACGATAGGTCCGCAGGCTGCGGTGGCCGCCCCGCAGAGCAGAGTGATGGCGAGGATCACACCGGCTCGGGCCACGGCCGGCCGGGCTCCCAGGGCCTGCGCGGCGTCGTCGCCGAGGGCGAGCGCGTTCAGCGGCCGGGCGGCGGCCAACGCGACAAGCAGCCCGACGGCGATGAACGGCAGCACCCGCAGCACCGTGCCGGTGTCGGCGCTGGCCAGTGACCCGACGGTCCAGAAGCGCAGCCGTTCCAGACCGGCCGCGTTGAGCAGCATCACCGCGCTGACGTACGAGTACAGGGCCGCGTTGAGCGCCGCGCCGGCCAACGCCAGGCGGGCGGGCGTGGCCGCGCGACCGCCACCGACCGCGTACACCCCGACGGTGACGATGGCGGCGCCGAGCAGCGCGAACCATACCTGCCCGGTGCCGCCACCGAGGCCGAACAGGGCGGTGGCGGTGGCGATGGCGGCGGCGGCTCCGGCGTTGATACCGAGCAGACCAGGGTCGGCCAAGGGGTTGCGGGTCAGCGCCTGCATCGCCGCGCCGGCCACGCCGAGCGCGGCGCCGGCCAACAGACCGAGCAGCGTGCGCGGTAGCCGCAGCTCCCGCACCACCGCGTACTCGGCGGCGTCGCGGTCGGTCAGGGCGTGCCAGACCTCGCCCGGGGGGATCTGCTTGGCACCGACGGCCATGCTGAGCACCGCGACCGTGAGCAGGGTCAGCGCGGCCATGAGGAGACCGCTGGCGCGTAGGGCGGTGCGGCGGTGCCGGGGCGGTGCGGTCGACCGGGTCGGCGTCTCATAGGGTGGCGACTCGATGACGGACAGTGTGAACTCCAGTGTGGTGCGAAACGCCGTCGGGACTTGACAGGAGCCGAGTCTAGGCACGAAGTTAGGTTAGGTTAGCCTAACCCCCGGCTGTCCATGGTCCGAGACCCTGATCGAAAGACGACACGAATGTCTGAGCACCCCTCTCCCCGTCGCCTCTCCCGCCGGGGGCTGCTCGCCGTCGGCGGTGCCGCCGTGGCCGCCGCACTCGTCGGCTGCGGCCGCGACGATGCCTCCGGAACCAACGGCGACAACGCCTCCGGGCCCTGGTCGTTCACCGACGACCGCCCCGAGGAGGTCACCGCCGACGCCCGGCCGGAGCGGGTGGTCGCCTTCACCGGTTCCGCCGCGGCACTTGTCGACTTCGGACTCGGCCGCGAGATCGTCGGCGTCTTCGGTGAGACGAAGAAGGCCGACGGCAGCGTCGAGCCGCAGGCCGGTGACCTGGACGTGGAGAGCGTCGAGATCCTCGGCAACGTCTGGGGCGAGTTCAGCGTCGAGAAGTACGCCGCCCTCCGCCCGGAGCTGCTGGTCACCCACATGTACGACCCGGGCGCCTACTGGTACGTCCCCGACGAGAGCAAGGACAAGATCCTGCCGCTGGCGCCGGTGGTGACCATCACCACCGCGCGGGTGCCGATGACCAAGCCCATCGAACGGTACGCCCAACTCGCCGAGTCCCTCGGCGCCGACCTGTCGGCACCGAAGGTCACCGACGCCAAGGCCCGGTTCGAGGCCGCCGCCGAGGCGGTCCGCCAGGCGGTAGCGGCCAACCCCGGCATCAAGGTGATGGCCGCCTCCGGCAGCCCCGACCTGTTCTACGTCTCCAACCCGAAGGTCAGCACCGACCTGATGTACTTCGCCGAACTCGGCGTCGACATCGTGGTGCCGACCAAGCTGGAAGCCGGCGACTACTTCGAGGCGCTCAGCTGGGAGAACACCGGCAAGTTCCCCGCCGACCTGATCCTGCTCGACAACCGCAGCACCGCCCTGCAACCCACCGACCTGGCCGCCAAGCCCACCTGGAAGCAACTGCCCGCTGTGCAGGCCGGGCAGGTCACGCCGTGGGACGCGGTGCCCCGCTTCTCGTACGCGGGCGCGGCTCCGCTGCTGGAGAACCTCGCCAAGGCGATCCGGGGGGCGAAGAAGCTCACCTGACGCCGCCGGGCGGCCGGCCACGGTCGACCACCGCACCGGCCGCCCCGCCACCGCCCTCCCAGAATCGAAGTGCCCGCCGCCCACCTGTCGTGCGGCGGGTTCCGGCTGCCCGAAAACCGAACCGCCGAGCGTGGAGGACACGTCCATGACCCTGCCGGTGCACACCGCCGAGGCAACGCCGACCCACCCCAAGCCCGGGACCACACCCGCCCGGGCGCACCTGCTCAACGCCGACACGGTCGAGCAGTACCGCCGCGCGGTGGCCGCCGGCACCGACCGGGTGGCCCGTCGGGTGGCGGAGGCGAACGGACCCTTCACCGGCGTACGCCCGGACGAACTCGCTCCGCAGGTGGAGGCGATCGATCTGGACCGGCCGTTGGGCGACACCACCGCCGCGCTCGACGAACTGGAGGACGTCTACCTGCGCGACGCGGTCTGGTTCCACCACCCTCGTTACCTGGCCCACCTCAACTGCCCCGTGGTGATCCCGGCGCTGCTCGGCGAGGCGGTCCTCAGCGCCGTCAACTCCTCCATGGACACCTGGGACCAGAGCGCCGGCGGCACCCTGATCGAGCGCCGGCTCATCGAGTGGACCGCCGACCGGATCGGTCTCGGCCCGGCCGCCGACGGCGTGTTCACCAGCGGTGGCACCCAGTCCAACCTGCACGCTCTGCTGCTGGCCCGGGAGGAGGCGCTGGCCGCCGCGACGCCCGCCGACCGACGGATCCTGCTGCCCCAGCTGCGGATCATCGCCTCGGCGGCCGGTCACTTCAGCGTGCAGAAGGCGGCAAAGCTGCTCGGCCTGGCACCGGATGCGGTCGTGGTGGTGGAAACGGGCCCCGACCGGCGGATGCGCCCCGGCGCGGTCCGCCACGAGATCGCCCGCTGCCGGCGCGCCGGACTGACCGTCATGGCGGTGGTGGCCACCGCCGGCACCACCGACTTCGGCACCATCGACCCGCTCGACGACATTGCCGAGGTGTGCGCGACGTCCGGCGTGTGGCTGCACGTCGACGCCGCGTACGGCTGCGGGTTGCTGGTCTCGCCCACCCGCCGGCACCTGCTCGACGGCATCGAACGCGCGGACTCGGTGACTGTCGACTACCACAAGTCCTTCTTCCAGCCGGTCAGCTCCAGTGCGCTGGTGGTCCGCGACCGGCGGACCCTGCGGCACGCCACCTGGCACGCCGACTACCTCAACCCGGCCCGGATGGTCGCCCAGCGCATCCCCAACCAGGTCGACAAGAGCCTGCAGACCACCCGCCGGTTCGATGCGCTCAAACTCTGGCTGACCCTGCGGGTGATGGGGCCCGACGCCGTCGGTGAGCTGTTCGACGAGGTCTGCGACCGGGCCGCGCAGGCGTGGGAGTTGGTCGCCGCCGACCCGCGTTTCGAGGTGCTGACCCGGTCACAGCTGAGCACCGTGGTGTTCCGCTGGCGACCCACCGGACCCGGCCGGGACCTGGCCGACGCGGCCAACCTGCGGGCCCGCGAGGCGTTGGCCGCCTCCGGTCTCGCCGTGGTCGCCGGCACCAGGGTCGACGGCCGGCAGTACCTCAAGTTCACCGTCCTGAACCCGGCCACCACCACAGAGGACGTCGCCTACGTGCTGGACCTGATCGCCGAGCATGCCGGCCGTCACGTGCACGAACACGCCGGCGCGTCCACCGCCGACCTGACCTGCCCGGTCGGCTGACCGTGCCACCTGCCAACCCGAGCCTGGAGGGCCGGATGGAAAGCTACGACTTCATCGGGATCGGCCTCGGGCCGTACAACCTCGGTCTGGCCTGCCTGACCGCACCCATCGCCGACCTCGACGGGCTGTTCCTGGAGGCCCGTGACGATGTCTCCTGGCATCCCGGCATGCTGCTGGAGTCGTCCCGGTTGCAGACGCCGTTCCTGGCCGACCTGGTCACCCTCGCCGACCCCACCTCGCCCTTCTCCTTCCTCAACTACCTCAAGGAGATCGGCCGGCTCTACCCCTTCTACATCCGGGAGAACTTCTTCCCGCTGCGGGTCGAGTACGACGCGTACTGCCGCTGGGCCGCCGCCAAACTGCCAAACCTGCGGTTCGGGCACCAGGTCACCGCCGTCGAGTACGACCCGGCCGACGACCGGTACGTGGTGACCGCCACCGCCGACGGCGCAACCGTTACCCACCGAGCCCGGCACCTGGTGCTCGGCACCGGCACCCCGCCACACCTGCCGGGTGCCTGCGCCGGGCTGACCTCCGACGCGGTGCACAACTCCCGGTACCTGGAACACCGGGACGCGTTGCGGGCCAAGCGGAGCATCACAATCGTCGGCAGCGGGCAGAGCGCCGCCGAGATCTACCACGATCTGCTCGGTGACATCCACCACCACGGTTACCAGCTGAACTGGGTTACCCGCTCGCCCCGCTTCTTCCCGCTTGAGTACACCAAGCTCACGCTGGAGATGACCTCGCCGGACTACGTGGACTACTTCCACGCGCTGCCCGAGCCCACCCGGTACCGGCTGGAGGCCGACCAGAAAGGGCTGTTCAAGGGGATCTCCGCCGAGCTGGTCAACGACATCTACGACCTGCTCTACGCCTCCAGCATCAACGGCCCGGTGAACACCCGGTTGCTTACCAACACCGAGCTGACCGGGGTCACCCACGACGAGAGCACCGGCGTGCACACCCTCCGGCTGCGCCACGTCGAGCAGGAGCGGGACTTCACAGTGGACACCGAAGGGCTGGTGCTGGCCACCGGCTACCGGTACGAGGTGCCCGCCTTCCTGGAGCCGGTCCGGGACCGGCTGCGCTTCGACCACCACGGTCGGCTCGACGTCGCCCGCAACTACAGTGTGGACTCCACCGGGCGTGGCGTGTTCCTGCAGAACGGGGGCACCCACACGCACAGCATCACCTCGCCAGATCTCGGCATGGGTCCGTACCGCAACAGCTGGATAATCCGGGAACTGCTCGGCCGCGAGCCGTACCCGATCGAGAAGTCGATCGCCTTCCAGGACTTCGGGGTGACCGGGTGACCCAGCTCGTCTACACCCGCCACGATCGGCGACTCGGCGAGTTCGCCCTGCGTACGCTCGACGTGGCTGCCGACGCGCCGCTGCTGCACCGGTGGGTCACCCACCCCAAGGCGGCATTCTGGCTGATGCAGGACGCCGACGTCGACGCCGTGGCCGCCGAGTACCAGCGCATCGCCGATCATCCGCACCACGAGGCGTACCTCGGTCTGTGGCGGGGCGAGCCGGCGTTCCTCGCCGAACGCTACGATCCGGCGCGCGTCGAGCTGGTCGGCCTGCATGACGCCCGGCCGGGCGACGTCGGGATGCACTTCCTCTGCGCGCCCGCCGACGCTCCCGTGTCCGGCTTCACCCGGGCGGTCATCACCACCGTGATGGCCTGGCTTTTCGCCGATCCTGCCACGGCGCGGGTCGTGGTCGAGCCGGACGTGCGTAACACCGCCGTGCACGCGCTCAACGCGGCGGTCGGCTTCGATGTGGTCGGACCGGTCACCAAGCCGGAGAAGACGGCCCTGCTGAGTGTCTGCACCCGGCAGCGGTTCCTGGCCGCGACCCGAGACGAAGGAGTACCGGCATGACCTCGCGCTCACCCGTCGCCCACCTGCGCCCGCAGACCTGGGAGCGGGCCAACCGCCTGCTGGTGCGCAAGGCGCTCGCCGAGTTCACCCACGAGCGCCTGCTCACTCCCGAACCGGACGGCCCGGCTGCCGCCGACGGCGCCGGCCGCCGCTGGTACGCCGTCACCGCCGCCTCCGGCGCGGTCCGGTACCGGTTCGCGGCCCGGGTGCTGACCCTGGAGCACTGGGACATCGATCCGGAGAGCATCACCCGGCACCGGGACGGCGAGCCGCTGCCGCTGGACGCGGTCGACCTCTGCCTCGACCTGCGCGACGCGCTCGGCCTCACCGACCGGATCCTGCCCGTCTACCTTGAGGAGATCACCTCCACCCTCGCCGGCCTGGCATACAAGCTGGACAACGCGCTGCCCAGCGCTGCGAAGCTGGTGGAGGCCGACTTCCAGACCATCGAGACGTCGATGACCGAGGGCCACCCCTGCTTCGTGGCCAACAACGGGCGACTCGGCTTCGGTGTCGACGAGTACCACAGGTACGCCCCCGAGGCGGCCCACCCGGTCCGGCTGGTCTGGCTCGCCGCCCACCGCGACCACGCCACCTTCACCAGCGCCGCCGACCTGGACGAGGAGACGCTGCTGCGTGCCGAGCTGGGCGAGGAAACCCTCGCCCGCTTCGCCGCGACCATGACCGAGCTGGGCCTGGACCTCGCCGACTACCACCTCATTCCGGTGCACCCCTGGCAGTGGTGGAACAAGCTGTCGGTCACCTTCGCCGGCGAGGTAGCGCGTCGCCGGCTGGTCTGCCTCGGTGAAGGCCCCGACGAGTACCTCGCCCAGCAGTCCATCCGTACCTTCTTCAACGTCAGCCATCCGGAGCGGCACTACGTCAAGACGGCGCTGTCCGTGCTGAACATGGGCTTCATGCGGGGCCTGTCGGCCGCGTACATGGAGGCCACTCCGGCCATCAACGACTGGTTGGCCGACCTGATCGACGGCGACGAGGTGTTCCGAGCCACCGGGCTGACCATCATCCGGGAGCGGGCCGCCGTCGGCTACCGGCACCGCCAGTACGAGGCCGCCACAGACCGCTACTCGCCGTACCGGAAGATGCTTGCCGCGCTCTGGCGGGAGAGCCCGGTGCCCGACCTGGCTGACGGCCAGCGACTGGCCACCATGGCGTCACTGCTGCACGTCGACGCCGACGGGCGGTCGTTCGCCGCCGAGCTGATCGCCGCCTCCGGGCTGGCGCCGGGGGTGTGGCTGCGCCGCTACCTGAACGCCTACCTGACTCCGCTGCTGCACGCGTTCTACGCCTACGACCTGGCGTTCATGCCACACGGCGAGAACGTCATCCTGGTGCTGCGCGACGGGGCCGTGGAGCGGGCGATCTTCAAGGACATCGCCGAGGAGATCGTGGTGATGAGCGCCGCGGCGCAGCTGCCACCGGCGGTGGAGCGGGTCCGCGCCGACATTCCGGAGGACATGAAGCTGCTGTCGATCTTCACCGACGTCTTCGACTGCTTCTTCCGCTTCCTCGGCGCGACGCTGGCCGATCAGGGCGTCATCGGCGAGGAGGAGTTCTGGCGTACGGTGGCCGACTGCGCCACCGAGTACGCCGGCCGGGTACCCCACCTGGCCGACCGGCTGACCCGCTACGACCTGTTCGCCCCGGAGTTCGCGCTGTCCTGCCTCAACCGGCTTCAGCTGCGCGACAACCAGCAGATGGTCGACCTCGCCGACCCGTCCGCAGCCCTGCAACTGGTCGGTGGTCTGACCAATCCGATCGCCCGCTTCGCACCGTCCTGACCTGCGGCACACCCAGGTCCCGTCCCGGCGACGGCCGTCGCCGGGACGGTTGCGGATCAACCGGGGTGTGGGCCGAGCTGGTCGATGGTGTAGCCGTCGGGGTACGTCCTCGTGCTGATCACCCCGTCGGTGAACAGCGGCTCGGCGCGGGGCCGGCCCAGCTGGCGCAGCAGCCACGCTCGGACGCGTAGCCCGGCGTGCAGCCCGGCCCGCACCGGCCAGGCCGGCCTGGCGACCCGGGTGGCCGCGCGCAGTCGGTCGTCGTACAGCGCGGCGACCAGGGCGTCGCCGATCGGAGTCAGGGGGCGCGGCAGCCGGCCGAGCAGCAGCTCCCGGGTGGCCCGCTCGATCGCCGCCGCGTCGTCGTTGGGCCGCAGGTGTGCCGCGTCGTACGCGTCGAACCAGCCGACGAACTCCTGATAGGTCTCCGGGATGTCCGTGATCCCCATCCGGCGGCCAAGTTCCCGGTAGAAGACGTGGGTGGCGCGCCGCTCGTGACAGCAGGTACGGCGCCAACCGTACCTGTCGATCCACCGGGTCGGGATCACCACCAGGCAGCCGAGTACGTATCGGTAGTGGTCGTTGCCGATGCCGTACGGGCGGTGGATCTGGTTGACCCGACGCAGCGCGGAGCGCCCGCGCGGATGGTCGAAGCCGTTGAGCACCATCTCGTACATCAGCAGGCCGGTGTCGTCGATGCGCTTGCGGGTCCGCCGCGTCAGCTCGCCGGTGGCGGTGTGCACGGCGGCGATCTCCGGGATCGAGAAGGAGCGGTTGAACGCCAGGTTGAGCCCGAGCCGCAGATCCCAGCAGAACTCGTGGCGCAGCATCGTCTGGTAGATCGCCAGGTGGTCACGCTCGGGGTCGAGCGACCGGATGCGCGCCAGGTTGGCGTGACGGTCTCGCAACGGCAGCTCCTCCAGCGGTGGTCGTCCGTCGGCCCCGCCGGCTGGTCCGGCCGGCCGCTGGGCGGCCTGCGGGCCGCCGGCTCAGGCCGGGCCAGCTCGGTCAGGCCGGGCCAGCTCGGTCAGGCCGGGCCAGCTCGGTCAGGCCGCGGCCAGCTCGGTCAGGTCGCGGTCGAGCAGCTCGGCCAGCAGGGTGTGCCGGCCGGGGTCGTTGTCGGGCGTGATGCCCCGGCTGGGCATCTCCACGGTCATCAGCAGGTGCAGGTGCATCCGGTACAGCGCGAGCCGGCGGCGGGCCCCGTCGTCGAGGACCAGTGGCCCGCCGGTGACCTCGGCGTATCCGCGCAGGAACGGGTGCGTCGGTTCGTCCTCGGCGCGACGGAACAGCAGCGGAGAGACCAGATCGAGCAGCGGATCGCCGTAGAGGAACCGCTCGCCGTCGACCAGGCCACACATCCGGTGCACACCGTCGCCGTCCAGGGCGGCGAGCACGTTGCCGTCCCAGCAGTCGAAGTGCAGCAGCGCCGGCCGGCGTACCGTGTCGAGCAGTTCGCCGTGCCGGGCCACAAGCGCCCGGAACCGCTGCGGCGGCGCGGGCAGCGTCACCTCCCAGTCGGCCGCGTCGGCGAGCAGGTCGTCGATGATCGCCGCGAACGCGGCCGACCAGGTCGCCCCGCCGGTGCGGCCGGCGTCGTAGCCGAACCGGTCGCCGGTGATCCGGTGCAGGGCGGCCGTGGCCGCGCCCAGGTCGGCGCGGACCGCCGCGTCGTCGCCGTCCAGCTCGGGCAGGGCCCGGCCGGGCAGTCGGCCGGTGACCAGCCACTCACCGAGTCGCCGGTCGTGGCCGTGGTGCAGCACCGGCGGCACCGGCACCTGCGGTGCCCGCTCGGCGACCAGCCGGAAGTACCGGGCCTCGGCGGCGAGCAGGTCGGTCTCGTAGCGCAGCAGCCGGGCGGTGGGCGGCGGGGCGACCTTCAGCACCACGTCCCGGTGACCGGGGCGCGTGCGGCCCGCCCCCGGCCGGTCGCCGTCGAGGCGGACCCACCACACCGCGGCGAAACCGCCACCGGACAGCGGCCCGCAGTCGGCCACCCGCCGATCCGGACCGAACGAGCACCGTACGAAGTCGACCACGTCGTCGGGGGAGAGAACCCGCTGCGTTGGACTGACCGGCGCCACCCGGACAGCGTAGGCCGCGCTCCGCCCGCTGTCCGTCCCGTGCCCGCCGCCACACCCGGGGTGCGGCCGGCGGGCGGTACGGGTCAGCCGTCGGTCACCACCCCGGTCAGCACCACCTCCGGCACCGGCCCGTCAGTGGCGTGACTCGGTCGACGGGGCCGGCGCGTACTCGAGGACGACCCCCTTCAGGTATCGCGGGTTGGTGGGAAGATCGGCCGCTCCCACCGCGAACATCAGTGGGCTGCCCGGGACGCTGTCGAGCCCGTGCAGGCTCATGCCGACCGCGTCCGGCGGTTGTGGCGCCGGGACGCGGGCCCACCCGCCCGTGCGGTACGTGACGAGCGACGCGCTCGGCGTAGCCGAGTTGTCGATCAGCCACGGCCGTCCGGCCAGGTCGGTGACCACGTCGGGCAGCGCGCCACCCTGCGCGTATCTGAGCAGTTCGAACGATCCACCGCTCGCGCGCACGGCCAACCCGCCGTCGCCCACCGCCCACAGATCGCCCGACGAGTGACCCGCGAGCGCGCCGAACGAGGACTCCTCCTCGTTGACGCCCACCTGGACGGTGCGCCAGGCGGAGCCGTTCCAGTGGAAGAGCAACGGGCCCTTGAAGCCCTGCCACGCGCCGTTGCCGGCGGCCCAGACGTCATCCGGGCCGAAGGCCTTGATCGCGGTGAAGGTGCAGAAGTTCGGCATCCCACCGAAGGACGTGCCGCCGGTGCGGCATTCGGCGGGCGGCTGGTGTGACCGCCAGGATCGTCCGTCCCACTGCTCGATGATCACATCGCTGAGGTCGTTGCCCACCAACCAGGTCTGTCCGCCGCCGACGGTGAGCCCGGTGATCAGTGCATGGCCTCCGCCGTCGCCCCGCGCGAACGGCACCTCGCGCCAGGCGCTGCCGTCGTAGTGCAGGACGTGCGTCACCTGCTCCTCCGGGGTGGCGGCGGCGGTGCTGCCCACCGCCCAGACATTCGACGGCGAGTCGGCCGCGACGAGGTCGAGCCGACCGTGCCACGAGATCGCCGGCAGCGGCGCGCGGGCCCAGCTTCTTCCGTCCCACTGAAGGATCACCGGGGTGCCGGTGTCGTCCGGCTGGGCGGGCGAGTAAGCCTCGCTGCCGACGGCCCACGCGTGCCTCGCGTCCACCGACACCACGTCCCACAGCACGCTTGTGGGCCCGGCCAGCTCCGGCAGCGTGGCCAGTCGCCAGTTGGGTGCCGGCGCGCTGGTGACGACGGCTTCGGACGGTCCGTCGGAGGGGGCCGAGGGGCCCGTGCCCGCCGGTCCGCCGGTACACCCCGACACCAGCAGGACAACGGCCGTCATCACGGCAATCTTGCGCATGGCCTCGATGATCGCATCGCGCTGCCACCGCCTCCGCCGGACGATGACCTGCTCGTTCCGGTCAGCGCCGGAAACTGGCGAGCACCTCGGCGATCATGCGATGGCCCTGCGCCTCGAGCTTTCCGAACGCCGGTGACACGGCGGAGACGATACGGGCCGACCGCCGGAACGGTCAGCCCCTTCCGGGCTCGGCGCGTTCGACCTTGAGTGCGGTCCACGACACGGGCGGCAGCTCGACGGTGAGCAGGCCGTCGGCGAGCCGCGCGGTGTCGTTGGTCCGCAGCCCGACCCGGTGCGGGTCGCGCAGGTCGTTGGCGGCGTGTGCGTCGGTGTCCCAGATCCCCCGGGCCGAGACCGCACCGGTCGGCTGGAACGCGCCGAGGTCGATCGTCACGGTGGTGGCCTCGGTGAGGTGCCGATTCTGCAGGAACACCGACAGCTCGGCGCCGTCGCTGGTCGCGGCGGCGGCCACCACCGGCACCGAGCCGAAGGTGGCGGTGGTCGTCTCGTCGGCGTCGGCGAGCACCCGCAGCGCGTCGCCCCGGGCGGCGTGCGAGGTCACCGAGAACGGGAAGAACGTCGTCTGCCGCCAGGCCGGCCCGCCCGGCTCCGTCATGATCGGCGCGATGACGTTGACGAGCTGCGCGAGGTTCGCCGAGGTGACCCGGTCGGCGTGGTTGAGCAGGGAGATCAGCAGACCGCCGAGAACCACGGCGTCCGCGACGGTGTACCGGTCCTCCAGCAGGCGTGGTGCGACCGGCCACTCGTCGATGGTGAACGTGCGGGCCTGTTCCTGCCAGCGGGACATGTACCAGACGTTCCACTCGTCGAACGCGAGGTCCACCCGCTTGGCCGAGCGCTTGACCGTGCGTACGTGGTCGACGGTCGCGACCACCGACTCGATGTAGGTGTCCATGTCGACCCCGGAGGCGAGGAAACTCGCGAGATCCCCGTCGTGTTCCTGGTAGTACGCGTGGCAGGAGATGTAGTCGACGTCGTCGTAGGCGTGGGTCAGCACCACGCGTTCCCACTCACCGAAGGTCGGCATGCCGCGGCCGGACGATCCGCAGGCGACCAGCTCCAGATCCCGGTCCACCTGGCGCATCGCCTTCGCCGTCATCGACGCGAGCTTGCCGTAGTCGGTGGCGTCGCGGTGGCCGAGCTGCCAGGGGCCGTCCATCTCGTTGCCGAGGCACCACATGGCGATCCCGAACGGCTTCTCCCGGCCGTTGGCGGCCCGTTGCGCGGCGCGGGCGGTGCCGGCCGGCAGGTTGGTGTACTCCAGCAGCTCGACGGCTTCCTTCGGGCCCCGGGTGCCGAGGTTCACGGCCAGCATCAGCTCGCTGCCCACCAGGTCGAGCCAGTGCTGGAACTCGTGCAGGCCGACCTCGTTGGTCTCGGTGGAGTGCCAGGCGAGATCGAGCCGGCGCGGCCGCTCGCCCACCGGCCCGACACCGTCCTCCCAGTTGTAGCCGGAGACGAAGTTGCCGCCCGGGTACCGGACCGTGCTGACCCCGAGTTCCTTGACCAGATCGATCACGTCGCGCCGGAATCCGTCCGGTCCGGCGCTCGGATGCCCGGGCTCGTGGATGCCGTCGTAGATGTGGCGACCCAGGTGCTCGACGAAACCGCCGAAGAGTCGGCGACGGACCGGGCCGATGGTGAAGGCCGGGTTGATGGTGAGGTGCGCGCGGGGCATGGGGCTCCTAACGATGATCACTCACGATAACGTTTTCGGTGGCGGTAGACGAGCCCCCGGCCGGGCCGCGAGCCCCCACTACTCGCGTCACCTCGGGGCGGGCCCGGTGCTGTCCCGACGGATCAGTTCGGCGGCGAGCGACTCGACCCGAGGGCTGGCGGCGCCCGGGTCGAGAGCCAGAGCCATCGCCCGGGCACCCATCTCCACCAGCGGCAGTCGCACCGTGGTCAGCGCCGGGGTGACGTCGCGGGCCATCGGCATGTCGTCGAACCCGAAGACGCTGACCTGCTGCGGCACCGGCACCGCGCGGGCGCGCAGCAGCGCCAACGCCCCGATGGCCATCGAGTCGTTGAGCGCCGCGATCGCGGTCAGGCCGGGCTCCGCGTCGAGCAGCGCGGCGGTGGCCTCGGCGCCGCCGTCACGGTCGAAATCGGCGTACCGGATGCGGTGTTCCGGCAGGCCAAGGCCGTGTTCGGCGAGTGCCGCGCGCAACCCGGTGAGCCGGTCGGTGATGGTGGTCAGCACCCGGGGCCCGGCCACCACACCGATGTGTTCGTGGCCGAGGCGGCAAAGCTCCCGACCGAGGAGTCCGCCACCGCCCCGGTTGTCCGGCATCACCGCGTCACCGGAGTGCTCGTGGCGGCCGATCACCGTGACCCGGCCACCGGTGGCCTCGTACGCGGCGAGCTTGCCGTTGAGCAGTCGGGTGAAGTCGGCGTCGTGGTATCCCGAACCGGCCAGGACGATTGCGGCGACCTGCTGGCCCCGCAACAGCTCGACGTACTCCAACTCCCGCTCCGGGTCGCGGTAGCTGTTGCAGATCATCAACAGGCGGCCCTGGTCGGTGGCGACCCGTTGCAGGCCGCGGGTGATCTCCGAGAAGTACGGGTCGGAGACGTCGTGCACGATCACCCCGACGGCGCCGCGGTGCGACCGGGCCAGCAGTTGGGCGTGCGCGTTGGGCACGTACTGCAACTCGGCGACGGCCTGCAACACCCGTTCGCGCAGTTCCTCGGTGACCGGCTTGCTGCTGCCGTTGATCACGCGGGAGGCGGTGGCGGGTGAGACACCGGCCCGTCGGGCCACATCGGACAGCGTCGCCACACCCGCCCCCTCACGCGTCGCGCCGGCGCTGTCGCGGCGACCAGCGACACCGTACCGCAGCGCGGGGCCTTTTCCGGGGCGTGGTTCGCGCAGGTCAAGGCCGCGGGTCCGGGCGGTCCGTCCGGTCTCCGCCGCGCGGTCAGGGAACCGTGCCCCGGGCGAGGAGATGGGCGCTCGCCGCGACCAGGGCCGGCTCCCCTCGGAAGACGTGGGCGAGCCGCAGGGCGGCGGCGTACACGGCCTCCGCCGTCGGCCCGTGCGCGGCCGCTTCGGCGGCGATCCAGGCCGGTCCCTCGACGCCGTCGACGGCCAGCTCGACAAACCCGGCGGTACGGCATTCGTCGAGGAGTTCCTCGACCCGGTGGAAGTAGGCGTGGGTGAAACCCAGACGCGCGTCGTTCCGGCCGTCGGTGAGCAGCACCTCGGCTTCCTCGACCGTCCGGTCGTCGAGTCGCCCGGTGGCGGCGAAGTCGAGCGGCCCGGCGAACCGCGAGATCGCGGCGGCGAGGACGCGTCCGCCGGGTCGCGTGACGCGGAGCGCCTCGGCCAGAGCCCGACACCGGTCGGCGCGCCGCGGCAGGTGATACAGCGGCCCCAGCAGCAGGGTGGCGTCGTAGCTGTCGTCCTCCTCGGGTAGCGCGCGGGCGTCGGCGACATCCGAGTCGATCGCGGGACTGCCGGCGCGGGCCTGTTCGACGTGCGCCGGCACCAGGTCGAGCAGGCGTACCCGGTAGCCGAGGGCGACGAGGGCCCGGGCGTACGCACCGGGCCCTCCGCCGACGTCCAGGATCCGGGCGGGCGGCGTCGGCAGGTACGCGCGCAGCAGTTCCAACGTCCGGGTCCGCTCCAGCCGGGCCTGTGGCCGCGCGGCGAGCCGCAGATCCTCGCGGTGGCGGTCCGTGTAGTACGCGACGATCTCGTCTGATTGGTCAGCCATCCAGTGATGATCCTCGTTGGGGCGGCGAGATGGCCAGCGGTTTGTTCCTGCCGCCGTCCCCGGCGACGGCTGCGACGGCCGAAAGTACCGCGGTCGGGCAAGCCCTTGCCTGGCCGTCGCGGCACCGCCTAACCTGTGCAGGAAAGCGCTTACCTGATCGGTGCGAGCGCCTACGACGGAAGGACCCTCATGACCCGCAGGTCGATCGGCATCATCGTGAACGGCGTCACCGGCCGGATGGGATACCGGCAGCATCTGGTGCGCTCCCTGCTGGCCATCCGTTCCGCCGGTGGTGTGCCGCTGGCCGACGGCACCACCGTCTGGCCGCATCTCGTCCTCGTCGGCCGCAGCGAGGCCAAGCTGCGCGAGATCGCCGAACGGCACGGCCTGGACGACTGGACCACCGACCTGAGCGCCGCCCTGGCCCGCGACGACATCCAGATCTACTTCGACGCGCAGGTGACCCAGCAGCGGGAGAAGGCCATCCGACAGGCCATCGAGGCCGGCAAGCACATCTACACCGAGAAGCCCCTCGCCGAGGACACCGCCGCCGCCCTGGACCTGGCGCGTGCCGCCCGGGCAGCCGGCGTACGCACCGGCGTGGTGCAGGACAAACTCTTCCTGCCGGGGCTGCGCAAGCTCAAGCGACTGCTCGACGGCGGCTTCTTCGGCCAGGTGCTGTCGGTACGCGGCGAGTTCGGCTACTGGGTGTTCGAGGGCGACTGGCAGCCCGCACAGCGCCCGTCGTGGAACTACCGGGCCGCCGACGGTGGCGGCATCGTGGTGGACATGTTCCCGCACTGGCACTACGTGCTCGCGGAGCTGTTCGGTGAGGTACGCAGCGTCTCGGCCACCATCGCCACGCACATTCCCCGGCGGGTCGACGAGGCCGGGCGGCCCTACGAGGCCACCGCCGACGACGCCGCCTACGGCACCTTCGAGCTGGCGGGCGGCGTCATCGCCCAGCTCAACTCGTCCTGGTGCGTCCGGGTGCACCGCGACGAGCTTGTCGAGTTCCAGGTCGACGGCACCGAGGGCAGCGCGGTGGCCGGGCTGCGGCGCTGCCGGGTGCAGCACCGGGCGGTCACCCCGAAGCCGGTCTGGAACCCTGACCTGCCCGCCACCGAGGACTTCCGTTCGCAGTGGACGGAGGTGCCGGACAACGAGGACTTCGACAACGGCTTCAAGGTGCAGTGGGAGGCGTTCCTGCGGCACGTCGCCACCGGCGAACCGTTCCCGTGGGACTTCCTGGCCGGCGCCCGTGGCGTGCAGTTGGCCGAGCTGGGCCTGCTGTCGGCCCGTGAGGGACGCCGCGTCGAGGTGCCGGAGCTGGCCCTGTGAGCGAGCGAACCAGCAGGCTCGGTAGCGCCGAGGTGACCCTGCCCGGCGGCCGGCGGATCCGGCTGTCCGGCGGCAGCGGGCATCCCCGCCCCGACGGCCCGCCGCGCACCCGCGTCGCGTACGCCGCCGCGCACGTGGTGGCCGACCCGGCCGCCGACAACACCCCGGGCGCCCCGGCGGTCCTGGACTGGGACCGCACCCTCGCCTTCCGTCGGCACCTGTGGTCCTACGGCCTGGGGGTGGCCGAGGCGATGGACACCGCGCAGCGCGGCATGGGTCTGGACTACCCGGCCACCCGGGAGCTGATCCGCCGCAGCGCGGCGGAGGCCCGGTCCGTCGGTGGGCGGATCGTTGCCGGAGCCACCACCGACCAGTTGCCGCCCGGCCCGGCGACGCTCGCCGAGGTCACCGCCGCCTACCGGGCGCAGCTCGACGACGTGCAGGCCGCCGGGGCGGTGCCGGTGCTGATGTGCAGCCGGCACCTGGCCGCCGCCGCCCGCGGCCCCGAGGACTACCTGCGGGTGTACGACGAACTGCTGCACGCCGCCGACGGGCCGGTGGTGCTGCACTGGCTCGGTCCGATGTTCGACCCGGCGCTGTCCGGTTACTGGGGCACCGCCGACCTGGACCTGGCCGCCGACACCGTCGTCGAGCTGCTCAAGGCCCACGCGTCCCGGGTGGACGGCATCAAGGTGTCGCTGCTCGACGCCGGGCGTGAGGTGGCGTTGCGCCGCCGGCTGCCAGCGGGCGTACGCCTCTACACCGGCGACGACTTCCACTACCCGGAACTGATCCGGGGTGACGACGTCGGCCACTCCGATGCGCTGTTGGGGGTCTTCGCCGCCATCGCGCCGGCCGCGTCGGCCGCGTTCGCCGCCCTCGACCGCGGTGACCTGACCCGGTACGACGAGATCTTCGCTCCTACCGTGCCACTGGCCCGGCACCTGTTCGCCGCACCCACCTGGTACTACAAGACCGGCATCGTCTTCCTCGCCTGGCTGGCCGGGCATCAGGAGCACTTCACAATGGTCGGCGGATTGCAGTCCGGCCGTTCACCGGAGCACCTGGGCACCCTGCTCAGCCTCGCCGACGCCGCCGGGCTGCTGCCCGACGCCGAGCTGGCTGCCGTCCGCGCCCGGGCCTTCTTCACCGTGGCCGGGGTGCCCCAGTGACCGGGCCTGCTCACGCGGCTGGGCGGGCTCACGCGGCTGGGCGGGCTCACGGGGCCGGGCCGGCGAGCCGGGCGGCCCTGCGCCGGTTCTCGTTCAACCAGGCGACCGCCCAGCACTGGCCGCTGCCGGACGTGGTCGCCGGTTGTGTCGCCGCCGGCGTGCCGGGCGTCGGCCTGTGGCGGGAACCGGTCGCCGAGTACGGTCTCGGCCGCGCCGCGAAACTGGTCCGCGACGCCGGGCTGGCGGTCACCACCCTGTGCCGGGGCGGGTTCTTCACCGCCGACGACTGGCGGGAGCAGAACCTGCGCGCCATCGACGAGGCGGCCACGCTCGGCGCACCGGTGCTGGTCCTGGTCTCCGGCGGCCTGCCCGCCGGCAGCCGGGACATCGACGGCGCCCGCGCCCGGGTCGCCGACGCGATCGCCGAACTCGCCCCGCACGCCGACGCCGCCGGGGTGACCCTGGCCATCGAACCGCTGCACCCGATGTTCGCTGCCGACCGGTGCGTGATCTCCACCCTCGGTCAGGCGCTGGACATCGCCGAGCGGTTCGACCCGGGCGTGGTCGGTGTGGTGGTGGACGCGTACCACGTGTGGTGGGACGACACCGTCCACGACCAGATCGCCCGCGCGGGGGAGTGGATCGCCGCGTTCCAGGTCTGCGACTGGATCACCCCGCTGCCGGAGGGGGTGCTGCTCGGCCGGGCGCTGCCCGGCGACGGCTGCATCGAGTTGCGCCGGCTGCGCGAGGCGGTCGACGCGGCCGGCTACGCCGGCCCGATCGAGGTGGAGGTCTTCAACGCCGAGGTCTGGGCACGCCCCGGCGAGCAGATCCTGGCCGCCGCCATCGACGGCTACCTGCGCGAGGTCGTCTGAACGGCGGCGCAACCGGTCGCCCCCAGGCCGGATGGTCGCCCGGGCCGGCCTGGAGGCGGGTCAGCTCGTCGTGGTGCGGGTGGCGAGCGCGTCGACCAGGCGTCGGGTGGAGCCGGCGAGGTTCCACCGCTCGGCCAGGTCGAGCAGCCGTTCCGGGTCGGCCGGCGACACCGGCAGCTCGGTGGCCAGCGGCGGCAGCGGCACGTCCAAGGCGACCTTGACGACCTTCGGCGCCACGGCCAGGTAGTCCCGGGCCGCGTCGAGCTTGGTGCGCAACCCGGGCGCGAAGCCGGCGGCCGGGTCGTCCAGGGCGGCGAGGATGCCGGCGATGTCGCCGTACCTGTCGACAAGCCGGGCGGCGGTCTTCTCACCGACACCGGCCACCCCGGGCAACCCGTCGGACGGGTCGCCGCGTAGCGCGGCGAACTCGGCGTACCTGTCGGCCGGCACGCCGTAGCGGGCCCGCACGGCGGCGTCGTCGCAGTCCTCCAGCTTGGCCACCCCCCGCCCGACGTAGAGCAGTCGTACGCCCCGGGCGTCGTCGATCAGTTGGAACAGGTCCCGGTCGCCGGAGACCACCTCGACCGGCCCGGGCTGGGTGACCGAGAGGGTGCCGAGCACGTCGTCGGCCTCGTAGCCGGTCGCGCCGACCACTGTCACACCCAGCGCGTCGAGCACCTCCAGGATCATCGGTACCTGCGGGGAGAGGGTGTCCGGCACCACCTCGCCGCCCTCGGGCGCCACCCGGTGCGCCTTGTACGACGGCAGCAGCGCGACCCGCCATTCGGGCCGCCAGTCGTGGTCCATCGCGCACACCATCCGCCCCGGCCGCCGGGTGCGCACCAGTTGGGCGAGCATGTCGAGGAACCCGCGTACCGCGTTGACCGGCTGGCCGTCGGCCGTCCTCGCGGCGGACTCGGGAATGCCGAAGTACGCCCGGAAGTAGAGACTGGGCGCGTCGATGAGCATGATCGGGGTCTGCGCTGTCACGTCCGACAGCCTGGCACACCGCACCGACTTTCACGGCGCACGGCAGGTCGACGGTGCGAGCCGGTGCAGCGACGAAGGAGGAGCCGATGACCGTACCGACCCGGCTGACGCTGACCACGGTCAACCTCGACACGCCCGACCCGGCGGCCCTGGCCCGCTTCTACGCGCGCCTGCTCGGCTGGGACATCGCGGTCGAGGAGGCCGACGACGTGATCCTGCGTGCCGCCGACGGTGGGGTCGGGCTGTCCTTCCAGCGGGAACGCGCGTACGTGCGGCCGAGTTGGCCGGCGCAGCCCGGCCGGCAGCAGATGATGATGCACCTGGAGATCGGGGTGCAGGACCTGCCGGCGGCGCTGGAGCACGCGCTGGCCTGCGGGGCGACGCTCGCCGCTGCTCAGCCCCAGGAGGACGTCCGGGTCTGCCTGGACCCGGACGGCCACCCGTTCTGCCTCTGGCTGACGGACTGACCCCGCGGTGCCCTCAGCTTCCGCCGGCCGTGGCCTGCCGGCGGCGCTTGGCGACGTACGGCAGCACGAACAGGTACAGGCCGGTGATCATCAGCAGCGCCAGCGGCAGCAGCGGCAGGTACGCGATCCACTCGACCGGATTCTCCTGCGCGAGCGCGACGAAGGTGACGATGACGGTCACCGTGAACACGATCGCCAGCCACCGATGGGTCTGCCGGATCCAGTTGCTCCCACTCATCACGAACCTCCCGGTTGACTCTCCGCACCGGCCCGAGCGGCTGCCCGGCCGGGGATCTACCCTGGTCAAGCTAGTGACGTCCCGGTGGTCGGTGCTTCTCGATTCCTGACCGGTGTGTCGGCGCGGTCCGGCACCGTCCGCGCCGACCGGCCCAAACGACCGTTAAGCTAGCGGTGTGGGGTTCGAGGAGTTGTATCCGCCGCAGCGGTTGACCACGGCGCAGCGCGCCGTCGCCGCCGCCGGGTTGGACGCGCTGTTGCTCAGCCCCGGATCCGACCTGCGCTACCTGACCGGCTACGACGCGCACGCCGGTGAGCGGCTGACCCTGCTGGTGCTGCCCGCCGAGGGCGAGCCGACGCTCATCGTGCCGACCCTGGAGCGGCCGGCGGCCGAGGCCTCCCCGGCGCCGGCCACCGGGGTACGCCTCGTCGACCACCCGGACGGCACGGACCCGTACCCACTGGTGACCGCCGCTCTCGGCGGGCCGGTCGGCGCGGTCGGCCTGGCCGACCGGATGTGGGCCGAGCAGGTGCTGGCGCTGCGTGCGGTGCTCCCCGACGCCCGGCAGCGGCTCGCCTCGACCGTCCTGCGGGAGCTGCGCATCCACAAGTCGGCCGCCGAGGTGGAGGCGCTCGCCGAGGCCGGCGCGGCGATCGACGCGGTGCACGCCCGAATGGGGGAGTGGCTGCGACCAGGGCGGACCGAGGTGGAGGTGGCCACCGACATCGCCGCCGCGATCAGGGCGGAAGGCCATGTCACTGTCGACTTCGTCATCGTGGCCGCCGGACCGAACGGCGCCAGCCCGCATCACGGCACCTCCGACCGGCCCATCGGCGCGGGTGAGCCGGTCGTGGTGGACATCGGCGGCACCATGGCCTCGGGTTACCGCTCCGACTGCACCCGCACCTACTGTCCAGGTGGGCCACCACCTGCCGAGTTCGTGGACTACTACGCGGTGCTGCACGAGGCGCAGCGCGCCGCCGTCGCGGCGGTCCGCCCCGGGGTGAGCGCCGCCGCGGTCGACGCCGCCGCCCGCGAACCGATCACCGCGGCGGGCTACGGCGACGCCTTCCTGCACCGCACCGGACACGGCATCGGCCTGGACGGCCACGAGGAGCCGTACGTGGTGGCCGGCAACGACCGCCCGCTGGCGGCGGGAATGGCCTTCTCCGTCGAACCGGGCATCTACCTGGCCGGGCGGCACGGCGCCCGGATCGAGGACATCGTCGTCTGCACGACGGACGGCGTACGACGGCTCAACACCACCCCCACGGAGCTCATCGCGCTATGACTGTCGACCGGATCCTGCCCACCGACGAGGCTCGCGACCTGCTGGAGCTGACCACCGAGCTGGCCGATCGGGAACTCGCGCCGAAGGTGACCGAGTACGAGCAGCGGGCCGAGTTTCCCCGGGAGGTGCTGCGCACGCTGGGCCGGGCGGGACTGCTCGGCCTGCCGTACCCGGAGGAGTGCGGCGGCGCCGCCCAGCCGTACGAGGTCTACCTGCAGGTGCTGGAGATCCTGGCCGGCCGCTGGCTGGCCGTGGCCGAGGCGGTCAGCGTGCACACCCTGTCCTGTTACCCGGTCGCCGCGTTCGGCAGCGCGGAACAGCGCAAGCTGCTGCCTGACATGATCGGCGGCGAGTTGCTCGGGGCGTACTGCCTGTCGGAGCCGCAGGGCGGGTCGGACGCCGCGGCGCTGACCACCAGGGCGGTGCGCGACGGCGACGGCTATGTCGTCACCGGCACCAAGGCGTGGATCACCCACGCGCAGGTGGCCGACTTCTACAACATCTTCTGCCGTACCGGCGGCCCCGGTCCGAAGGGCGTCTCCTGCCTGCTCGCCGACCGGGCCACGCCGGGTATCCACCCGCAGGCCGCGGAGCGCACCATGGGGCTGCGCTCCTCTCCGGTGGCGCAGCTCGTCTTCGACGAGGCCCGGGTGCCGGCCGACCGGCTGATCGGCGGCGACGGGGCGGGTTTCACCATCGCCATGTCGGCCCTGGACTCCGGTCGGTTGGGCATCGCGGCCTGCGCGGTCGGGCTGGCCCAGGCGGCGCTTGACTACGCGGTGGACTACGCCCGGCAACGCGAGCAGTTCGGCCGGTCGGTCATCGACTTCCAGGGGCTCGGGTTCACCCTGGCCGACCTCGCCACCCAGATCTCCGCCGCGCGGGCGTTGACGCTGGCCGCGGCCCGGCTACGCGACGCCGGGCGGCCGTACTCGATCGAGGCGGCCAAGGCGAAGCTGTTCGCCACGGATGTGGCGATGCGGGTGACAATCGACGCGGTGCAGGTGCTCGGCGGCGCGGGATACGTCGCCGACCACCCGGTCGAGCGGTACCTGCGGGAGGCGAAGGTGCTGCAGATCGTGGAGGGGACCAACCAGATCCAGCGGCTGGTGATCTCCCGCGCGCTGGCGAAGGGCTGACCGAACGCGACCATCCGCCCGCCGAACGCGACGGCGGGCGGCTTTGTCAGTCGCGTCGACCTGTCGTACCCGGTAGGTTGCACGCCGTGGAGGAGATCGACCGCGCCATCGTGGTGGCGCTGACCGCGGACGGCCGACTGTCGTACACGGACTTGGCGGAGAAGGTCGGCCTGTCCGTCTCGGCGGTGCATCAGCGGGTGCGTCGGCTGGAGCAGCGTGGGGTGATCAAGGGCTACGCCGCGCGGGTCTCCTTCGAGGCGCTGGACCTGCCCCTGACGGCGTTCGTGGCGATCCGGCCGTTCGATCCGTCCCAGCCGGACGACGCGCCGGAACGGCTGGCTCACCTGCCGGAGATCGACTCGTGCTACTCGGTGGCGGGGGAGGACTTCTACCTGCTGCTGGTCCGGGTGGCCGGGCCGGTCGACCTGGAGCGGGTGCTCCAGGAGATCAGGACGGCGGCCAACGTCACCACCCGGACGACAGTGGTGCTGTCCACCCCGTACGAGCACCGACCGCCCAAGATCACCCTCGACCCGGCGGCGCACCATCGCACCCGGGGCGTACCGCCCGCCGCAGCTGGCGCACAGGCGGACTGACCCGGAACACCCGGTGCCGCTGCAAACCAGGAGACGGGGCTAGGATCCATCCCTGGTTCGGCGGAAGGTGAGACCCGGATCATGACCGGGACGCCGGAGCGGTTGGTGCCGCCCGGTGTCCGGGTCGCCTCGCGTGTCTCGAAGGGGAGGATGAGATGTACCGATCGATGCGATCGCGTTCCAGCCAGCCGGCGGCCGGAGTCCGCTCATGACACGCATTCTCATCCGTGCCGGCAAGAGCCCGTTGACCGTGCTGTCCCACGAGCAAAGCCTGTCCACCTCTCGGTTGGGTGTCTTCGGGTCAAACTCTGGGAACATGCTGTTCTACAGCGCGGTGTTCCGGGTGCTGAGCGTGCCCGGCGCCGAGGTGGTCGCCAACTCCTACGTGCATGAGCGTCCGGTACACCTGGGCACCTACATCAACCGGACCAACGAAGAGTTCGACCGGTTCGTCCTGCCGATGGCGAACTCCTACCGGGACACCTTCCTGCCGCACCTGGAGCGTCTCGCCAAGGTCATCGAGCGGTTGAAGATCCCGGTCACGGTGGTCGGCATCGGCGCGCAGCTGCCGTACGGCACCGAGTTCGACTCGCTCCCCGACAACTACAAGAAGATCGTCACGCGGTTCACCCGGGCCGTTCTCAACCGGTCGGCCTCCATCGGTGTGCGCGGTGAGTACACGGCACGCATGCTGAAGTATCTCGGCTTCGGCGACGAGCACGTGCGGGTGATCGGCTGCCCGTCCATGTTCGGCAACGGGCCGCTGGGACCGTTGGTACGCAAGGTGGACCGGCTGGCCTACGACAGCCCGATCGCCATCTCGTACACGCCGAAGGTCAAGGGCGTCGACCGACTGGTCGAGGCGAACACCGACCGGTACCCCAACAGCGTCATCGTGCCGCAGCAGCATCACCGGCTGGCGCTCATGTTGTGGGGCGAGAACCCGGCCAAGGTCCCCAACAAGCGGATGCCCATCCACACCGAGCATCCGCTGTACGAGAACGACCGGATGCGGTTCTTCGTCGATGCCTCGACCTGGGTCGACTTCATGGCCGAGCAGCACTTCGCCTTTGGCACGCGCATCCACGGCAACGTCGCGGGCGTGCTGGCGGGCACGCCGTCGGTGGTGTTGGCGCACGACTCCCGCACCGTCGAACTCTCCGAGTACCACGGCATCCCGTACCGCCTCTACTCGGAGCTGCCGCCGGATGTCGACGCGCAGCGGCTCTACGAGGAAGCGGATTTCGACGCCTTCGGTCCGCGTCAGGCCGAGACCTTCGAGACCTACGTGCGGTTCCTCGAGCACAACGACCTTGAGCACGTGTTCCAGCCGGGCAAGGCGAACCCGGCCTACGACGAGGCGCTCGCCGCTGCCCCGTTCCCCGGCCCGGTGCACACGCTGATGGCCTCGGACGTGGTCGGGCGGCGTCAGGTGATGTCCCGGCTGCGTTGGCTACGGCAGGGGCACGAGGGCGACCTGGAGCGCCGCGCCTACGAATTCGAACCACCGTTCCGCGAACCGCGCGGACAGAGGACGCTTGAGGAGCGGGTAACCGAGTTGGAGAAGGAACTCAGGGTGCAGCAGGAGTCGCTGGCGAGCTGGCGGGGTCGGATGGGGCGGGTGCTGCGGATCAACCCGTTGTCCACGGGGGGCCGTCGGTGACGACTGCGGCTCCGAACACGTCCCGACTGGGGGCATGGGTGGCGTCGAAGACGGGGGGGCGCATCACCTCCACGGCGATCGACGTGTCGGCGCTCGCCGCGCTGCTGCTGGCGGCGGTGGGCGGTTCCCGGCTCTGGGCGTTGCCGCCGGCCGTGCTGGCAGTCGGTCTGCTGGCCTGGACGTGGCGCGAAGGAGCGGCGTCCACCTCGAAGGCCGCCGTGCCGCGCGTCCTGCTGCTGGCCAGCGCGTACCTGCTCGGCGCGGTGCACGGCGGCGTCGATCTCGCGCTCGCCGTCGGCGTGGCCCTGGCCGGATTGGCGGTGCTCAGCGAGACACCGATGGGGTTCATCTCCCGTGCCGCGTACCCGGTGACGGCCAATCTGCCGGGAATCGGCGCGCGGCCCTATCGGCGTCCGAACACGAGCCGCGCAGTGCTGGTCAACGGTGCCGCGGTGCTGGTGGTGCTCGTCTGCGCCTTCATCGGCAACCTCGGGTTGATCGCCGCGGCGGTGTCGGCGGCCGCGCTCGGCCTGTCGCTGTTCACCTTGTGGCAGGGGCTGGGCCGGGTGCGGGCGCGGCGGACCAGTGAGCGGAACCTCAGCAAGGCGCTCACCGCCTACGAACCGGCGTTCGTGGTGCACTGGACCGCACCGGCCGGCACCGCGTACCAGGTCGCGATGTGGCTGCCCTACCTGGAGCGTCTCGGTCGCAAGTTCTTCGTGCTGGTGCGCGGCGAGGCCAACTTCAACGAGGTGGCGGCGCTGACCAAGGCCCCGGTGGTGCTGCGCACCGCCCTGGAGGACATGGACAGTGTGGTCACCCCGTCCATGCGGGCCGCCTTCTACGTGAACACCGCGACGAAGAACAACCACCTCCTGCGGTACACGAATCTGACGCACATCCAGCTCAACCACGGCGACAGCGACAAGGTGCCGAGTCACAACCCGGTCTTCCGGATGTACGACAAGAACTTCGTCGCCGGCCAGGCCGCGATCGACCGCTTCGCGGCCAACGGCGTGAAGATGCCGATCGAGATGTTCAGCGTCGTCGGGCGACCCCAGGTGGAGAACGTGGCGGTGGCGGCCAAGCCGATCGCCTCGATCGCCAACCCCCGGGTGCTCTACGCGCCGACCTGGGCGGGTTTCTACGCCGACTCCAACTACTCGTCACTGCACGTCGGCTACGACATCGTCAAGGCGCTGGTCGAGCGCGGTTGCAGCATCGTCTTCCGGCCACACCCGTACAGCAACCGGAATCCGGCGCTGGGCCGTGAGTGTGAGCGGATCCAGGCGCTTCTGGCCGAGGACCGCAAGGCCAACGGGCGGCCGCATGTCTTCGGCAAGCAGGCCGAGGTGAAGATGTCGGTGATGGACTGCTTCAACGCGTCGGACGCGATGGTGTCGGACGTGTCGAGTGTGGTGGCCGACTACCTGTACTCGGAGAAGCCCTTCGCGATGGTGGCCGTCTCGACGCCGGCGGACACGTTCACCGACGAGTTCCCGCTGGGGCGGGCCAGCTACGTCATCGACGCCCACGGCGGCCGGGTCAAGGGGCTCGACGCGATCCTCGACGACTTCCTCGGCGCCGATCCGCTGGCCTCCACCCGACAGGACATCAAGAAGTACTACCTCGGCGACATTCCGCCGGAGCGCTACGCCCAGCATTTCCTGGACGAGGCGTCCCGCTACCTCTGAGTTCGACAGCGGTTCTCGTACCGGCTCCGGCCCGGCCTCGCGCCGGCCGGAGCCGGTGTTGTTCGGGCATCGAGCCGGCCTGCTGCCGGAGCTGTGCTCTCCGACGGGTCAGTGCCGACCGGCTGACCCGGTGGCCGGCACGGTGGGCTGGGCGACGGGTTGGTTCCAGCGGAGGATCACCCGCCGGCCGTGTTCGTGTCCGAGCAGGCTGAGGGTGGCGGTGTCCAGGCGGAGCAGCCCGCCTGCGGACGGCGGCAGGCCGACCCAGCGGGCGCCCAGCACCCGCAGCGCGTGCGCGTGTCCGACCAACGCGACGGGGCCCCGGTCGAGCAGGGGATGCAGCCTGGCGAGCAGCCGGTCCAGGCGTTCGCCCACCTCGCTGGGCGACTCGCCGCCCGGGCATCCGTCGGTCCAGACGCTCCACCCGGGCCGTTCGTCCTGGATTTCGGCGGTGGTGCGGCCCTCGTAGTCGCCGTAGTGCCATTCGGCGAGGTCGTCGTCGGAGCCGGTGACGGCCAGCCCGGCCAGCTGCGCGGTGCGCAGCGCCCGGATGCGTGGGCTGGTCAGCACCGCGACGAACCGCCGTCCGGCGAGGACCGGTCCGAGCGCGCGGGCCTGCCGCTCACCGTCGGGCGTGAGGTTGAGATCGGTGTACGAGGTGTGGCGGCGGCTCGCGCTCCACGTGGTCTCGCCGTGCCGGATGAGCAGGATGTCGTTCATGCCGTCGCAGGTCGCTTCCCGGCATGGCACGACCCCGTCATGCCGATTGTCTGGATTCGTTGGCCCATGCCCTCAGTCAACCAGGACAACGTGCCCGTCGCCGGGCGGCGACGGGATCGGCCCGGGTCCGGGGCCGTGGCGCGTCGCTCGGTGGTTGCTGGGCTGCTTGGCGTTCCTCACCGCTCCGCCGCGCGGCTCGCTGAGCTGCCCGACCGCGTCCGAACAATACCCCTAGTGTCCTAGGATGTCTTAGCGGTTGTGCCACCCACCACGGCTGGCGACACCGTTTCAGGCCGCAGCACGGGGGGACACCACGTAGAGCGGAGCGATCCGCTCCGCTCTA
The DNA here is from genome assembly GCF_016863575.1 of Micromonospora sediminimaris. Lineage (NCBI taxonomy): Bacteria > Bacillati > Actinomycetota > Actinomycetes > Micromonosporales > Micromonosporaceae > Micromonospora > Micromonospora sediminimaris. Next base: position 387,544 of record NZ_BOPD01000002.1, read on the forward strand.
CCGCCGAACAGGCAGGGAGGCGACATGAGCTTCACCGACAAGGCGAAGAACAAGGTCGAGGAACTGAGCGGTGCCGCCAGGGAGCGGATCGGCGACATGACAGACAACGAGCGCATGCGGGCCGAGGGCGCCAGCCAGCAGAGCGATGCTCGCGCCCGTCAGGTCGGTGAGAACGTCAAGGAGGCCGGGCGCAACGCGAAGGACGCTTTCAACAAGTGATCGCCCGGTACGGAAGTGGGCCGCCGGATCATTCCGGCGGCCCACTTCGCGGTGTGGCGCGGTTTGGCGGAGGAGGCGCCGTCCGGCCGGGCGCTGAGCTGGTTCAGTCGTCGCGGTGGACGCGCCACCACTGCTGACCGGCCTCCGGGAGAGTGTCGATCGGGTCGTAGTAGGCGTAGCGCTTGCTCAGCGCCTCCAGGTCGGCGGACTCGATGGAGGTGCGGTAGTTCTTCGTCCAGTAGGAGATGCCGCGTTCCCGGTCGTACTCGGTGACCATGTGCACCCAGCGTTTTCCGACGAAGGGCACGTCGCAGACGATCCTTGGGGTGGCGTACCCGGGCAAGTAGCCCATGATGTCGTGCTGGAGTTGCTGGGCGTGCCAGACCGGCACCCGCCAGTGCTCGGCGTTGGGGATCATGTCGCACATGTAGAAGTAGTAGGGCAGGATGCCCGCCTCGCCCTGTAGTGCGAAGCAGAGGTCGAGCAGGTCGGTGCTTGTCGCGTTGACTCCGCGCATCAGCACGCCCTGGTTGCGTACGTCGCGGACGCCGATGTCGAGGGCGGTCTGGGCGGCCCGGGCGACCAGCGGGGTGAGCGACTGGGCGTGGTTGACGTGGGTGTGGATGGCGAGGTTGACGCCGCGGCGGGCGGCGGTGCGGGCGACCCGTTCCAGGCCCTCGACGACGTCGGGTTGCAGCCAATGTTGGGGCAGGCCCATGAGGGCCTTGGTGGCGAGCCGGATGTCGCGGATGGTCTCGATCTCCAGTAGGCGCATCAGGTACGACTCAAGGTTGCGCCAGGGCACGTTGGCCACGTCGCCGCCGGAGACCACGACGTCGCGTACGCCGGGGTGGGCTCGGAGGTAGGCGATGTGGGCGTCGTAGCGGTCCACGGGTTTCAGGCTGAGCTTGAGCTTGTCCACCGTGGGGGTGGAGTTGCCGACCAGGTCCATGCGGGTGCAGTGCCCGCAGTACTGCGGGCAGGTGGAGAGCAGTTCGGCGAGGACCTTTGTGGGGTAGCGGTGGGTGAGGCCCTCGGCGACCCACATGTCGTGTTCGTGCAGGGAGTCGCGGGTGGCGTAGGGGTGTGACGGCCAGTCGGTGCGTCGGTCGGAGGCGACGGGGATCATGTAGCGCCGGATGGGGTCGGCGAGCAGCGCGTCGGTGGTGGGTGGGCCGTACGGCGCCATCGTGTTGATCATTTGTGGGGTCACCAGCATGGACATGGTGGCCAGGGCGCGCTGGTCGGCTTCGAGGTCGGCGTAGAAGGTGTCGTCGACGGTGTCGCCGAGCACTGTGCGCAGCTGCTTGATGTTCTTGACGCAGTTGACGCGTTGCCACTGGGCGCTTTCCCACTGGTCGCGGGTTACGTCGCGCCAGCCGGGGAAGCGGGTCCAGTCGGGTTCGACGAGTGGGCTGCGGCGGTATTCGTAGGGCTGGCCGGTGAGGGTGGTGGGGGCCGGCGGGGGTGCCGGGATGGTCTGCACCGGCGGTCGGGTCTGGGTCACGGCCCCTCCTCTGGTCTGCCTGGATGATCGGCGCACCGAAGGCTACTGGAAAAATTTCGGTTGAGAAATTATTCTGCCGTAAGTTTTCCCGCCATGCGAGTCCAAGGCGAAGCTTCAGGCGGTCAGACAGGGGAGGTTGGCGTGACGTCACCGGTGGGTCTGCATCGCGTCCTGGAGCCCGGGGGCGTGTTGCCTCAGGCGGCCTGGCGGCTCGACACGCGTCCGGAGATCGCGCCGAACGAGGTGCGGATCCGGGTGGAGCGGCTGAATCTGGACGCGGCGAGTTTCCGGCAGTTGTCCGTCAAGCACGGCGGGGACGGCGACGCGATCCGGGCCGAGGTGCTCGACATCATCGCGACCCGGGGAAAGATGCAGAACCCGGTGACGGGGTCGGGCGGCATGCTGATCGGCACGGTCGAGGAGGCGGGGCGACGTTCGCCGTTGGGGCTCAAGGCGGGCGAGCGGGTGGCCACGCTGGTGTCGCTGACGTTGACTCCGCTGGTGGTGACCGACGGGTTGGCCGGCTGGGATGGCCGGAGCGAGCAGGTGCCGTGTGCGGGGTGGGCGATTCTGTTCGCCCGGTCGGTCGCGGCGGTGCTGCCGGGGGATCTGGATCCGCAGCTGTCTCTGGCGGTGTTGGACGTGTGTGGTGCGCCGGCGTTGGCGTCGCGGGTGGTGTCCCGGTACGTGGCCGAGCGGGCGGTCGAGGGGGAGGCCCGACCGGTGACGGTGGCGGTGGTCGGCGGCGCGGGCAAGAGTGGTTCGTTGGCGCTGGCGGCGGCGCGGCGGGCGGGCGCGGGCCGTACGGTCGGGGTGGTGCCGGTGGTCGCGGAGCGCGAGGCGCTGGTGGCGGCGGGTCTGGCCGATGCGGTGGTGTTGGCCGACGCCCGTGATCCGGTGGCGTTGTCGACGGCGGTGACGTCGGCGCTCGGGGTGCCGGCGGACGTGACGGTGGTGTGCGTGGATGTGCCGGGTTGTGAGCACGGGGCGGTGTTGGCGACTGCGGACGGCGGCACGGTGATCTTTTTCTCGATGGCGACGAGCTTCGCGGCGGCGGCGTTGGGTGCGGAGGGTCTGGCGGCGGACGTGACGATGCTTGTCGGCAACGGGTACGTGCCGGGGCACGCGGAGTTGGCGTTGGGTCTGCTGCGGGGTGAGCCGGGGGTGCGTGGGCTGTTCGAGGCTCGGCTGGCGGCAGACTGAGCTCATGACGAACAACCCCTCGACGTTGTACCGCGCTGGTGTGTTGCACTGCCCGGCGGATCCGTCCGCGACGGCGTTGCTGGTCCGTGACGGGCGGATCGTGTGGCTGGGTTCGGATGCCGACGCTCCGTCGGCGGACCGGGTGGTGGAGCTGGACGGTGCGTTGGTGACGCCGGCTTTCGTGGATGCGCACGTGCATGTCAGCGACACGGGTCTGGTGTTGTCCGGGCTGGATCTGTCCGGGGCGCGGTCGGCCGGTGAGTTGTTGGACGCGGTGTCGGCGTACGCGGCGGGGCTGCCGGCGGACGCGGTGGTGCTGGGTCACGGGTGGGACGAGTCGACGTGGGCGGTGGCGCAGCCGCCGTCGGCGGCGCAGTTGGGGCGGGCGGCCGGTGGTCGGCGGGTGTACCTGTCGCAGGCGTCGATTCATTCGGCGTTGGTGTCGGAGGCGTTGTTGGCGGCGTGTCCGGAGGCGGTTGCCGCGCCTGGGTACGACGAGTCGGGTTGGCTGCGTCGGGACGCGCATCATGTGGTGCGGGCGGTGGCGCGGGCGTCGGTGACGCGGGCGCAGCGGGTGGCGGCGCAGCGGGTGGCGTTGGGGCATGCGGCGTCGGTGGGGATCGCGGCGGTGCACGAGTGTGGTGGGCCGGAGATTTCCGACGAGGAGGATTTCACTGGCCTGTTGGGGATTTCCGGTGCGGGGGTGCCGGAGGTGTACGGGTACTGGGGTGAGTTGGGTGGTGCGGCGCGGGCGCGGGAGTTGGGTGCGGTCGGTGCCGGCGGTGATCTGTTCGCCGATGGTGCGTTGGGTTCGCGGACGGCGCATCTGTCGGAGCCGTATGTCGATGGTGACGGGTGTGGTCACGGTTATCTGAGCGCGGACCAGGTTCGTGATCATTTGTTGGATTGTGCGGCGCACGGGATGCAGGGCGGGTTCCATGCGATCGGTGACGCGGCGGTGTCGACGGTGCTGGAGGGTTTCGCGGGGGCGGCGCGGCGGTTGGGTACGGATCGGTTGCGGGCGGCGCGGCATCGGGTGGAGCACGCGGAGATCGTGGATCGGCGGTTGATCGCCGGGTTCGTGGAGTTCGGGGTGGTGGCGTCGATGCAGCCGGCGTTCGACCGGTTGTGGGGTGGCGCGGGCCGGATGTACGAGTCGCGGTTGGGGTTGGCGCGGTCGTTGGCGTCGAATCCGATGGGTGCGATGCACGGGGTCGGGGTGGCGTTGGCGTTCGGGTCGGATTCGCCGGTGACGCCGTTGGATCCGTGGGGTTCGGTGCGGGCGGCGGTGGCGCATCACAACCCGGTGCAGCGGATGAGTGTGCGGGCGGCGTTCGCGGCGCATACGCGGGGTGGTTGGCGGGCGGTGCATCTGGACAACGAGGGGGTTCTGGCGTTGGGTGCGCCGGCGACGTTCGCGGTGTGGTCCACGCCTGCGGGGGTGGAGCGGGGGTTGCCGGTGTTGCAGGCCGCGGATCCGGAGGCGCGTGGCGCGGATGATCCGACGCCGTTGCCGGTGTGCCGGCGCACGGTGTTGCGCGGTGAGGTGATCTATGAGGAAGGGTCCGCGTGACGGGGAAGCTTGATCTGGATCCGGTGCTGGTGGCGCGGGCGCGGGAGTTGGCGCGGCGGGCCGGGCGGCCGGTGGTGGAGTTGGCGCGTAGCCACACGACGGTGTCGGTGGAGCGGGCGGTGTTGCGGCTGGCCGGGGTGGTCGGGGCGGATCCGGACGGTATTCCGTGGGTGAACCGGCTGGTGGATGCGGTGGTGGCGGATGTCGGGTTGGGTCACGGGGTGGCGTTGCCGGTGTTCGACGCGCTGGTGCGGGAGCAGACCACGGATGTGACGTTGCTGGCGCAGAAGGCGGCGGCGGGGTCGGTGCGGTTCCAGGTGCCGTCCGGTCGGGCGGCGACGGCGGCGCGGCGGGCCGCCCGTAGGGCGGTGGCGGCGGGGATCCGGCGGATCGATCGGCGGCGGGCCGAGCGGGACCGGTTGGTGAGGCGGTACGGGGATCCGAGGCAGCGGCCGTGGATCTATCTGATCGTGGCGACGGGGGACATCTACGAGGACATTCCGCAGGCGCAGGCGGCGGCGCGGGCCGGGGCGGATGTGATCGCGGTGATCCGGTCGACGGGGCAGTCGTTGCTGGACTATGTGCCGGAGGGGGCGACCCGGGAGGGGTTCGCGGGCACGTATGCGACGCAGGAGAACTTCCGGTTGATGCGGGCGGCGTTGGACGAGTCGTCGAAGGAGTTGGGTCGGTATGTGCGGCTGACGAATTACGCGTCGGGGTTGTGCATGCCGGAGATGGCGACGCTCGCGGGTCTGGAGCGGTTGGACATGATGCTCAACGATTCGATGTACGGGATTCTGTTCCGGGACATCAATCCGGTGCGGACGTTCGTGGATCAGCGGTTTTCGCGGCAGGTGCACGCGCGGGCGGGGATCGTCATCAACACCGGTGAGGACAACTACCTGACCACTGCGGATGCGGTGGACGAGGCGCACACGGTGACGGTGTCGCAGTTGCTGAACGAGTATTTCGCGCATGAGGCGGGGCTGGCGGACTGGCAGTTGGGGTTGGGGCACGCTTTTGAGATCAACCCGGATGTGCCGGAGTCGTTTCGCCTGGAGTTGGCGCACGCGTTGCTGGCGCGGGAGTTGTTTCCGGATGCGCCGTTGAAGTGGATGCCGCCGACGAAGCACATGACCGGGGACGTGTTCCGGGGGAATCTGCTGGACGGGTTCTTCAATCTGGTGGGCACCATGACGGGGCAGGGCATCCTGCTGGTGGGGATGATGACGGAGGCGGTGGTGACGCCGTGGTTGTCGGACCGGGACATCGCCTTGCAGAACGTGCGGTACGTGCTCGGTGCGGCGGGTGGGTTGCACGAGGATTTCGTGCCGGCGCCGGGTGGGTTCATCCAGCAGCGCGCCCATCGGGTGCTGGCCGAGGCGGTGGGGTTGTTGGAGCGGATCGGTGCGCAGTCGGTGTTGACGGCGATCGCCGAGGGCACGTTCGGGATCATGAAGCGGCCGGCGGATCGGGGTAAGGGTCTGGACGGGGTGGCGCGGCATGAGGCGGGTTACTACAACCCGGCCACGGAGATCCTGGAGCAGCCGGGTGCGGGCGGGCGGGTGCCGGGGTCGCGGTCCGAGGAGGTCCGGCCGTGAGCGAGCAGAAGATCGTCCGGCCGTACGGGGACACCACCGGGGACGGCATGGTGCAGGTGTCGTTCACGTTGCCGGTGCCGCATGACAAGCGGGCCGAGGGTGCGGCGGTGCAGTTGGCGAACAAGATGGGTGTGGATCCGGCGTTGCTGGTGCACGCGAAGCCGATCGGTGACGGGTTCACGTTTTTTGTGGTGTATGGGCGGGTGAACCATCTGGTGGACCTGTCGGCGGTGCGGGTGGTGGAGCGGGATTTCCCGTTGCTGGGCGCCAAGGAGGTCAACGCGGTCGTCAAGCGGCGGTTGCGGCGGAAGTTGTCGGTGGTGGGGGCGTGTATCGGTACGGACGCGCACACGGTGGGTATCGACGCGATTCTCAATGTGAAGGGGATCGCGGGGGAGAAGGGTCTGGAGTACTACCGGGAGTTGTCGGTGACGAACCTGGGTGCTCAGGTGAGTGTGCCGGAGTTGGTGGAGGCGGCGCGGGTGGCGCGGGCCGATGCGGTGCTGGTGTCGCAGGTGGTGACGCAGCGGGATGCGCATCTGCACAACACGCGGGAGATGTCGGCGGCGTTCCGGGAGGCGATGCCGGCGGGGCGGCGGCCGTTGTTGATTGTGGGTGGGCCGCGGTTCGACGAGTCTCAGGCCGCTGAGCTGGGGGTGGATCGGATCTTCGGTCGGGGTACGACTCCGGGTGAGGTGGCGTCCTATCTGGTCCACGCGTTGATCACGGGTAGGAAGGCGACGGTGGCATGACTGACCGGCGGTTGGGTGTGACGGTGACTCATCGGCGGTATGTGCCGTACGCGCACGCGCACTACGCGGGTGATCTCGTCGATGGGGCGTACGCGTTGGGTTTGTTCGGGGATGTGGCCACCGAGGTGTGTATCCGTACCGACGGGGACGAGGGGTTGTTCGCGTCGTATTCGGATGTGCAGTTCAAGGCGCCGATGCGGGCTGGTGACGTGCTGGAGGTGGTGGCGACGGTGACCCGGGTGGGTACCCGGAGCCGCACCATCGACTTCGAGGCCCGGGTGGTGTGTCGGGGGCGGCCGGATCGGGGTTCGTCGGCGGCGGAGGTGTTGGCCGAGCCGTTGGTGGCGGTGACGGCGACCGGCACGGTGGTCGTGCCTGCTGCGGTGTGAACGTCGCGGTCTGCGCCGACGTGGGTTCGACGTACACGAAGGTCGCGGTGGTCGATCTCGACGGTGGTGGGTTGGTGTCGACGGCGGCGGCGCCGACCACTGTGGGGTCGGATGTGCTGCGGGGCCTGGACGCGGCGGTGGGTGCGGCGACCGTCGGGCTCACCTCGGGTGAGGTGCCGTGGTTTGTGTGTTCGTCGGCGGGCGGCGGGTTGCGGCTGGCGGTGATCGGCTACGAGCCGTTGGTGACCGCGCAGGCGGGTCGGCGGGTCGGCCTGTCGGCGGGGGCGGACGTGGTGCATGTGGCGGCCGGGCGGCTGGGTCGGGCGGAGTTGACGGCGTTGCGGGCGGCCCGCCCGGACGTGGTGCTGCTGGTGGGTGGCACGGACGGCGGGGACGCGGAGACGCTCACGCACAACGCGACGCGGTTGGCGCGGGCCCGGTGGCGGGTGCCGGTGGTGTTGGCGGGCAACGTCGATGTCCGTGCCGACCTGCACGGGTTGTTGGCCGGGGCGGGGGTGCCGGTGACGGTGGCCGACAATGTGCTGCCCCGCATCGGGGTGTTGGCGCCGTTGTCGGCGCGGTCGGCGATCCGGCAGGTGTTCCTGCGGCATGTGATCGGCGGTAAGGGGTTGTCGCGGGGTGGCCGGTTTGCCCGGCTGGTGCGGGCGGCGACGCCGGACGCGGTGCTGTCGGGGGTGGAGGTGCTGGCTGACGTGGCCGGCGGTGACCTGGTGGTGGTCGACGTGGGTGGCGCGACGACGGACGTGTATTCGGTGCTCACGCCGGATGAGCGGGCCAGTGGGCCGGGCCGGGAGGTGGCCGGTGAGTTGTGGCGGGCTCGGACGGTCGAGGGGGATCTGGGGGTGCGGTGGAGCGCCCCGGGGGTGGTGCGGGCGGCCGTGGCGGAACGTCTGCTCGCGGCGGGGGCGGTCGACGGGTTGGCGGCTGAGGCCGCGGTGCGTGCCGCCGATCCCGGTTTTCTGCCGGGCGACGCCGTGGGGCGGGCCGTCGATGCCCGGATCGCGGCGTTGGCGGCGACGGTGGCGTTGCGTCGGCATGCCCGTGGGGTGGGCACCGGTGAGCGGGCCGGCCGGGATCTGCGGGACGTGCGACTGCTGGTCGGTTCTGGTGGGGTGCTGCGGCACGCTCCGGCCAACGACGCGGCCGGGGTGTTGGACGCGGTGTTGACCGACCATGCCGGTGGGTGGGCGTTGCCGCGGGCGGCGCGGCCGGTGGTGGACACCGACTATGTGCTGGCCGCCGCCGGGTTGCTCGCCGACGGGCATCCGGTGGCGGCTCGGGGGTTGTTGCGGTCGTTGCTCGTTTGACCAGGGTGGACGGCGGCGGTCGCGGGTAGGTCGGCGGGTGGTTGTCGGGGTTGCCGCCGCCGCGACACGCCGGGGTGGTGCGACGACTCGTCGGGGGTGGGTTGACAAGGCCGGGGGTGGGCCACGTACCGTCTTTGAGTCCTACCACGGGAAGCGGCTGTTGTTCGCTTCGTCCCTTCGTCCGCTGGCCGAGCGACACGGTGCATGTTCAGTCGCGGCGGCCAGGTCCAGCGGGCGGGGGTCGGCGGGGCGGCGCGAACCGGCCGCGGTTACCGGTGTACGGGCAGGATGGGGTGCACGGCCAGTAGACAACGGTCAGGCGGGGACAGCCAGTCATCGTCGGGTCGGTCCGAAGGTCGGCGTGCCACATTCCGCCGCACCGGCCGGGAGGGGCCTGGGAGCATCGGGGCGCGGCATATGCCGCGCCCCGACTTCGTTTCTGGTTCAGGTTGCGGGGCGGGCGCGTACGTGCAGGCGTTCGCCCTGCGGGCCGAACAGGTTGAGCACTTCGGTGGTTTCGGGGCCGGGGTTGGTGACGCAGTGCGGTATCCGGGTGTCGAACTCGGCGACCTCGCCGGGGGTGAGCAGCAGGTCGTGCTCGCCGAGGCGTAGTCGTAGCTGGCCGGAGAGCACGTACAGCCACTCGTAGCCCTCGTGGGTCTGTGGCTGCGCCTCGGCGGGGGTGTGTGGGGGCAGGATCTGTTTGAACGCCTGCAGGCCGCCGGGGCGGCGGGTCAGCGGCAGGAAGGTGATGCCGTGGCGGACGATGGGGCGGGGGCGTACCCGGGGGTCGCCGACGGCGGGTGCGCCGACCAGTTCGTCCAGGGGCACCTGGTGGGCGCGGGCCAGCGGCAGCAGTAGTTCCAGGGTGGGGCGGCGTTGCCCGGATTCGAGCCGGGACAGGGTGCTCACCGAGATGCCGGTGGCGTCGGAGAGTTCGTTCAGGGTGGTGCCGCGTTGTTTTCGCAGGGCGCGTAGTCGGGGTCCGACCGCTGCCAGCACCGCCGCCTCCTCGTTTGCCATAACAGCAACATTACTTGTCGATCGGCGGGGTTGGTTGCAGGGTGTGAGGCATCACCGACGAGGGGGCGGCAATGGACGACAGGTATGACGTGGTGGTGGTCGGCGGCGGGGCGGCCGGGTTGGCCGGGGCGCTGACGCTGGCCCGGGCCCGGCGCAGGGTGCTGGTGGTGGACGCGGGGGAGCCGCGTAACGCCCCGGCCGCCGGGGTGCACAACTATCTCGGGCGGGAGGGCACGCCGCCGGGGGAGTTGGTGGCCGTGGGCCGTGCGGAGGTCACCGCGTACGGCGGGCAGATCGTGGCCGGGCGGGTCGACGCGGTCGTCCGCGACGACAGCGGCTTCGTGGTCACCGTCGACGGGGGGCGTACGGTGCGAGCCCGGCGGCTGCTGGTCACCACCGGGCTGGTCGACGAGTTGCCCGAGGTGCCCGGGTTGACGCAGCGGTGGGGGCGGGACGTGCTGCACTGCCCGTACTGTCACGGCTGGGAGGTCCGGGACCGGCGGATCGGGGTGCTGGCCACCGGGCCGCTGGCCGTGCACGGGGCGAAGCTGTGGCGGCAGTGGAGCCCGCATGTGCGGCTGCTGCTGCACGACGGCCCGGCGCCCGGCCCGCAGGAGGCCGAACAGTTGGCGGCCCTGGGTGTCCCCGTGGTGCCCGGGCGGGTGGTGGCCGTGGAGACCGCCGAGGACCGGCTGACCGGGGTGCGGTTGGCTTCCGGCGAGCTGGTGGAGCTCGACGCGGTGGTGGTCGCCGCACGGATGACGGCCCGCTCGGCGTTGCTGGAGTCGCTCGGGTTGGTCCCGGTAGACGTGGAGCATTCCGGTCACGTCATCGGTCGGCAGATTCCGGCCGATGCCACCGGCGCGACCTCCGTACCGGGGGTGTGGGTGGCCGGCAACGTGGCTGATCTGTCCGCCCAGGTGATTCGTGCCGCGGCATCCGGTACGACCGCCGGCGGGATGATCAACATGGATCTGGTGGAGGAGGACACCCGCGAGGCGGTGGCCGAGCACCGGCGGCAGCGGGAGACCATGTTCACCGAGGCGGCGTGGGAGGAGCGTTACCGGTCCAAGCCGGCGGTGTGGAGCGGCCGACCGAACCCGCAGCTGGTCACCGAGGTCAGCGAGTTGACGCCCGGTCGGGCGCTGGACGTGGGCAGCGGTGAGGGCGCCGACGCGGTGTGGCTGGCCGAGCGGGGCTGGCAGGTCCATGCGGTGGACATCTCCACCGTCGCGTTGGCCCGGGCCGCCGGTCACGCCCAGGCCGCCGGCGCGGAGGTGGCCGCCCGGATCGAGTGGACCCACGCCGACCTGTTCGAGTGGTCACCGCCGTCCGGCGCGTACGACCTGGTGTCGGCGCAGTTCATGCAGCTGCCGCCGCCGCAGCGGCGGGAGGTCTTCGCCCGGCTGGCCGACGCGGTCGCGCCCGGTGGGCGGCTGCTGATCGTCGGGCACCACCCGGCGGACCTGCCCAACTCCGGGCATCGCCTGCACTATCCGGAGATGATGTACACCGCCGAGGAGGCCGCCGCGGAGCTGGACCCGGACCAGTTCGAGGCGCTCACGGTGCAGGTCCGGCCCCGCACCGTGACGGATCCGGACGGGCGTGAGGTGGTCCATCACGACGCGGTGCTGCTGGCCCGCCGCCGTTGACTGTCACTCCACCACCGGGGCGGGGGTCGGGTCGTCGGCGGACGATCATGGCGGGCGGGTAGCCTTCGGCGCGTGATCGCGCCCGACCCGCCCGTGACGACCGTGGACCGTGCCGCCGGGTCCGACCCACCGCCACCTGCCCCGGCGGTGGCCGGCCCGGTGCGCCTGCCGGTGGCCGTCGCCATGGCGGTGGCCGCGGGCCTGGCGTTGCTGCTGGCCTTCCCTCCGTACGGGTGGTGGCCGCTGGCGCCGGTCGGGGTGGCCCTGTTGGCGGCCGCGACCCACCGGCGGCGGCTGCGGGCCGGCGCCGGTCTGGGCTTCCTGACCGGTCTGGCCCTGTTCGCGCCGTTGCTGGCCTGGACGAACCTGCACACCGGTTACCTGCCGTGGGTGTTGCTGTCGTTGTTGCAGGCCGGCTACCTGGCGGTGCTGGGGATGGCCACGGCGTGGGTGTCGCCGCTGGCCGACCGGTTCCCGGCGGCGTGGCCGGCGCTGACCGGCGTGCTGTGGGTGGGGCAGGAGGCGCTGCGCGACCGGACGCCGTTCGGCGGGTTCCCGTGGGGTCGGCTGGCGTTCGGCCAGGACGAGTCGCCGCTGCTGCGGCTGGCCGCGCTCGGTGGTGCGCCGCTTGTGACGTTCGCGGTGGCGCTGTCCGGTGGGCTGCTGGTCGCCGGGGCGTGGTGGACGGCACGGGCCCGCCGCGGCACCGGTGGCCCCCGCTGGTGGGCGCCCGCGGCCGGGTGTGCCGCGGCGGTGCTGCTGCTGTTCGCCGGTGGGCTGGCGGTGCCGGTGGCCACCACCCGGGACACGGCGAGTGTGACGGTGGCGATCGTGCAGGGCAACGTGCCGCGGCTCGGGTTGGATTTCAACGCGCAACGGCAGGCCGTGCTCGACAACCATGTCGACGCCACCATCGCCCTGGCCGGCGAGGTCACCGCCGGCACCCGACCCCGACCGGATCTGGTGGTGTGGCCGGAGAACTCCAGCGACATCGACCCGCTGCGCAACGCGTCGGCCGGGGCGCGGATCTCCGCCGCCGCGGACGCCGTCGGGGTGCCGATCCTGGTCGGCGCCGTGCTGTTCGGGCCGGAACGGGGGCAGGTGCGCAACGCGGGACTGCTGTGGCGTCCGGGCAGCGGACCCGACCTGGAGCAGCTGTACGTCAAACGGCATCCGGTGCCGTTCGCCGAGTATGTGCCGCTGCGCCGGATCGCCCGGATGGTCAGCGACCAGGTCGACCGGGTACGGGCCGATTTCGTGGCCGGCACCGAGGCTGGGGTGGTCGACAGCGGGCCGGTGGTGCTCGGCGACGTGATCTGCTTCGAGGTCGCCTACGACGGGCTGGTCCGCGACACCGTCGTCGGTGGGGCGCAGCTGCTGGTGGTGCAGACCAACAACGCCACCTTCGACGAGGCCGAGGCGCGTCAGCAGTTGGCCATGGTGCGGCTGCGGGCCGTCGAGCACGGGCGTGCGGCGTTGATGGCGTCCACGGTCGGGGTGTCCGGGTTCGTCACCCCGGACGGGCGGGTAAGCGACGCCACCGGGTTCAACACCCGCGCGGTCGTGGTGCGGCAGCTGCGGCTGACCGAGGGGCGCACGCTGGCCACCCGGGTCGGGGTGCTGCCGGAGGTGGTGCTGGCCGGGCTGGCGGTGGCTGCGCTGGCCGGCGCGGCGGTGCTGCGGCGTCGGCGGGACGGCCGACCGGTGCCGGGGGCCGCCCACCCGGGGTGAAGGGGGCAGCGGTGGTACGCGGAACCGACATCCGTCCGGTGATGACCGGGGTGCCCGGCGTGGGTCGGGTGCTGGTGGTCATCCCCACCTACAACGAGGCCGACAACGTGACCGCGATCGTGCGGCGGGTCCGCGTGGCCGCGCCGCAGGTGGAGATTCTGGTCGCCGACGACAACAGTCCGGACGGTACGGGCGGTATCGCCGAGGGCATCGCCCGCGCCGACCGGCGGGTGCACGTGCTGCACCGGGAGGGGAAGCAGGGACTCGGCGCGGCGTACCTGGCGGGGTTCGCGTGGGCGCGGCGGCGTGGCTTCGATGCGGTGGTGGAGATGGACGCCGACGGTTCCCACGCCCCGGAGGACCTGCCGGCGTTGCTGGCTGCGGCCCGCGACGCCGACGTGGTGATCGGATCGCGGTGGACCCGGGGCGCCCGGGTGGTGAACTGGCCGTTGCGGCGGCTGTTGCTGTCGCGGTGCGGCAACCTGTACGCGCGGCTGGCGTTGGGTATGCCGGTCGCCGACGCCACCGGCGGCTACCGGGTCTACCGGGCCGGGGTGCTGGACGCCCTGGATCTGGATTCGGTGTGTTCGCAGGGGTATTCGTTCCAGGTGGAGTTGTCCCGGCTGGCGCACCGTGCGGGTGCGCGGATCGTGGAGGTGCCGATCACGTTCGCCGAGCGGGAACGCGGCGCCAGCAAGATGAGCCCGTTGATCGTCGTGGAGGCGCTGTGGCGGATCACCGGCTGGGCGGTGCGTGACCGGCGTACGGCGGTGCGGCGTGGGCTGCGCGCGGCCACGGCTGGACAGGCGCGGTGGCCCTGAGCGCGGCTCGGTTCGCCACGGGCGAGCCTCCTCGAACCCGCGCTGAGCGGTCGCGTGTCATGCTTGACGAACGGGACGGCTGCGCCGCCGGGGCGGGGCCGCCACGATGAGGCGCCGTGAGGCGGTTGGGGTGAAATGCGCCGAACACTGAGGTTCGTACCGTTGGCTCTGCTGGTGTCCGTGGCCGTGGAGATCGCCGTGTTCGTGGTGGTGGGTCGGACGCTCGGGTTCGGTGCGGCGACGCTGCTGGTGTTCGCGGCCTCGCTGCTGGGTCTGGTGTTGCTGCGCCGGGAGGGCGTGCGGGCGTGGCGGGGTTTCCGGGAGGCGGCGCAGTCGGGTCGGCCGCCCGGTCGGCAGGTGACCGACGGGCTGGTGGGGCTGCTCGGTGCGTTGCTGCTGGCGACCCCGGGGCTGGTCAGTGGCCTGGTGGGGTTGCTGTTGCTGGTGCCGCCGGTGCGCCGGTTGACCCGGGGTGCGGTGCAGCGGGCCGCTGAGCGTCGGGTGTCGTCGATGACCGCCGGTGACCTGTTCGGTCCCCGTCGGGTGCGGGTGTACCGGGGTGGGCCGCAGCAGCCGGGGCAGGCTCCGCCGCCGCAGGGCCCGGCGACGACACCGCCGCAGACCTCCGCTGCCGGGACGCGTCCGGCGGTGGAGGGCGAGGCCATCGAGGGTGAGATCGTGGAACCGCGCTGACGTACGCGAAACGGCGCCCCCGGGACTTCCGGGGGCGCCGTTGACGTGAACGGGTCAGGCGCGGCCGCGACGGGTGCGAACCTCTTGCAGCCGTTCGGCCAGGATGTCCTCAAGCTCGGCGATCGAACGTCGCTCCAGCAGCATGTCCCAGTGGGTGCGCGGCGGCTTGGCCTTCTTCTGCTCGGGCTCGCTGCCGTCGACCAGCCGGGCCACGCTGCCGTCGAACTTGCATTCCCAGGTGGTCGGCACCTCGGCGTCGACGGCGAACGGCACCTCGAACTGGTGACCCTTGGCGCACAGGTACTCGCGGGTCTGCCGCGGCGCGAGCTCCGTGTTGCGGTCGGATTCGTAGCTGACCGCGCCCAGCCGGCTTCCGCGCAGCATACGCTCGCCCATGATCGACTTCCCCTCTTCGGTGGTGCAGGTCCTATCGGTGTAACGGTCCGTCTCCGCCGGGCCATTCCCACTCCCCGCGCCTCGACAACCCCGTACACCCGGGTGCGCAGTCCAGGGTAGCCGGCCATGACGTACGCCCGGCGAGGGTCGTCCCGGCCGGGTCGTCTCGGCGGACCGTCACCGCCAGCGGGAATGGTAACCGGCCGAGGTCGTCGCCCGGCGACGCAGTGGTTTGACGCGCCGGGCGGGCACCCGTTGGTGTGCGACGGCCCGGTCAGCCGGTCCGCGGTGTCGGTGGCAGCGGCAACGGCAGCCCCGGCAGACCGTCGATGCTGGTGGCGACGTTGTCCTTGCCGGCGAAGTAGGCGTCCAGCGACGTGTCGTCCTCCCGGGCGAAACGGCGGGCGTGCAGGTCCCGGTCGGTGTCGTAGGTCATCAGTGGCACCGCGTAGCCGCAGGTGTCGCGGATCAGCCGGGCGTGCACCACGATGACCGCCCGCAGGCCGTGCTGGGTGGCGTCGATGTCGGGGAAGTGTGCCAGCAGGTCGGGGAAGCGGGGGTCGTCACGGAACACCGGCTCGCCCCGGCCGTGTACCCGCACGATGTTGGGCGGGCCGGTGAAGGCGCACCACATCAGCGTGATCCGGCCGTTCTCCCGCAGGTGGGCGATGGTCTCGGCGTTGCTGCCGGCGAAGTCCAGATAGGCCAGCGTCTGCTCGTCGAGCACCGCGAGGCAGCCCCGCAGGCCCTTCGGGGACAGGTTGACGGTGCCGTCGCCGGCCAGCGGGGCGGTCGCGGTGAAGAACATCGGCTGTGCCTCGATGAACTCCCGCAACCGCCCCTCGATGCGCTCATGCGTCTTACCCATACCGCCATCCTCCCCCACCCCCACCCGCCGCCCGTCGCCGCGCCGGGTGGGGGTCAGGGGGTGGGGCGGGTGAGGGCGGTGGCCAGGTCGGCGACCTTCGCGGCCAGCTGCGCCACCCGCTCACGGGCACCGTCGCGGTCTGCCTCGGTGGCGCGTAGGCGTACCGTCAGCTCGCTCACCTGGCGCTCGGCGGCGTTGAGCGTCGCCCGTACGCCGGCCAGTTCCTCACCCAACCGGTCGGCGCGGCCGGCGAGCGCGGCCTGCTGCTCACCGGCCTGTCGGGCCTGCGTCCGGGCCCGTTCGCGGTCGGCCTCGGCCTGCGCCCGCGCCTGCTCCGCCCGGTCGGCCTCCGCCCGGGCCGCGGCCGACTCCGCCCGGGCCTGCTCGGCCTCGGCGCCAGCCCGCGCAGCCTCCGCCCGGGCCTGCTCGGTGTCCACTCGGGCCTGCTCGGCTGCGGCCCGGGTCTGGTTCAACTCGACCCGCAGCCGGTCGGCCTCGGCCAGCGTCGCGGCGCTGGCGGTGGCGGCCCGCTCCGCCTCGGCACGGGCGGCGTCGCGTTCGGCGACCAGGTCGTCGTGGCGACGACGCTCGGCGGTCAGGTCGGCGCGCACCGAGGTCACCTCGGCGCGGGCGGCGTCGCGATCGGCCTCGGCCTGCGAACGCAACGCCTGCGCGGCGGCGGCCTCCCGCCGCGCCTCGTCCCGGGCGGTCTGCGCATCCTGCGCCCGCTGGGCGGCCGATTCCGCCTGCTCGGTCGCGCGGGCGGCCTCGGCCCGGGCTGCATCCCGCTCGACGGTCGCCGCCTGAGCCTGCCGACGCTGCCGCTCGGCGTGGGCGTTCGCGTCCTCGGCGGCCCGCAGCGCCTCGTCGCGTTCGGTCTGCGCCGCCGCGATCTCCCCGGCGGTCTCCGCACGCAGCTGCGACAGCTGCCGCTGCACCCCGGCCGGGGACAACTCGGCGTGCAGCGCCTCGGTCAGGGTGTCCACGATCTGGTCGAGCCGGTCCACCGCCTCCCAGGTCCGGGCCACCTGCCCGGGCAGACCCGGGGCGTTGCGGTGCCGCATGC
Organism: Micromonospora sediminimaris; assembly: GCF_016863575.1. Classification (NCBI taxonomy): domain Bacteria; kingdom Bacillati; phylum Actinomycetota; class Actinomycetes; order Micromonosporales; family Micromonosporaceae; genus Micromonospora; species Micromonospora sediminimaris. Next base: position 404,366 of record NZ_BOPD01000002.1, read on the forward strand.
GGCTGTTCCGGGAGGCCCGCTGGCAGGCGCCGTCGTTGTCCCGGCAGTACCGGAACGGGCGGCCGGCGCCGGCCCGCTGCGGCACCTCCCGCCCACAGTGGGCGCAGGGGCGGGTGTCGGCGGCGGAAGTCGACTGAACGTCCATCGAACGGGCAGTCTAGTGCCCCGCCCAGCGCCGCCGACCAGGTCGCGGCGACGCCGGGCTACCCGGTGAAGGACACCTCGATCGGCTCACCGGCGGGCATCCTCCGCACCGTCTCGCCGTACGGGCTGCGGACGCGCAGTCGTCGAGGCACCGCCGAGACCAGCCGGGCCCGCACCGCACCCGGCCACCACGCCAACTCCTCGACGGTGACCCGCCCGGGACAGCGCACCCCGCGCAGGGTGCCACGGGGCAGCCCCGGCAACGGCGCCGGCAGCAGCCGCAGCCGGCCCGGCCGCCCCTGCACCAGCGCCTCGATCAGCACCGCCGGCAGGGCGTGCGCGGCGTCGGCGTTGTAGGTGACCCGACCCGGGTTGTGCGCGCTCATCAGCGACCGGAAGAACATGTCGTTGCCGACGATCTTGAGTAGGTTCGCTTCGACAAGTGGCCCGTCGTGCAGCCGGGCGGCGACCAGCGCCCGGTGCAGGCTGCCGTGCGCGGACAGGTTCTCCTCGCCCCGGCGGCGCAACGCCCGGTGCGCGGCGGCGGCCAGTTCCGGAGTGTCGTCGGGGTTGATCTCGTCCAGTGGCCACACCGGATACAGGTGGCTGACGTGGCGGTGGTTCTCGTCGGCCCGGTAACCGGGCCACGCCCACTCGGTCAACGCACCGTCGGCATCGCGGCGGTACGGCGGCAGCCGCGCCGCCAACCGCGTCCACCGCCGCTGGCCGGTCAGCGCGGCGGCCACCGTGAACGCGTGCCGCGCCGCAGCGAGGTCCATGGTGGCGTTGACCGCCACGTGCACCGCCGTGCCCGACTCGTCCAGCGGCCCGGTCTCCGCCGAGTACGACGGCACGAACCCCCACGTCCCGTCGTCGCCGGTGGCGGTCAGCACGTCGGCGAAGAACTCGGCCACCTCCACCAGCCAACCCGCCACCTCACCCAGCGGCTCCCCGGTCACCAGATGCCGCTCGTAGAGCGGGAACAGCAGCCAGTGCGCGCCCGGCAGCCACGCCGCGAACGGCCAGTCCGGATGCAGATGGAACAGGTGGCCGTGTTCGCCGTCGGTGCGGCTGGGCGCCAGCAGGCCGCGGGCGCCGTAGATGGCGCGGGCGTTGCGTCGCCAGTGTTCGACCTGGGCGCGTACCAGCCGGGCGTGTGCCTCGGTGACCTCCGGCAGGGCCGCCACGTTGGCCGAGGCCAGTTGCAGGTTGAGGTTGGCGTCGGTGGTGAAGTCGCCGGCCCAGGCCGCGTCCCACGAAGCGAGCCACAACCCGGTCAGCCGGGGTGGCAGCACACCACTGGCGCTGAGCAACAGGTAACGCCCGGCGTGGAACAGCCGCTCCAGCAGCGCCGCGTCCAGCGTGTGCGGGTGGGCGGCCTGCCGGGCCAGCAGGTCACCGACCGGCAACGCCCGCTGCGCCGCCGGCACCGCCAGGTCCAGCTCGACCCGCCGGTACGCCGGGGTGTGCCGGGCCGTGTGCCGGGCGAGCAGGTCACCGTAGCGGGCGTCGCGGTGGGCGGTCAGCCGGCGCTGCAACGCCCCGGTACGCCACCGGTCGCGCGGGCGGTCGAGGACCGTCAGCAGCAGGGCGGGCCCGTCGACGTGCACCTGGTCGCCGTCGATCTCGACCGCGCCGCGCAGCAGGGTCAACCCCTCGAAGCCGTACGCCGCGCCGGCGGTCGGGTAGCGGGCCCGCACCCGCAGGAAGACCAGCCCGTCGCGGCGGTACGCCGACACCGCGTAGCGCAGCCCGGCGGGGCGGCCGGGCAGTTCGCCGGTCGCCCCGACCCGGCAGGCTCCCATGTCCAGCCGGGTGACGATCAGCCGGTCGGTACGCGAGACGAACGAGCGGCGGCTTCCGCCGGCCCACCGCACCACGACCTCGCCGGTGTCGAAGTCGGTGTACCGGCGGTAGTCGCCCACCGGTGGGCCGTCGGCGTCGACGGTGAGCGCGAAGCCGGGATGAAACGACTGGGTCCAGCGCAGCATGCCGTCACCGGCCAGCAGCTGGCTGGCCTGCGCCCGCCGACCGGTCAGGATCAACCGCCGGATCCGGGGCAGCAGCGCGGCCAGCCGCGGCGGGCGGGCGTCGTGGGTGCCGTTGGGCAGCACGAACCGGTGGTGGTTGACCACGATGCGTTCGGCCCACGGCCGGCCGTGCACCATGATCCCGTACTCGCCGTTGCCGGCGAGCAGGGCGTCCTGCCAGTCGGTGGCCGGTGCGGTGTCCCAGATCCGGTGGACCGGACCGGTCACCGGGCTGCCGCCCGACCGTCGTGCGGCACCGGCGCGCCGGTGGCCGCGGCCGTGCTGTCCCGGACGGTCAGTCGGGGTTCCAGCAGCGTCACCTGCGGGGTCGGCTCGTCCCGCAGCTTGCGCATGAGCAGCGACACGGCCTGCCGGCCGATCTCCTCGGCGGGTACCGGCACCGAGGTCAGGCGGGGGCTGGCGTGCTCGGCGAACTGGTCCGGGCAGACGGCCACCACCGACACGTCATCGGGCACCCGTCGACCCAGTGCGGCCAGCGTCGCCTGCACCGGCCCGACCGCCGCCTCGTTCTGCACCACCAGGGCGGACAGCTCCGGTTGCCGGGCGAACAGCTCGACCACCCGTGCGTGCACCTCGGCGGCGTTCTCCTCGCAGGGCAGCGCGACCGCCTCAACGCCGTGCCGGGCCGCCGCCTCGACCACGCCCGCCCGGGTGCGGTGGGCGAATCCGGTGCCCCGGTCGTAGACGGCGGCAGGGGCGCCGAGCAACGCGATGCTGCGGTGGCCGAGCCCCGCCAGGTGTTCCACGCAGACCTGCCCGGCCCGGTGGAAGTCCAGGTCCACACAGGTCAGCCCGTCGGTCTCGGCGGGCAGCCCGATCAGCACGCTGGGCCGCCCCAGCCCGCGCAGCAGCGGTACCCGCACGTCGTGCAGTTCCACGTCCATCACCAGCACCCCGTCGACCAGGGCGCCGGCGGCGATGCGGTGCAACCCCTGCGGGCCCTCGTCGGAGGTCAGCAGCAGCACGTCGTGGTCGTGACCGCGGGCGGAGGTCACCACCGCCGTGGCGAACTGCATCACCACCGGCACCTGGATGCCCGAGCGCAGCGGCAGCACCAACGCGATGACGTTGGCGCGGCGGCTGGCCAGGGCCCGCGCGCCCGCGTTCGGGTGGTAGCCGAGCAACCGGACGCTGGCCAGCACCCGGTTGCGGGTCAGCTCCGAGATGGCCCGCTTGCCGCTGAGCACGTACGACACGGTGCTCACCGCGACACCGGCGTGCCGGGCCACGTCGGCGATGGTGGGTTGACCGGACGGTACCCGGCCCCGCCCGCTCACCGGACTCCGCTCGTGGCGTGCGGCCGGGCCGGCGGCGTGAGTGGCTCACCGCGTACGGCCACCGCGCCGACCAGCCGCACGTCGGTCGCGGAACGCCCGACCAGCACGGTGTGGGTGGCGTCCTCCACCACGAAGCTGCCCGCCTCGGCGTCCCACCAGCTCAGCTCGGCGCTGCGCAGCCGCAGCGTGACGGTACGCCGTTCGCCGGGGGAGAGGACGATCCGGGCGAAGTCGCGTAGTTGCCGCAGCGGCTGCTTCACCCGGGAGCGCCGTTGCCGGGTGTAGAGCTGCACCACCTCGACACCGGGACGGTCACTGGTGTTCGTGACGTCCACGCTCACCTCCACCTCCTCGCCGACGCTCACCGTCGTGGCGCTCAACCGCAGGTCGCGGTAGTCGAACTCGGCGTAGGACAGTCCGTGCCCGAACGGGTACAGCGGCTCACCCCGGTAGTACAGGTAGGTGGAGTCCGCGCCGATCACGTCGTAGTCGAGCAGGTCGGGCAGGTCGGCGGTGTCGGCGTACCAGGTCTGGGTGAGCCGGCCACCGGGGTCGACGTCGCCGAGGAGCACCTCGGTCAGGGCGCGGCCGTGTTCCTGCCCGCCGTGCGCCGACCAGAGCACCGCCGGCAGCTGCTGTTGTGCCCAGCCCAGCGCGTACGGGTAGCTGCTGGTCACCACCAGCACGGTGCGCGGGTTGGCGGCGTGCACGGCGCGCAGCATCGCCTCCTGCCGGGCCGGCAGGGCCAGGTCGAGACGGTCCTCGGTCTCGCGTCCGTTGACCATCGGGTGGTTGCCAAGGGTCACCACCGCCACGTCGGCGGCGGCGGCCAGTTCGGCGGCCCGCGCCGCGCCGTCGGTGACCAGGTCGATGCCGAAGCCGGTGCCGGCCTGCCGGTCGTCGCCGTCGACCCGCAGCCGGCCGTCCTGGTCCACGGTGACGTACCGGTCGGTGGCCAGGTGGCGCAGCAGCACGGTGCCGTCGGGCAGCGGGTCGAACTGGAAGGTTTCCCGGACCACCCAGCCGCCGGGGCCGGACCGGTCGTTGACAAGCGCGCCGTCGTCGTCGACGCCGACGTGGCGGCCGTTGCCGACGGCCCGCAACGCGATGGTGTCCCGACTCCAGTCGAACACGTCGAACGAGGCCGGGTCGTCGCCGACGGTCAGCGGCCCGCCCTCGGCATCGTCGGTGCAGCCCACGTAACGGTCACCCACCCGCAGCGCGATCCGGTCGGCACCCGGGTGGGTGGTGATCGTCGGCAGCCGCTCGGCCAGCCCCGCGAGGGTGCTGATCGCGTACGGCAGGGTGCCGCTGTACCAGTCGGTGTGCACGGTGTCGGCGAGCGGACCGAGCACCGCGATCCGCAGGTCGGGCGCGAGCGGCAGCAGCCCCCGGTTGCGCAGCAGCACGATGGACTGCCGGGCGGCCTCCCGGGCCAGGTCCCGGTGCGCCGGGCAGTCGATCACCTCCGGGCCGGTCTGGGCGTACGGGTCGGTGTGCGGGGGATCGAGGTCGCCCAGCCGCAGCCGGACGGTGAGCACCCGACGGACCGCCCGGTCCACGTCGGACTCGGTGATCAGTCCACGGCCCAGGGCCTCGGTGAGGTGTCGTCGGGTGGGCGCGCTGTCGGTGTCGTCCTCGGTGAAGCTGTCGATCCCGGCGCGTAGCGCCGCGGCGAATCCGTCGACGTGGTCGGGCAGGTGGCCCTGCACCCCGGCGATGTTGCTCACCGCCCCCGCGTCGCCGACGACGAGAACCTCGCCGGGCGCCCACCGGCGCAGCTCACCGTCGATCAGCGGGCTCAGGTGCGCTGGCACCCCGTCGACCAGGTTGTACGCGGCCATCGCGGCGACCGCCGCGTCGGCGGCGAGGGGGGCGCGGAACGCTGGAAGTTCGTACTCGTGCAGCACCCGGGGTGGCAGGTCGCTGGAGGTGGTGGCCCGGTCGGTCTCGTTGTTGTAGCCGAGGAAGTGCTTGACCGTGGGGGCGGTACGCAGCCGCTGAGGATGCCCGCCACGAAGCCCCTGGGCGTAGGCGGTGGCGAGTCGGCCGGTCAGCCACGGATCCTCCGACCAGCCTTCCTCGTTGCGTCCCCAGCGCGGGTCGCGCAGCGGGTTGACCACCGGCGCCCACACGTTGAGGCCGACGCGCTGCGGGTCGGTGTGGTGTTTGGCGCGTACCTCGACGCCGACGGCGTCACCGACGGCGCGTACCAGGTCGGGGTTCCAGCTGCTGGCCAGGCCGATGGCCTGGGGGAAGACGGTCGCCGGTCCGAGCCAGGCGACGCCGTGCAGTGCCTCGGTGCCGGTGCGGAAGCCGGGCAGGCCGAGCCGGGGGACGGGGGTCTGCCACTGGTGCAGCAGCCCGATCTTCTCCGGCAGGGTGAGTCGGGCGAGCAGGTCGTCGACGCGGTCTCGGATCGGGGGCGTGGTGCGGTCGGTCATGGTGGATCGCCTTCCAGTGCCCGGCGCGCCGGAGGTCGAAGCGCTTCGACGGCGGATGGCCGAGCGGCCTCGCAGGTCATGGTGGGGTGACGGTCGTCGGCCCGGACGCTGGCGAAGCGCTTCGACAAACCGTGGAAAGCAAGCCGCCCCGGGTGCCCGTGCGGAGCGGCTCGCTTCGAGGTTGGCACCTGGGACGGGTCGGGTCAAGACTCCGACCGGCCGAGCGGGTATCGACCGGTGACGTTGCCCGCCGGGTCAGCGGGCGGGCAGCCGTCCGGCCTCGACGGTGGCCAGTGCGGCGGTTGCGCCGCCGAGCGCGGCGGCCGTGTCCAGGGTGGAGGCTTCCAGCCGGCAGCCGCCGGCGCCGGGGGCGTGGGCCCGGGCGGCCAGCTCCGACCGGGCCGCCGGCAGCAGCCAGGGTGCCAGGGTGGCGAGATGGTCGCCGAGCACGACCGTCTCCGGGTTGAGCAGGTCGGCCAGGACGGCGACGCCGCGGCCCAGGTGCCGGCCGATCTCGGCCAGGCCGCTGCACACCCCCGGATCGTCCTGCCGGGCCAGCGCCACGATCCGGGTCAACTCCGGCAGGTAGTCGAGGACCGGGCCGTCGGCCTCGGCATCGGGCAGCAGCCGGTGTACCACGGCGGGCAGGCCGACCAGGGCGGTCAGGCAGCCGTGGACGCCGCAGGCGCACGACGGCCCGTTCGGATCCAGCGGCAGGTGCCCGATCGCCCCGGCGAAGCCACGCCCGCCGCGGAGCAGTCGTCCGGCGGCGATGATGCCGGCGTCGACGGTGAGACCGCCGGTCAGGTGGACCAGTTCGGTGGTGCCCGCGTGACCGCCGTGCCGCTGCTCGGCGAGGGCGGCCAGGTTGGCGACGCTGTCGACCCCGACGGCGAACTCCGGATCCCGCAGGATGGCGCGCAGTTCCGCCGCGACCGGCACGTCCCGCCAGCCCAGGGCGCTGGCCAGTGGCACCGCGCCGGACGGGTCGACAAGGCCGGGTACGCCGACGGTGAGGCCCAGCACGGTGCGGCCCTGCGCGGTGACCCGCCCGACCGCCCGCCGGGCGAGCGCGGCCAGGGCGCGCAGCGTCTCGGTGGGGGGCACGGTGGTCGCGGCGAAGGCCCGCCGCCAGGTCAGCAGCCGGCTGCCGCCTAGGTCGATGGCGACAGCCACCAGCTCGTCGGGGCCGATCTGCAGGCCCAGCGCGGCGTACGGCTCGCCGTCGAGGACCAGCATCGTGGCGGGTCGGCCGACCCGGTTCTCGGTGAGCCCGGTCTCGCGGACCAGCCGCTTGTCGATCAGCTCGGTCACCAGGCTGGAGACGGTGGCCTTGTTCAGGCCGGTGCGGGCGGCGATGTCGGCGCGGGAGCAGGGGGCGTGCAGGCGTACGTGCCGCAGCACCACCGCCCGGTTGGCGACGCGGACGTCACCGAGGTCGGTCGGCTGCGGTTCGTTGTGGATGCTGATCACGATCTGCCCGCTCCCTGCGCCGGTGTCGCGGCGCGCGTCCATCATCGCGTACCGCGCTGGCGGGGCCGACCAGGCCGCCAGCGCTGTCTTGTGGGACGGATTGCCGTCGATTAGTTTGTTCGGCTAGAACCCCAACTAATCCTAGCCGGAGTCCCCCGCTCCGCAAACCGTTATCGACGACGAAGGGAGTGCGCCGTGACGCCTTCTGCGCGCACATCCACCGACCGCCGGACCATGCTGCGGCTGATCGGCCTCGGCGCCGCCGCGACCGTGGGCGGCGGCGCCCTGGCCGGTTGCAGCAAGGAGGCCGGCAGCCAGGGCAGCGCCACGAACGCCGACGCCATCAAGGCGGTGCTGCCCACCTACAAGCCGGCCGAGCTGCTCAAGCCGGACATCCCCGGCGAGGGCCCGATCCCGCACGGCTACCTCAGCTACCCGCGCGAACTCGTCGACGCGGTCACCGAGACACCCGGCCGGGGTGGTCCGCCGATCCAGACGATGAGCCCCTGGTGGGGGCCGACCCCGCCGCCGCTGGGCCGCAACTCCTACCTGGGCGCGGTGAACGGCAAGCTCGGCGTGGAGGTCAACCCGAGCCTGCAGGACGGCCTGACCTACGCCGACAAACTCAACGCCATGCTCGGTGCCCGCGACGTGCCGGAGCTGCTGTCCGCGCCGAACTGGGAGGTGGACAAGGTCGCCCGGTTCTCCGACGCGGTCAAAGCGTTGTTCACCGACCTGACCGACCACCTTCAGGGCGACAACGCGGCGAAGTACCCGTACCTGGCGGCGCTGCCCAGCGGCGCCTGGGAGTACTCGGTCTGGGGTGGGCGGCTCTACGCCGTGCCGTTCCCCACCGACGGTCCGTTCGCGTGGGCCATGTTCTACCGCAAGGATCTGCTCGGCGCCGCCGGCCTGGCCACCCCCACCAGCCCCGACGAGCTGTACGAGTTCGGCAAGAAGGCCACCGACCCGGCCAAGGGCGTGTGGGCCTTCGGCAGCGTCTTCGAAATGATCCAGCAGTACTTCGGCTGCAACCAGACCTGGCGCAAGAAGCCCGACGGCGGTCTGCAGCACAAGTTCGAGGACCCGGCGTTCGAGGCGGCGCTGGCGTTCACCGCCCGGCTGTTCGCCGAGGGCCTGGTACACCCGGACACGGCGGAGAGCAAGGGCGAGGACGAGAAGCAACTGTTCAACTCCGGCAAGATCCTCATGTACCGTGACGGCCTCGGCGCCTGGCAGGGCATGCAGAGCGAACGGGTCAAGGAGCTGCCCACCTTCGACATGCAGCCGCTGCCGGTCTTCGGCGCGCAGGGCGCCCAGCCGGTCATCTGGGGCAGCGAGAAGCCGATCTTCTACACCTTCCTCAAGAAGGACCTGCCCGCCGAGCGGGTCGACGAGATGCTGCGGGTGCTCAACTGGTGTGCCGCCCCGTTCGGCAGCCGGGAGTTCGAGCTGCGCGAGTACGGCGTGGAGGGACAGCACTTCACCCGGGGCGCCGACGGCACGCCGGCGCTCACCGAGCTGGGCCGTAAGGAACTCGGCGCGCAGTACACCCACATCGGCGGCCGGGTGCCGGTCAAGGTGCGCAGCGGCGACACCCCGAACTACGTGCAGGACTACATCGGGTACTACCGCAACCACATCGGCCAGATGGAGCAGGACCTGTTCGCCGGGATCAAGCTGGAGCTGCCGGCGAACTGGTCGAAGATCATCCAGCCGACCGAGGACAAGATCCGCGACATCCTGCGCGGCCGTCGCCCGGTGAGCGACCTGGCCCAGGTGCGCAAGGAGTTCCTCGACACCGGTGGCGAGGAGGGCCGCGCGTTCCACGAGAAGGCGCTCGCCGACAACGGCCGATGAACGGACGAAGGAGCGTGCCGCCGACCGGTGCCGGGGTGCGGTCGTGAGCGCCCCCGGCGCCGTCGACACCCGGCCACCCGCCGGGCGTACGCCGTCACCGCGGCGTCCCCGGCGGGGTGGGCGGCGCAGCCTGCGGGTCCGGCTGCGCCGCGACTGGCCGCTGCTGGCGATGGCCGCACCGGCGGCGGTGCTGCTGCTGGTCTTCCACTACCTGCCCACGCTGGGCAACATCATCGCCTTCCAGGACTACAACCCGTTCGTCGGCGACGACCCGCTTGACGCGTTCCTCAACAGCGAGTGGATCGGCTTCGGCAACTTCGAGGCGCTCTTCCGCGACCCGCTGTTCTGGGACGCGGTCCGCAACACACTGAGCATCACCGCCTTCCAGCTGGTGTTCTTTTTCCCGCTGCCGATCCTGCTGGCGCTCATCCTCAACAGCGTGGTCTCCGGGCGGCTGCGCGGCTTCGTGCAGAGCGTCGTCTACCTGCCGCACTTCTTCAGCTGGGTGCTGGTGGTGACGTTCTTCGTGCAGATGTTCGGCGGAGCCGGACTGCTGGCCCAGGAGATGCGCCAGGCCGGTCTGGAGCCCTGGGGGATCATGACCAACCCGGACACGTTCATCGTGCTGGTCACCGCCGAGGCGGTCTGGAAGGACCTGGGATGGGGCGCGATCGTGTTCCTGGCCGCGCTGTCCGCCATCGACCAGAACCTGTACGAGGCGGCGGCGGCCGACGGGGCCGGCCGGTGGCGGCGGTTGTGGCACATCACCCTGCCCGGACTGCGTCCGGTGATCGTGCTGCTGCTCATCATGCGGCTCGGCGACGCGCTCTCGGTCGGTTTCGAGCAGTTCATCCTGCAACGGGAGGCGGTCGGCCGGCAGGCGGCCGAGGTGCTCGACACGTTCGTCTACTACCAGGCGATCAGCACCCAGCAGTGGGGGCTCGGCGCCGCGGCGGGCCTGTTCAAGGCGGTGGTCGGGCTGGTGCTGATCCTCACCGCCAACAAGATCGCACATCGGCTCGGTGAGCAGGGGGTGTACTCCAAGTCATGACCGCACAGCTCAGTGGGGCCGGCCCGGTACCGGCGGCACCGGCCACTGCGGGGCCACCCGCGCCACCGCCACGGCGACGTCACCCCGGTCGTCCGGTGTGGGCGGGCCGCCCGTCGACGTCGCTGACCATCGGCAAGGGGGTCGTGCTCACGCTGCTGGTGGCGGCGGTGCTGGTGCCGCTCTGGGCGGTGCTGGTCACCAGCCTCGCCTCACGCGGCACCATCGACGACGCGGGCGGCATGGTGATGATCCCTCGGGAGTTCGACCCGTCGGCGTACATCACCATCTTCAGCGGCGGCGACGTCACCCGGGCGGTGTGGGTCAGCACCCTGGTCACCGTGTTCGGCACCACGGTCAGCCTGGTGCTCACCGTGCTGGCCGCGTACGGGCTGTCCCGGCCGGGCTCGGTGGCCCACCGTGGGCTGCTGTTCTACTTCCTGCTGACGTTCCTGATCTTCCCAGGGCTGGTGCCGAGCTACCTGGTGGTGACCGGGCTGGGCCTCAAGGACAGCCTCTGGTCACTGATCCTGCCCAGCGCGATAAGCGTGTTCAACCTGGTGGTGATCCGCGCGTTCTTCATGAACGTGCCGGCCGAGCTGCTCGACAGCGCCCGCATCGACGGCGCGGGGGAGTTGCGCATCCTCACCCGGATCGTGCTGCCGTTGTCCAAGGCGGTGATCGCCGTGGTCGGGCTCTTCTACGCGGTCGGCTACTGGAACGTGTACTTCAACGCGGTGCTCTACATCGACTCCAACGACAAGTTCCCGATCCAGCGGGTCCTGCAGAGCTACATCCTGGCCGGGCAGTCACCGAACGTCTCCGGCGCGTCGGTGAACCTGCCCGGGGTGACCGCGTACCCGCCGACGCTCGCGGTCAAGATGGCGGTGGTGGTGGTGACGGTGATCCCTGCGGTGATCATCTACCCGTTCGTGCAGCGGCACTTCACCAAGGGCGTGATCACCGGCGCGGTGAAGGGCTGACCCCCACGCGGATCGCGGCCCCGTACCCGCGCGGTGCCCGACTCCGTCCAGTCGGGCACCGCGCGGGTACGGTCAGCCCGGTGCGGGGAAGAGCCCCGCGAAGGGCAGGACGGTCACCGCCGCACCGTTGAGCAGCGACCGGGCCGGTCGGTCGGCGTCGCCGACCCCCGCGAGCGCCAGCTGCCCCACCAGCAGCGGCCCCCGGGTCTGGATCCGCAACTCGTCGCCGTCGCGGACCGCCTCGATGATCGTGTCGCCGTCCACGTCGTGCACGACGGTCCGCCCCTCCACCGCGCCCCAGCAGACCAGGGTGACCTCCCGGAACGGCCCGTCGCCGACCGTGGCCTGCGGCGCGACCAGCGGCAGCAGCGCGCCCCGGCGCACGTACAGCGGCAGCCGGGACAGCGGCAACCGCACCCGCAGGTGCCGGCCACCCGGGTGCAGTTCGCCGGTGGCGGCGTCGAACCAGTCGTCGCCGACGGGCAGGTACACGTCCCGCTCGCCCGAGGCGTCGGTGACCGGCGCGACCAGCAGATCCGTCCCGAGCCGGTACTGCAGGTCGGTCGTCCAGGCCGTCGGATCCTGCGGGGTGTCGACAAGCAGGGCCCGCATCATCGGTACGCCGGTGCGGGCCGCCTGGACCGCCGCCGACCAGAGGTACGGCATCAACCGGTAGCGCAGCCGCAACGCGGCCACCGCGAGCCGTTCCGCCTCGGCGGGAAACTCCCACGGCAGCCGGCTGGTGGTGCCGTGCAGCCGCACCAACGGCGACAGCGCGCCGAACTGCGACCAGCGTACGTAGAGGTCGGGTTCAGGGGTGCCGTGGAAGCCGCCGGTGTCGTGGCTCCAGAACGGCACCCCGGACAGGCCGTGTGACAGGCCCCCGCGCAGCGTGCTGGCCAGGGCCGGCCAGGTGGCGTTGACGTCGCCGCTCCACTGCGCGCTGTGCCGCTGACCGCCCAGGTAGGACGAGCGGGCCCACACCGCCCGGTGGCCGGCCACCTCCTCGGTGACCGCGGCGACCACGTCGTTGAAGAGCAGGGCGTAGACGTTGTGCAGCTCGACGCCGCTCATCCCGTTGTGCGCCACCGCGTCGGCGGGCACCCCCTCGGCGAAGTCGGTCTTGAACACCGCCACCCCCTGCCGCAGCAGGGGCCGCAGCAGCCCGGTGAACCAGTCCACCGCCGCCGGGTTTGTCAGGTCCACGATGGCCGAGGCCGGGTAGCTGCCGTGCCACACGTCGGCGACGTACGTGCTGCCGTCGGGTCGGCGCAGGAAGTAGCCGGCCGCGTCGGCCTCGGCGTAGAGCGGGCTGGCCGTCATCAGGTACGGATTCATCCAGAGGCAGACGCGGAAGCCCTGCTCGGACAGGGTCCGCAGCATGCCGGCCGGGTCGGGAAACGCCTCGGTGTCCCAACGTAGGTCCGACCAGTTGCCGGCCACCTGCCAGTAGCAGTCCAGGTGCAGCACGTCGCAGGGGATGTCGCGTTCGCGCAGGCGCCGGGCCCGCTCCAGCACCCGTTCCTGGCTGTCCGGGTAGAAGCCCGAGGAGACCCAGGTGCCGAAGGCCCAGCGCGGCGGCAGGTACGGCTGCCCGGTCAGCTGGTGCAGCCGGTCGAGCACCTCGGCGGGGGTCGGTCCGGCCAGCACGTAGTAGTCGAGCAGGTCGTCGGGGACGAGGATCTGCACGGCGCTGTGGGTGGACTGGCAGACGTCGAACTGCACCGGCAGCCCGCTGTCGACCAGGACGCCGTAGCCCCGGTTGGACAGGTAGAACGGCACGTTCTTGTGCGCCCGGTCGGACTCGCTGCCGAAGGCGTCGAAGTTCCACATCAGAGCCCGCTGGCCACGCTTGTCCAGTGGGGTGAACTTCTCACCGAAGCCGACGAACCGCTCGTCGCCGGGGGCGACGAAGCTCTCGTGCCAGGCGACCCGGACCCCGTCGCTGGTCGAGTGTCCGAACGGGAGGGTGCGTTGCCGGCCGCTGATGTCGATCGTGCCCGGATCCTGCTCCAGCAGCAGCGAGCCGTCGGGGCGCAGGAACCGGATGTGCCACGGGTCGAGCCGGATCTCGGCGATCAGCGCGCCGGCGTCGATCCGCAGTTGCCGGTCGTCGACGGTGACGGTGGCCGGGTGGGGACGGGGATGCGTCAGCGGCATCAGCCGGGCCGACCGGCTGCGGGCCTGCGGATCCTCGGCCAGGCGTACCCGGATCATGCCGTCGCCGGCCGCGTCGATGCGCACCACCGCCGTCACCCCGTCGGCCAGCACCGCCTTGACGGTGGCGCCGTGTGCGTCGGTGCCGGCGATCTCGGCCCGGCTCACCATGGCCGGTCCGCCCTCACCGGGGGTGCGCACCGGCAGGTCGGGTGGGTCGGCGACGAAGGTCTCGTAGGGCACCAGCGGCGGTCTGTACGGCATCAGCTCTCCTCGGCGGCGTTCGCGGCGGTGCCGACAGTTTCTTTAACTATCCAACGAACTGTCAACGATGATGATGAATGCAATCCACCTTCGACATGTTGACATGCGCAGTGATGATCCATAGTTTGGATGCATCCCCAACTAAACCGGTGGGCTGGTGATGGTGATGTGGACCGACGGCCCGCTCTGCTACGGCGGCGACTACAACCCCGAGCAGTGGCCGGCGCAGGTCTGGTCCGAGGACGTGGCGCTGATGCGCCAGGCCGGAGTCAACCTCGTCACCGTGGGGGTGTTCGCCTGGTCCCGGCTCGAACCGGCACCCGGCCGGTACACCTTCGATTGGCTCGACCAGGTGCTCGACCTGCTGCACGGCGGGGGCGTACGGGTCGCCCTGGCCACCCCCACCGCCTCGCCACCACCCTGGTTCTCCCTGGCCCATCCGGGCGCGCTGCCGGTCACCGCCGACGGGATCCGGCTGCACCACGGCAGCCGGGACACCTACTGCGCCGCCACCCCCGCCTACCGCGACGCCGCGCTGCGCATCACCACCGCCCTGGCCGACCGGTACGCCCACCACCCGGCGCTGGCCGGCTGGCACGTGCACAACGAGTACGGCACCACCTGCCACTGCGAGCACACCGCCCGGGCCTTCCGGCGCTGGCTGACCACCCGCCACGGTGACCTGGCCGCCCTCAACGACGCCTGGGTCACCAGCTTCTGGAGCCAGCACTACTCCGACTGGGCGCAGATCAGCACCCCCCGGGCCACCCAGTACCTGCCCAACCCCGGCCACCTGCTCGACTTCCGCCGCTTCTGGTCGGACACCCTGCTCGCCGCGTACACCGAGCAACGCGACCTGCTGCGGGCGGCGAACCCGGCGCTCACCATCACCACCAATTACGTACTCGGTGACTGGGTGCCGGTCGACCACGCCCGCTGGGCCACCGAGGTCGACCTGGTCGCCGTCGACCACTACCCGTCCGCCGTCGACGGCGGCGCCGAGGAACAGACCGCGCTCGCCGCCGACCTGGCCCGTGGTTGGGCCCGACACGCCGCCCACCGGCGCCCCGGCTCGCCGCCGGCGGGCGGCGCAGCGGCATGGCTGCTGATGGAGAGCGCACCCAACCAGATCCACACCGCCGGACGGATGCACACCAAGGAACCGGGTCGGATGCTGCGGCACAGCCTCGCCCACGTGGCCCGCGGCTCACACGGTGCGATGTTCTTCCAGTGGCGGGCGCCGGTCGGCGGTGCCGAGCGCTTCCACAGCGCCCTGGTGCCGCACGCCGGCCCGGACAGCCGGGTGTTCCGGGAAACCGTCGCACTCGGTGCCGCGTTGCGGCAGCTCAGCGAGGTCCGGGGGAGCGTCGAGGCGGCCGTGGCGCTGGTGGTCGACGCGGCCAGCGGCTGGGCGCTGCGCCACCCGGGCCTGCCGTCGGCCCTGCCGGATTACCACGACGAACTCGCCGCCGCGCACCGGGCATTGTGGCGCAGCGGGTACGCCTGCGACACGCTCACCCCGGGCGACCCTGTCGACGGGTACCGGCTGCTCGTCCTGCCGGCCCTCTACCTGATCGACGACGACGCCGCCGAATGGCTGCGCGGCTACGTCGACGGCGGCGGGCACCTGCTGGTCACCTACCTCAGCGGCGTCGCCGACGAGCACGCCCGGGTACGCCTCGGCGGCTACCCCGGCGCCCTGCGGGAACTGCTCGGCGCGTACGCCGAGGAGTTCCACCCCCTCGACGCGGCCGACCAGGTCCGACTCGACGACGGCGGGACCGGGCGGATCTGGGCCGAGACGCTGCGCCTGACCGGCGCCGACACCGTCGTCTCCTACACCGGTGGCGTACTCGACGCTATGCCGGCCGTCACCCGGCACCGGGTCGGCGCCGGCACCGCCTGGTATGTGTCCACTCGCCTCGACGACACCTCCTACCGGCGGCTGCTCGACACCGCGGCGCGGGCGGCCGGCGTCACCACCGTCTGCCCCGACGCACCCGAGGGCGTCGAGGCGGTACGCCGTCGCGACGGCGCGGCGAGCTGGCTGTTCCTGCTCAACCACACCGACCACGAGCAGCGCGTACCCGCGAGCGGAGTGGATCTGCTCACCGCGACGCCGATCGAACGGGCGGTCACCCTGGCGCCCGGCGGTGTCGCGGTGCTCCGCGAGCACAAGGGTTGATCCGTCGGCCGGAGCTGGCTAATCTCGCACCAGCGCGTCGGGAACGCGCCGAGACTCGCCGGTAGGCTCGAAGCCACCCCCACACACCACCTGTCGAGCGACGGACACCGAAGCTCAGTTCCGCCCGTGCGAGTCCGGGCGAGCAATGAGGTGCCGTGTGAAGACCCTGCCCGACAACCCCAGCCTCGACCACCTGCGTCAGCAGGCCAAGAACCTGCTCGCCGGTCTGCGCGACATCGAGCCGGCCGCGACGCTGACCACCGCTCAGGCCCGGCTGGCCGAGCAGTACGGCTTTCCCACCTGGGCAGCGCTGAAGACCGAGGTCGCCCGGGTGCGGGGCCGGGCCGAGATCGCCGAGGTTTCGCTGGCCCGCGCGATCGCCGCCAAGTACGGCCTCGGCGACGTCGTCGGCGAGATGCGCACGGTCGCCCGCGCCGACGACATGGGGCGTCGCTGGTCGCTGGTGACGGACCGGGGCCGCTGGGCGGTGCGGACGATGGACACCTGGTGGCCCATCGTCGACGCCGAGACCGACGTGGCGTTGCAGCAGGCCGCCGCGGCCGCCGGTGTCCTGCTGCCCGCGCCGGTGCGCAGCCGTGCGGGCCGCATCGTCGAAACCATCGGCGGGCACCGTTGGCGGGTCTACGAAGGGCTGCATTCCGGGCCACCACTGCTCGCCCCGGCCCGTTCGTCGCTCACCCGCGCGGTCGGCGGGGTCCTCGCCACGATCCACGGGCTCGGCCTGCCGGTGGATCGGATCAGCCCGTGGCACGGCACCCGGCTGGCCACCGCGAGCTGGCCTGAACTCGCCGCCGTCGCTGCGGCTCGCCAGGCCAGCTGGGCTGGGGCGCTCGACGCCACAGTGGCCACCCTGACGGACCTCGACGGCATCGGCAGCGACACCGGGACGCCGGACCCTGTGCTCTGCCACAACACCCTCGGACCGGCGAGCACCCGGCTGGCCACCAACGGCCGCCTCGTCGTTGTCGGCTGGGAACATGCCGGTGGTCAACCGCCGAGCTGGGAGCTGGCCAACGCACTGCTGGACTGGGCCGTGGTTCCCGGTGGGGAGGTCAACGTGGCCGGCGCCCGCGCGTTGCTCGACGGGTACCGCGCGACGGCGGACGCCCTGCCGCCGCTGGACCTGGCCGCGTTCCGGGGCGCGGTCACCAGCCTCGCCAACTACGTCTCCGGCCAGGTGATCGCCGCCCTGGACGCACCCGACGACGAGGAGCGGCGGTACGCTGACCGCAGCGTCGCGCACCTGCTGTCGCACCTGCCCACCCGCGCGGTCCTGGAGAAACTGCTGGACGCGGCCATCGGGGCGGTACGCCGCTGACCTTGACCGGGCGGCCCAGCCGGTGGCGGTGCGCAGGTTCAGCCGGTGGCGACGGCGGCGCGGGACCGGTCGGCGGCGATCCGCACCGCCATCGCCGCCAGGACCGTGCCCATCAGCATCCGCTGTACGCGCAGCCACAGCGGCCGCCGGCTGAGGAAGCCGGCGATGCCACCGGCGGTGAGCACGATGAGCGCGTTCACCGTCAGCGCCACGGTGATCTGGGTCAGCCCCAGCAGCAGGCTCTGCCCAGCGATGTTGCCGCGTGCCGGGTCGATGAACTGCGGCAGCAGCGACACGTACAGGATGGCGATCTTCGGGTTGAGCAGGTTGGTGACCAGACCCATGGTGAACAGCCGGCGGGCCGGATCCGGTGGCAGCGGCGCCGGGTTGAACGGCGACTGTCCGCCCGGGCGCAACGCCTGCCACGCCAGCCACAGCAGGTACGCCGCGCCGGCCAGCTTGACCGCGGTGTACAGCGCCGGCACCAGCACGAACACGGTGGCGATGCCGGCGACCGCGGCACCCAGATACACCGCGAAACCGGCAGCGACCCCGAGCAGCGAGATCAACCCGGCCCGCCGGCCCTGGGTCACCGACCGCGACACCAGGTAGACCATGTTCGGCCCCGGCGTCAGCACCATCCCGAGGGCGACCAACGCGATGCCGACGATTCCCGCCGTACTGACCATGCCCGTGCCCCCCGTCCCACCGTGTGTCTGAGCCTAGGGCACCGGGGAATGCCGGTCGGGCCCGTGACGCTGCGCCATCGGGAGACGGTGGTCACGCTACGGTTGGCCCGGGGAGGTGGCGACGGTGGAGATGCGGTGGGAGGCGTCGGTCGAGGCGCAGATCCGGTCGGCGCAGGAGCGAGGCGAGTTCGACAATCTGCCCGGCGCAGGCAAGCCGATCGCCGGCCGGGGCGTGCCCTACGACGAGTCCTGGTGGATCAAGAGTTTCCTGGAACGCGAACAGGTTCCGACCGACCTGCTGCTGCCCACTCCGCTGCTGCTGCGTCGCCGCATCGAGCAACTCCCCGACGAGGTCCGGGAACTGCCCACCGAGCAGGCGGTGCGGGCGGTCGTGGCCGACCTCAACGCCGAGGTGCTGGCCTGGCTGCGTAACCCGTCCGGCCCACGGGTCGTGGTGCGCCCGGTCGACGCCGACGCGGTGGTGCGGCGGTGGCGGGACGAGCGGCGCAAGAGCGTCTCGCCGGCACCCGTCGCCGAACCGCCGGTCCCGCGACGACGGTTCTGGTTCCGCCGCCGCCGGGCCACGTGACGGGCCGGCGTGAGCCATGAGCGGACGAGGTGACCGGCCCGGCGGTGACGTGACGCGGACATGCCGAACGGCGGCCCGCTGAACCAGTCGGGTCGCCGTTCGCAGGACGAGATCAGAGCGGGCGGATGTTCTCCGCCTGCGGGCCCTTCTGGCCCTGGGTGACGTCGAACTCCACCCGCTGGTTCTCGTCGAGGCTGCGGAATCCGCTCGACGAGATCGCGGAGAAGTGGGCGAAGACATCGGCGCCGCCGCCGTCCTGGGCGATGAAGCCGAAGCCCTTGTCGGCGTTGAACCACTTCACGGTACCTGTAGCCATGTCTGCTCCTTCGCAGGCTGGTCGAGACCGCGGTGTGCGGACTCTTACGCCGCCGCGTTGATCGCCCGCGCCGAACCGACACGACAAACGAAAAGCGCCGGACAGGTTTCAGATAACCCATCAGGCGCCGGAAACGTCTACGGAAATCAAAACTGCAACGGAATGACCGTAGCACAGGCGACCCGTAGCGGTCCCGATGTCCTGGCTGTATCCCTGGTCTTAGCGGCGCGGTACCCCGCCGGTGTCCGCAGGTTCTTCGGGACACGACAGACGGTCCCTCCCGTGATGGGGAAGGACCGTGCGGCGTGGAATCAGGCAGCGCCGGGCTGCTGGCGGCACTTGTGGTCCCGGTTGTGCTGGAGGGCTTCTTCGAGCTGGTCTTCGAGAATGATGATCCGGCAGGCGGCTTCGAGAGCGGTGCCGTGGTCGACCATCTCCCGGGCCCGGGCGGCCAGGCGCAGCTGGTAGCGGGAGTAGCGGCGGTGTCCGCCGCCGGAGCGGAACGGAATGATCAGTTTCGCCTCGTCGAGGCGGCGCAGGAAGTCCTGCGAGGCGCCCACGATCTCGGCGGCGCGGCCCATGGTGTAGGCGGGGTAGTCGTCGTCGTTGAGCATGTCGTCCGATTGGGCCATACATACCTCGTCATGAACGAGGGCCCCGGCGCAGAACGCGCCGGGGCCCAGGGTTACGGGTTGAATACACCATCTACCGACAGGTTCGTCGGGTTCTCGTGTCCGCACCGCGCCGCTGCGGGCATGCGGTGCGCGGATCGCATAAGCGTGACCGGAGACCACCTCACGTTCGATGGGGCAACGGCGTCCACCGCAGAACTGGCACTACGTCCTGACGGCGGGCGATCCAACGGCGTCCAGCCCTCCCTTTCCTCTTCTTCCACTGCCTGCGGTGCTGTCCGCCGATGTCGGAGCCTCACGCGACTTCATGGCCCCGCACACGTGCGGCGGATCCTTGCTGCGTCAGGCGGAGCCCCGAACCTGCGTCGGCTCCCCCTGCGGTTGCCCTGACCTGGAGTTACGTCAAGGTCTTGTCGTGCATTTGCGGTGTTACGTGCGGTGCTGTGGTGCCACCGCAGTGGCCGAGCGAGCCGCGAGAAGTTCCGGGCCCTGCTTGACGCTCGGCCTTTCGTCAGCGTCTTTAACCGATCTCTCTCGTCAACGGAGGCAACGTTACCCACCCCTACCCAGAATGTCTAGTCTCAGGAGACCAGATTTTCTCGGTCCGTGCGCAGGGTTCTCCGCACGTGCCGACGGCCGGCGGCGGTGTGCGTCCGGCGGAGGAGAGGTCAGCGGCGGCCGGGAGTTCACCGGTGACCGTGTCCGAAAGCGCTGCGCCGGGCACCCGGTCGGGTTGGCCGAGCGGCTGGTCGCCGACGACCGGCATCCACGCCTCGCGCAGTTATTGGATTATCGAATCCGACAATCCAATAACTGGACCACAGTAATCGGACATAACGTACGCACATCATAATGACTGTTAAGGTGCGTAAGTGCTTAGGTTGGTGTGCGCGGCCGGCTCACCCGCCCGTCCTGCGAGGCATAGGGTTGGCGGCATGGCGCTGCGGCTCGTTCAGGTGAACTACAAGGCTCGGGACGAATCAGCCCTCGGCCGGTTCTGGGCGGACGCGCTCGGCTGGGGCGTCTCCGTCGAGGAGCCCGGTGTGGTCAACGTCGAACCCGTGGGCTTCGCCTGGCCGGACCCGACGGCCGTCTGCATCGACGTCGTCATCGTCCCGGATCCGGAGACGGTGCGGTACCGTGCGCACCTCGACCTCGCCACCACCTCTGCGGCACACCAGGCGGAGCTGGTGGGCCGCCTGATGGACCTCGGCGCGACGCCCGCGGACATCGGTCAGGGAGACGTCCCGTGGACGGTGCTGGCCGACCCGGAGGGCAACGTGTTCTGCGTGCTGGAGCCTCGGGAGATCTACCGGGACACCGGGCCGATCGCCGCCGTAGTGGTCGACTGCGCGGATCCGCGGACCATGGCCCGGTTCTGGGGTGAGGCGACGGACTGGGCCCTGCACGAGGTCACCGATGACCATGCGCGGTTGCGGTCGGCCCAGGGCGTCGGACCGTACCTGGAGTTCCTGCGCAAGCCGGGGCCGAGGAGTTGGTGGAACCGGGTTCACCTGGACCTGAAGCCCTACTCCGGTGACGATCAGGCGTCGGAGGTGGCGCGACTGGAGGCGCTCGGCGCCACAGTCGTTGACGTCGGCCAGGGCGACGTGTCGTGGCGGTGCCTCGCCGACCCCGAGGGCAACGACTTCTGCATCCTCAGCCCAGGCTGACGCCGAGCACTCAGCGACCGAGCCGCCGCGGGCGCGCGGGCAGCGGCTCCGGACGGAAACCGGTTGAGCCTCGCCTGGACGTTGCCATAGGTTGCCGACGACCCGTCCCAGTGAAGACAGAGGACACATACCCGCGTGACCCCGCCTGCTCTCTGAACCTGACATCTCTTCCGCTCTGGTAGCCGACGTCCCCGTCGGCCTCGCCGGGCTGCCCTCGCGCGCCCGGTCGTACAGCGCTTGAGGCCGCGCGCAATCGGCCTCGTGTCAGGTCTTCGGAGCAATCGTGTCTTCACCACCTCATATCGTGCTGCCCTGGGTCGTCCGTCGGACCAGGCTGCCGCTGCTGTCGCGGCGGTGCGTGGACTGCGGGTCGGAGTCGGCCACCACCGGCCCCGGCAGGTTCCGGGTCAACGCCAACCACAAGTTGCTGGACGTGTGGCTGCTGGTCCGCTGCGTGTCCTGCGATCGGACCAGCAAGCTCACCGTGTACGAGCGGACGCCGGTCAGTTCGTTCGATCCGGTCGAGCTGACCGGTTACCGGGTCAACGACGCGGAACTGGTGGCGGCCCGGTTGTTGGATCCGCTGTTCGCCCGTCGTAACCGTTTCACTCTCGACTGGACGGGGGCGTGGCGGCTGGACACCCCGCCGGAGTGGCCCGGCCAGACGTGGCCGGTCCAGGTGGCGGTCGACTTCGCCGATCCGGTGCCGGTGCGTCCGGAACGGCTCATCGCCCACGGGCTCGGCCTGAGCAGGGGCGAGGCGCTGCGTCGGATCAAGTGCGACATCCCGGTGCGCCGTTCGAGGAGTGCCGGGTTCACCTTCACCGTGCTGGCCGGCGATTGACCGGCGGGCCCGGGCGGGTCACTCCCGGCCCGCCCGGGCCACCGGGCGACGTCGATGCAGCAGGCGGGGTCTGCTGGGTCAACAGGGCGCTCGCCCGTACGCCGCCCGGGCCTGCGCCACCTCTGCGGCCTGGCGCTCACGCCAGCGCTGCTGCGCCAACCGGTTGCACGTGCGGCAGACCCGGCGCAGGCGGCCCGTCGCCGGATCGGTCTCCCGTTCGTGCCCGTTGCGGCAGCGCGGCGGCTGGGTGCGTTCCCGGCAGTTGTCCGCGTGGCTGAGCTGGCGCAGGTGGGTCGGCTCGATGCAGTCCGGCGCCCCGCAGTCGTGGTGGACCTCCAGGGTGGGGTCGTAGCCGCCGACGAAGACCACGTACGCGGCAATGTGTGCCCACGCCCGTCCGGCGAGCTTCTGGTGCACGCCGCGCCGGTTGCCGTAGCCGCGCACGATGAGGCATCCGGTGTCGACCCGGGTCGACCGACTCAGCAGGTACGCCCGCAGGGTGTCCTCGGTGAAGTGTCGGGACAGACCGTTGACCTGAGACAGCACCAGGTCAGCGTAGGGGCCGGGTGCGACGTGGAGCCCGGCCTACCAGCGGCCGATCATGATGTTTCGGCGCGCCTGATCGTCAACCCACAGCAGGGCTGAGAGCATTTTTCACATGCGTCCGCACGACACTTCGGTGCAGTACCGCCCGTCGGCCTACCCGGCCCTACCCGACGGGCCGATGGCCGTCACCGACGCATGGTTGCGTAACCGGCGGTTGAGCGAACACACCCGCGATGCGTACCGCCGGGACGTCGCCGGCTGGCTGGCCTGGTGCGCCGCCCGGGAGTTGGACCCGCTGCGCGCGAACTTCCTGCATGTCAACGAGTACGGGCGGGCGTTGGAGAACAGCGTTTCGGCCCGGACCGGCCGCCCGTTGACCGCGGCGACGGTGGCCCGGAAGCTGTCCGCGCTGTCGAGCTGGTACGACTTCCTGGTCAAACTGCGGGCGGTGGAACTCAACCCGGTCGCCGGAGCCGACCGGCCACGGGTCGACCGGGACCACTCGGCCACGGTCGGTCTGGCCCCCGACGAGGTGGACGCTCTGCTGGCGGCGGCCGAGGCCGAGACCGGGCCGACCGCTGCCCGTAACCGGGCGGCCGTCGCGCTGCTCGCCGACCTGGGACTGCGGGTGGGGGAGCTGGTCTCGCTCGACCTGACCGACCTGGGCGCCGAGCGGGGACACCGCAGCGTGCGCTTCGTCGGCAAGGGCGGCCGGGCCCGCCGCCGGGCGCTGACCCCGGGCACCGCGTACGCCGTCGACGCCTACCTGGCCGAGCGGGCCGCCGCGCAGCGGGTGGAGGTGGCGCAGTTGACCGGCCCGTTGCTTGTCACCGCCAGCGGCGCCCGCCTCGACCGGCACTCGGTGTTCCGGTTGGTCCGTCGGCTCGCCCGCAGCGCCGGGATCGACGCGTGGGCGCGGCTGTCACCGCACTCGCTGCGGCACGCCTTCGCCACCACCGCGCGGTCCGAGGGAGTGCCGCTGGAGGACGTGCAGGACGCGATGGGCCATGCCGATCCGCGTACCACCCGCCGTTACGACCGGGACCGGCACAACCTGGACCGGGATCCGGCGTACGCCATCTGGGCGGCCCGGGCCCGCCGCCGCAGCTGACCGGCGGGTCAACCCCGTGGCGTGCGGACGCAGTACACGTCGCCGGAGTTGGCCTCGTGCGGCAGCGCGAGCAGGTGCGCAGCCATCTCCTCGGCATTCACCCAACGCCCGAGGGTCAGCGACTTGTCGTCGCCGAGCGCCACGTCGAACCCGTCGAACCCGAGCGTGGCGAGCCGGTCCAGGCACCGCACCGCGACCGCCCGTCCGATCGTGGTGAACTCGAACGACAGGGCGGGCAGGGGGCGGCTCAGCCCGGCGAGCACAGCGTCCTCGAAGCCCTCCACGTCGATCTTGACGAAGGCCGGCGTGCCGTGCTCGGCGATGAGCGTGTCGACGGTGGTCACCGGTACCTCGATCTGACCGTCCCAGACCTGGTCCTCCCAGCCGCCCGCGCCCGTGGCGGCGGTGACAAAGTCGGTGGAGGCGGTGGAGACGGTGGGGTTGGCCGAGTTGACGAGGAAGCCGATCCGCCCGGGTTGGGCACCGCAGGCCGCCTCGATCAGCGTGACCTGGTCGTCGGCGGCGTAGATGGCCCGCAGCGCCCGCAGGCACAGCGGTTGCGGCTCGACGGCGACGACCCGGGCACCGAGCCGGCGGAAGCTGCCGATGTGGTCTCCCACGTGCGAACCGATGTCGAAGACCAGGTCACCGGGGCGGACGAAGCGGGCGTAGAAGGCGTCCATCGCCGCGTCCCGGTCGGGATCGCCGTAGTAGACCTCAAGCGATCGGCGCAGCGAGGCGGTACGCGGGTCGGTCTTGAGGGCCTCGACCGCGGCGGAGTGGGTACCCATCGCAGCACCTTAACCCGCCCGGCGTGCTCGCCGTGGCGGTCCGCGTGGCTGCCGTTCACCCCGTGTGACGTACCTCGGCGTCCCAGATGTCGGCCCACGGACGCCGCAGCCCACGGCACAACCAGATCGGTCCGCCGTTCTCGTCGTTGTCCACCGCCACCCCCAGGTCCACCCGCCCGGCGAGAGTGACCTCGGTGAACCAGGACCGCAACCGGTCCGGCCTCGACCACCCGACGGCGATCACCACATCGGCGCCGTCCGGCGGCCGGCCGAAGTCGGCCATGCTGTTGTGTCCGGAGTACGCGGCGGGCAACCCACGCTGCGGACCGAACCGGGCCACCGCGCCCGCCTCGCCGTAGTTGCCGGTGAGGATGATCGCCCGGGCCTGCTCCTGCGCCGGCAGGGTGCGGTGCACGGCAGCCAGCGAGTCGGTGAACGCCGGCCAGCCGATGGTCTCCCCGGCGTCGTAGTTGACCGCCACGACGAAGCCGGGCAGCCGGTCGGCCGGCAGGACCGGCAGCAGCAGCACCGCGTTGCTGGCGGCGGTGAGGACGACAACCGCCGCCAGCGGGGCGCGGCGTACCCGACTGCGCGCCGCCCAGCCGGCGGCGACGACCGCTCCGGCGGCGGTGAGCACCAGCAGCAGCGGGGCGTCGTAGTAGCCCTTGCCGCCGAGGAACAGCACGATGCCAGCCACCACCAGCCACGCCCAGCCGAGCGCCCGGTAGCTGCGCCAGCCGGACCGGCGCAGCAGCACCACCAGCCCGGTCACCCAGATCGGCACCACGAACGGACTGATGATCACGAAGTGCAGCAGCAGGGCGTCGAGCCGACCGCTGTAGGAACTGTCCCCGCCGGAGATCGTCGCGGCGACTCCCAGCTGCGGGAAACCGTTCACCGCCTGCCAGCTCAGGCTCGCGGCGGTGAGCAGCCCGAACAGCGCGGTGGCGGCCAGCACCCAGCGGTCACGGAGCAGCCGGCGAGGCCCGGCCAGCGCCAGCCCGGCCACCAAACCCACGGCGAGCGACGCGGGCAGCAGCTTGTTGAACATGCCGAGGCCCAGCACCAGCGCGACGGCGAGGGCCCACCGGCCGTCCCCGGTGCGCAGCAGTCGCACCGTGCACAGCGCGGCGGCCAACCAGACCACCAGGTCGACGGTGCTGGTGCTGAGCAGATGACCGGTGGCCAGCACGATCCCCGACGTGGCGCCGAGCAGGGCGGCGAACGTCTGTGCGCTCCGGTCCGCACCGAACTGCCGGGCGGTCGCGGCAACCAGCAGCACCGCACCGCCGGCCAACAGCGCCGACGGCGTCCGAAGGGCGAGCAGGCTGCCGGGGGCGACCGTGTCGGCGAGTCGGGCCAGCGCCGGTACCAACGGCCCCTGGTCGACGTACCCCCAGTCGAGATGCCTGCCGGCGAGCAGGAAGTACAGCTCGTCGCGGTGGTAGCCGTAGCGTGGGGCCAGAGCCAGCAAGACCAGGGTGACCGTCGCGGCGACCAGCCACGGCCCGGTGGTCCGGGGACCGGGCTCGGGGGCCGGCGGCTGCTGTGTCGCACCGGTTCGGACCCGCGGCGTCGCCGTTGTCACTGTGACATTGTCGCCCGTGCCCGCCAGGTCGGTAGGGCGCGACCGGCCGACTTGACGGTGGGCGTCGGGCGCGCTAAATAAAAAGCAGAAGTTGAGTCATGCGGACTCAACTAAGGACCTTCGGCCAGGAGAACCGAGGAGGCACCCGATGCTGATGCGCACCGACCCGTTCCGTGAGATCGACCGGCTCGCCGAGCAGTTCTTCGGCAGCACCAGCCGCCCGGCCGTCATGCACATGGACGCCTACCGCGACGGCGACTACTTCTACGCCGCCTTCGACCTGCCCGGCGTCGACCCGGAGAGCATCGACTGCACCGTGCAGCGCAACGTGCTGACCGTCCGCGCCGAACGCCGCCGCCCAGCCGGCGACAACGTCGAACTGGTCGCCGCCGAACGCCCGATGGGCGTCTTCAGCCGCCAGCTCTTCCTCGGCGACACCCTCGACACCGACAAGCTTGAGGCCGGCTACGACAACGGCGTGTTAACGCTGCGGATCCCGGTGGCCGAGCGGGCCAAGCCCCGCCGGGTCACCATCAGCGCGACCGGCAACGGCCGCAAGGAAATCAAGTCCTGATCAACGATTCGCCCCCGGCGTGGCCGGACGGGACGCGGTGCGGTCCCGCCCGGCCACGCCCACTTTCCGCCCGCCGCGCCGGCCGATTCTCTACCGTCGAGTGGTGTGGGCGCTGCGCAGCCGTGGAGCAGACCGGCCCGGCGACGTCATCCGATGCGGACCGGCCTCGCCGTCGCCGGAGCCGCGGTGGCGCTGTGCTGCGTCGGCGTCGCCGGCCTGGGCGCCTGGAACCTGCAACTGGTCACCCAGGCCGCCGCCCCGGTTCGCCAGACCGCCGAAGGGTTCCTGCGCGAAGTCACCGCGGGCGACACCGGCAGCGCGTACGAGCGGCTCTGCGCCGACGCGCGTACCCGGTGGAGCGAGATCGGCTTCACCAGCTGGGTACGCACCCCGCCGGTGGTGCGCGACTACGAGATCATGGACGTGTCCGTGGCCACCCGCGGCGGCCGACCCCACGGCAAGGTCACCGTGCTGCTGACCCGCGACAGCGGCAGCACCGAACAACGGGACCTGTCGGTAGTGCGGGAGGACGGCGGCTGGCGAGTCTGCGGCGACCCGTACTGACCTGTCACACCCCGATTGACTCGGCCGCCTCGACCAGCCGACCGTCGCGCAGCACCAGCACCCGGTCGGCCAGCTCCACAAGCGTCGGGTCATGCGTTGCCACCAGCGCGGTCATGCCCCGGGCATGCACCAGCGCCCGCAGCAGGTCCATCACCGCCCGGCCGGTCTCCGAGTCCAACTGGCCGGTCGGCTCGTCAGCGATAAGCAGCGCCGGATCGTTGGCCAGCGCCCGGGCGATCGCCACCCGCTGCTGCTGCCCGCCGGACATCTCGTACGGCCGCTGCGCCGCGTGACCACCCAGCCCGACCAGCTCCAGCAGCACCGACACCCGCTGCTCACGGTCCGCCGCCGGAACCTTCGCCAGCCGCATCGGCACCCCCACGTTCTCCGCCGCGGACAGGATCGGAACCAGCCCGAAGGACTGGAACACGAACCCGATGGTGTCCCGACGCAGCCGCAGCAGATCCTTCTCGCTGGCCGCAGTGACCTCCTGACCGGCCACCCACACCCGCCCCGAGGTGGGCCGATCCAGGCCGCCGATGAGATTCAGCAGGGTGGTCTTGCCCGCCCCGGAACGGCCCCGCACCGCGACCAACTCACCGCGACCAGCACGCAACGAGACGTCCCGCACCGCGTGGACCACCCGGTCGCCGACGCCGTAGTCGCGGCTGAGCCCCTCGACCCGGATCAGATCCTGCCCGCTCACCGCGTACCCCTCTCGTCCCCGCTCACCGCGTACCCCTCTCGTCGCCGGACCGGACCTGGACGTGGTCCGGCTCCAGGGTCAACCTCACCCGGTCCCGTAGCGCCAACGCGTCGACGAAACCCGCCGGAAGCTGCATCCGCCCGGCCCGGTCCAGCACCGCGTACTCCTCGGTCACCAACTCCTCGACGCCGTCGGCACCGACCCGCGCCGTGCGGTGCACCTCCGAGGCGGTGCGACCGTCGCGGATCGACACCGTACGGCGCACCTGTGCGGCGACCTGCGGGTCATGGGTCACCATCACCACGGTCACCCCCAGCTCGGCATTGATGGTGCGCAGCGCGGCGAAGACCTCCCCGGCCGTCGCCTCGTCCAGCTCACCGGTCGGCTCGTCGGCGAAGAGCACCTCCGGGTCGTTGGCCACCGCCACCGCGACGGCGCAGCGCTGCTGCTCGCCGCCGCTCATCTGCCCCGGCCGACGATCCGCGCAGTAGCCGACACCGACCAGCTCCAGCAGCTCGGCCGCCCGCCGCCGAGCGGCCCGGCCACCCCGGCGCGACAGCCGCATCGGCAGCTCCACGTTCTCCCGGGCCGTCAGGTACGGCAGCAGGTTGCGTGCGGTCTGCTGCCACACGAACCCGACGGTGTGCCGCCGATACCGCAACCGCTTGGCGGCCGACATGGTCAGCAGGTCGTAACCGGCCACCCGGGCGATGCCCGCGGTCGGCGTGTCCAGCCCGGACAGGATGTTCAACACCGTCGACTTGCCGGAACCAGACGCGCCCACGATGGCCAGCAGCTCACCACGGTCCACCACCAGGTCGAGGCCCTGCAACGCGACGACCTCCACCCCCTCGCTGGTAAAGATGCGGACCAGCCCGTCGCAGACGATGTGCCCGCGCAGCCGGTCGGCGCCCCCGGCCCGGGCGGCGGCTCGTTCCGCCGCCCGTCGTTGCAACGTCGCCAGGTCCGGCACATCCGACACCGCCGTCATCGGTTCTCCTCTCCCAGACGCAGCACCTCACCGAGGCGCATCCGCCGGTTCATCAGGTTCTCCACCGCCAGCCCGGTCACCAGGCCCAGGACCACCAGCCCCAACACCGAAGCCAGGACCAACGGATCCAGGTGATCACGAACCGGCACGCCGGGCACGAACGCGGACAGCCCGAGGGTCGGCCCCAGGATCCGGGGCAGGGCCACCCCCACCGCCGCCCCGGTCAACGCCGCGACCAGCACCAACGGCACCAGCTCGTACACCAGCAGCCGTCGGCCACGGCGGGCGGACAGGCCCAGGGTGCGCAGCCGGGACAGCATCCGGCCCCGCCCGGCCGCGTCGGCGACCACCGCGAACCCGACGGCGAGCACCGCCAGCGCGGTACCCCCGGCCGCGCCGGCCGTGAACGCCAAGGTCAGGACGTCGTTGGCCCCGGTCCGGTCCAGGTTTTCGCGGTACGCCCGCCAGGTCTCCAGGGCCGCCGGCACCTGGGTACGCGTCACCTCCACCCCGAGCACCGCCGACTGCCGCCGCCGTTGCGCGTCGTCGGCCACCCCCAACAACTGCGCCTGATCGATGTCGTCACCGGCGACCAGGTACCGGTTCGGGATGATCGGCGTGTACTCGTACTCGGGCAGCGCCTGCCACGGCAGCACCACGAACCGTTCGGTGCCCAACCCGACGCCCGGGAAGGCGTCGGCCACCTCGGCGACCCGGAACTCGTACAACCTGCCCTGCACATCGACGGCAGCCCGGTCACCGACCTGCGCCGCCACCTGCGACGACACCACCGCCGGTACCGGCCCGTCACCCCGGGCGGCAGCCCGCAGGGCGGCCGGCACATCCACCTCGACACCGCTGCGCGCCACCACCTCCGCGAAGGCCGGGCCGTCCACCACCAGCACCCGGGCCGTGCCGATCTGCCGCGACGGCACCCCGGCCCCCGGTGCCAGCCGACGATTCGAGTCCACCCACACCCGAGCCACCGCCGTCACCCCGGCCACCCCAGACAACGCGTCCTGAGCATCGGGGGAGAAGGTGTACCCGGTCAGCCAGGCGTCCGCCGGCACCGTCAACGTGGCCGCCCGGTCCCGGGCCGCCGCGACGGTGGTGGTGACCACCCCACCGAAGACCCCGGTGCTGACCGCGACGATCAACACCGCCAACGGACCCAGCGCCACGGGCGCACCCCGTCCGGCGCGGGCGACACCGAGGAACAGCACCGCACCCCGGGCCCGCGCGGCCAACCGACCGGCCGCCCGCAGCGGCCACGGCAACAGCCGCACCGCCACCAGCGCGGCGGCGACCGCGACCAGCACCGGCACCGAACTGAGGTACGCGTCGACCCCGGCGCCCGGGGCGAGACCACGGCGGCGCAGCAACACCACCCCGAGCGCGGCCAGCACCAGCACGCCCGCCTCGACGGTCAGCCGCCGCACCGACGGCCGTCGCCACGCCACATCGGCACGCCCGGTCACCACCCCGACCCGCCGCTGCGAGTGCATCGCCAACACCGGCACCACGGCGGTGGTGAGCACCGCCACCGCCAGCACCAACCACGGAAACGCCCCGTCGCGACCCGGCACCCGGCTGCCGACGAACCAACCGACAAGCACCGCCAACGGCTGCACGGGCGCGGACTCGGCGAGGCTACGCAGCCCGATGGCGGAAAGCGCCGCACCCCGGGCCCGCAGCAACGCGAACTCGTCACGTCGCCGCAGCACCGTCAACCGCGCCGCCAGCACGATCAGCCCGAGCAGGCTGGCGACCAGCCCCGCCTGCACGACCGCGAGCAGGGCCTGCACCGCGTGCAGTTGCCCGGCGAACCGCGACAGCGCACCGTCCAACGACGTCTGCACGGTCGCCCCCGAACTCCACGACATGCGGCGGGCCTCGGCCACCGCCGCCGTCACCGACTCCAGCGTCGCCGCGTTCAGGCGTCGCTCGTCGAGGCGGTACCGCCAACCACCGACCGCGGGGACACCACTGCCGGCGGATATGACGTCCACCCCGACCCAGTCGGTCACCCCCGCCACGACGTACGGCTCACCGTCCAGCACCGGGACCACCGGCTCCAGGGCGTAGCCCAGGTCGTCCCAGACCGGGTCAGCGGCGTCGCGCGGCTCGAACACCCCGACGAGGTGCGCGTCCGCCTGACCGTCGCGCCCCGCGAACCGCAACCGTTGGCCGGCACGCAACGACAGCGTCTCGGCCACCGCCCCCGACACCACCACCTCCGCCGGGCCGCCCAGGCGGGTACGGGGCCAGCGCCCGGCGGTCAGCTCGGCCGCCTCCACGACGCCGGTCTGGGCGCGCAGACCGAACATCTTCCGGGCACCGCCGTTCATCGGCGGCTCGTCGCCGATGGCGAACAGTTGCTCCTCGTCCAACGACGCCGCGTACCACCGGCGCTCCACCAGGCCCGGCAGCGGCTGCGGCAACTCGGCGGCGTAGCGGTCCAGGTCCGCCTGCCCGGCGGCCACCGGCGCGGGCCGCTGCCCGGCGAGTGACACGTCCCGCACCAGGTGCGGCAGCCGGGCCACGTCGGCGCGCAACCCCCGATCGGCGTACTCCCCGGTCAGCCGCGGCGCGGCGGTCAGCAGCAGCGCCGCCACCAACCCCAGCACCGCCAGCAGGCCCACCTGCCCGCCGTACGCCCTGATCCGCCTCGCGCTCACCGGGCCGACCTTTCGTTCGCGACTGCGGGGCTCGCAAGCTCACTCCTCGCGCTCACTGGTCCTCCCCGGTGCGCAGGTGCGCGGCGGTGAGCCGCCGTCGCACGCTTACCGACACCGCGGCGCTGAACGCCAGGGCCAGCGCCAGCAGTCCGACGCCGGTACCCAGCACCGGCGGCCAGTCGACGCTGAGCAGCGGCGGAGGATCGGGGCGGTCCGCCGACGCAGTCAGGATCACCAGCGGCGCCATCGTCGCCGCCACCCCGATGCCCACGGCCAACCCCACCAGCACACCCATACCGGCGAGGAACGACTGCTCGGCCAGCAGCGACCGGGCCACCAGGCGGTGACCCGCGCCGAGGGTGTGCAGCACCGCCAGTTCCCTGGCCCGGCGCCGTGCCGTGGCGCTGACGTCCACGGCCACGCCCACCGCGGCCAGCAACACCGCAGCCAGGGCGGCGACGAAGAGCGCGCCGCGGGCACCCACGCCGAACGGGTCGCGAGCCAGCTCGTCGGCGACGTCCTGGCGATCCAGCACGGTCAGGTCGTCGAGCGCGGCGGCGGCCCCGGCGACCTGTGCCGCCGCACCCGGCCGGGCGGCGACCCACCACTCCTGCGGCGAGCGGACGATGCCATGCTCGTGGAACAGCCGGGTACGCAGCGACGGCAGGTCGACAAGCAACGCGGCGTCCTCGACGTCGCCGGGCAGGGCCGTGACCCGGTCCACCAGGACCACGTCGACCTCGGCGCCACCCAGGAACAGCCGGGTCTGTGCCCCGACGTCGATGTGCAGCATGTCCAGCGCCGAACCGGTGGCGACCACCGGCACCCGGCCCGGTCCGGCGGTCCGGGTGACGGCCAGTTGCACAGGGGTGTTCCGGGCGAACCAGCCCGCCGGTATGTCCCGTTCGTAGCGACCGGCCAGCGTGGTGCCGGAAACCGTCGGCGCGGTGGCGGTACCGGCGCGGTCGACCAGCTGCCACGGCCCGTCCGCGGTCAGGTCCACCGGGGTGCCGGTGGTGGTGTCCGGGCCGGCACGCAGGTTGGACAGCCGCCAGTCGAGGTTCAGCCGCGGACCACCGAGGGTCTCGGCGGTGAAGCCGGCCAGCCGCCACGGCCCGTCGCCGGCCGGCAGCTCGACGGAGAACCGCAGCGGCTCACCATCCCAGCCGGTCGAGCCCAGCGCCACCCGACGGTGTTCGCCCCGGGCGTCGCTGAGCACCATTTCGTGACGGATGGGCACGCCACTGTCGACGTCACCGCGGGTACGTAGTTGGCCGGTCAGTCGGGTACCGGTCGGCAACACCGTCTCCGGTGCCGGTACCCGCGCGTCGACGAGGCCGCCGAGCAGCCGGTCGGTGGATCCACCGGCCAGGTCGGCACGGAGCCGCAGCACCTGGTCGGCGGCGTCGGCGTCCACCGCCACCATGGTGGCCGGTTCGGCGCCGGCGCCGAGCCGTACCGGCTCGCGCCAGGCCGGCAGGACCGCCCGGATCCCCGGCAGGTCGGCGAGCTGGTCGGCGCGGCCGTCGGGGGCGGCGCCGGTGGCCTCGGTGAGCCGCAGGTCGGCACCGACCCGGTGGGCGGCCTGGTCGTCGAGGGAACGTTGCGAGGTTCCGGCGAGGGACCAGGCCAGGGTGCCGACCGCCACGGCGAGGGCGAGCAGCAGCACCGGGCCGGCGTGCGGACGCCGCCCGGCCTGCCAGGTGCCGAGCATGACAGCGGTCCACGGCCGACGGTCCACCCAGCGTTCCGTCAGCCGCACCAGCGGCGGCAGCAGCCGCAACGCGAGCACCGCCCCGGCCAGCACACCGAGCGTCGGCGCGGCCGCCAGCAGCGGATCGACGCCCAGTTCGCCGCCCCGGGACCGGGACAGCGGGGACGAGTACCTGCTCAGCTGGTACCAGCTGAGCAGGGCCAGGCCGACGAGCAGGACGTCCAGTCCGGCCCGCTGCACCATGCCCCGCCGGCTCGGGCGGGAGCGGCTGGCCAGGTCCGCGACGTAGCTGTCGCCGCGGCGCAGACTCGGACCGATCATCGCGGCCGCGCAGCCGGCGGCCGCGAGCCCGGCCACCAGCCACACCGTCGGGTCGGCCCAGTCCGGCCGCAGCGAGACGGCGGCGAGTCCGGGCAGCCGGTCGGCCAGCCCCAGCAGCTCCACCACGAGCGGCGGGGCGAGAAACACGGCCGGCAGGACGACCAGGGTGGCTTCCCGGGCGGTCAGCCCGGCCACCTGCCAGCGGGCCGCGCCCCGGGCGCGCAGCAGCGCGGTCTCACCCCGCCGGTGCTCGGTGAGCAGGATCGCCACGAGCAGCAGCGCGTACCCGCCGAGCACCACCACCAGCAGCATCGGAGTGACCAGGGCGGACCGGCCGACGAGGGTGGCCTGGCGCAGCCGCTGCACCAGGTCCACCAGGTTACCGCTGACCACCGCCGAGTCGCCGAGGCCGGCTTCGGTCGGGCTGCTCGTGGTGATCCGGCCGGCGGCGTCGGCGAGCCGGTCCAGGGCGGTCGGGCCGACCCCGGCCAGGTCAGGCTCGACCAGCCAGCCGGCGGAGGCGTTGGCCAGGAAGTGGGTGTCGAAGTCATCCCGGGACACCGTCATCGGGCCGTAGGTGGCCGCCTGCGGCAGCGAACCGGTCGTCGTCTCCGGCGCCAACCGCCAGTACGCGGCATCCGGGTCGACCGGAGTGAACACGCCCGTCACGACGACCTCGGTGACCTGCCCGCTGAGCCCGTCGGTGATCGGGATGCGGTCGCCGACACCCACCCGCAGCGTCGTCGCGGCCACCTCGGCGATCGCGGTCTGCACCGGACCGGCCCCGGTCTGCGGCCACGACCCGGCGGTCAGCCGCGCGTGCGCGGGCAGATCGTCGAGGAACATCACCGACGCGTAGGTGGCCCCGCTGCGGTCGGCGACGGCGTCGCCGGTGTCTCCGCGCAGCTGCCGACCGGCCGCGTACCCGGCGGTGCTGACCCGGGCCGGTAGGCCGGCCAGGTCGGCGGCGACCTGCTTGCGCAACGCGTCGTCACGGTCCCGCAGCGCCTCCGCGGTGCGGCCGGCGGAGGCACGTACCAGAATCGAGCGTTCCTCGGCGGTGGCCGCCGTCAGCACGTTGCGGGTGCCGGAGTCGACGACGTCCCGGTTGTACGCGGCCAGACCGGCGAGCGCGACGGTGGCCACCAGCGCCGCCCCGGCGGCCGCCAGCAGCAGACCCCTCGTGGCCCGGGCACGCCGCAACGCGAACCTCATGTGTCCTGTACCCCCGCCGGTCCGCGGGCCGGTGTGGCCCCTGGTTGCTGCCGTCATGCACCAGGAGGGGCCGAGTCCCGCGAAAGGTTCGCAGCGGTGATCGTTTCGTTATGCGGGGACGCGGCCTCCGCTGCCGGGGCCCAGGTCACCGGCGCGGTGGTGCCGCCGGCAGAGCACCTGGTACCGCACGTCCGCGGTGTCGACGGTGTCGCCGATGACGACCTGCGCGCCCTCGCGGGCCACCCGCCCGTCGGCGACCCGGGCGTTGAGCAGGCCCTCACGGCCGCACCAGCAGAGCACCTCGACCTGGATCCGGGCCACCGAGTCGGCCAGCTCGAACAGCCGCTGCGCCGCCGGGAACAGGCTGGAGCGGAAGTCGGTGGCCAGGCCGAAGGCGTACACGTCGACGTCGTAGCTGTCGACCAGGTCGGCCATCTGCTCCACGTGCTCGACCCCGTAGAAGCTGGCCTCGTCGCAGATCAGGTAGTCCACCCGTACCCCGTCGGCCCAGGCGTCGCGCACAAGCGTGCGCAGGTCGAGCGCGTCGGTCACCTCGATGGCCTCGTGGGCCAGACCGATGCGGGTGGTGACCTGCGGGCCCAGGGAGCGGTCGATGCGGGTGGTCACCAGTCCCCGGCGGCCCTGCCGGGCATGGTTGTAGTTCATCTGCAGCGCCATCGTGGACTTGCCGCAGTCCATCGGCCCCCAGTAGAACCGCAGCGCGGCGGCGTGCGCCGGCCGCCCGTCGACGCCACGGGCGGCGACGCACCCGGCCGGGCTGTCGCCCGCGGCGGGCAGGGTCGGGCGGGCCAGGCAGGTCGGTACGGCGTCGTCGGTCGTCACGGACCGGCAGCCTAGTGCGGTGTGCTCCCGGCTGGCGCGGTCGACCCGGCCGGGGTGTCGATCATCGCATCGGCGCCCGGGTCAGAGCACCCGGGGCGGGGTGTTGCCGGCGGCGACGATGGCCCGTCGGATCGGCACCGCCAACAGCAGCAGGAAGCCGACCACGAAGAAGATCAGCAGCGAGACCAGACCGACCCGGTAGGAGTTGGTGAGCTGGAACACCAGCCCGAACGCCGCCGGTCCGAGCCAACTGGTGCCCTTGTCGCTGATCTCGTAGAAGCCGTAGTACTCACCCTCCTTGCCGTCGGGGATCAACTGACTGAACAGCGACCTGCTCAGTGCCTGACTGCCGCCGAGGACCAGGCCGATGGCCGCGCCGAGCACCATGAACGGCAGCGGATCCTCAGCGGGCAACCGGAACGCCGCGACGATCACCAAGGTCCACAGCACCAGGCTCAGCAGGACCGTCTTCCACGCCCCGATCCGACCGGCCAACGCGCCGAGGGTCAACGCGCCGCCGAAGGCCAGGAACTGCACCAGCAGGATCGTCACGATCAGGGTGCTCTGCCCCAGCCGTAGCTCCTCGGTGCCGTACACGCTGGCCAGCGTGATAACGGTCTGGATGCCGTCGTTGTAGACCAGGAACGCCAGCAGGAAGAACAGCGTCAGCGGGTACGTCTTCATCCCCCGCAGGGTGCGCCCGAGCTGCCGGAACCCGTCGGTGAGCACGTTGCCGCGGCCGGCGGCGGCCAGCGCGGCGGCAGTCGGGTGCTCCCGCAGCCAGCGCAATGGCACCAGGGTGAACGCCGCCCACCACAGCCCGGCCGACACGATCGACCAGCGGGCCAGATCCAGGGTGCGCTCGGCGGTGCCGTTGTCGAACGACTGCACCACGACCAGGTTCAACGCCAGCAGCAGACCGCCGCCCAGGTAACCCAGCGCCCAGCCTCTGCTGGAGATGCCGTCGCGTTCGTCCGGCCCGCCCAGCTGCGGCAGGAACGAGTTGTACACCACGATCGACGCCCCGAAGGCGATGTTGGCGATCAGCAGCAGCACGCCGCCGAGCAGGTACCGGTCGCCGGTGACGAAGAGCATCGCGGTGGTGGCGAACGCGCCGGTGAACGCGCTTGCGGCCAGCAGCCGCTTCTTGTGCAGCGACCGGTCGGCGATCGCGCCGATCACCGGCAGCACGAAGACGGTCAGCAGCACCGACAGCGAGATCGTGTACGGGTAGTACGACCCGGCGGCCACCTTGATGCCCAGCGGATAGACGTAGCCGCTGCAGTTGTCGGCACCGGGTTCGCAGCCGGCAGCGAGCTTGGCGACGCTTGTCAGGTACGGCCCCAGGAACACCGTGATGACTGTGGTCTGGAAGGCCGAGTTCGCCCAGTCGTAGAAGTACCAGCCGGTGCGTTCGCGCCGGGTGCTTCGCGGTGGTGGGATGTCCTGCGCCGCCGGGGTGACCGTCTCGGCCATGGGGGTCCTCCGCCCAGGTGTTCAGGCGGCCCAGTGGCCGCGGCTGCGGTAGACGTCGCGCAGCACGCCGACGTGGTCGGTCATGATGCCATCAACCCCAAGATCAAGTAACTCGTGCATCTCGGCAGGTTCGTCGATCGTCCAGACGTGCACCTGCAGGCCGAGCCGGTGGGCCGTGCGCAGGAAGCGACGGTCGACCACCGGCACCCGCCCGTAGCGCACCGGCACCTGCGCGGCCACCACCGACGGCGGTAACCGCAGCGGCCGTCCGGCCCACGAGGCCCACCGCAGCCGGGCCACTCCGCGTACCCCGAGGCTGGTGGCGACGCGTCCGCCGGTCAGCGCCCGCAGCCGGGTCAGCCGGGCGTCGCTGAACGAGGCCAGCAGCACCCGGTCGGCGGCGCGAGCCCGGTCGACAGTGGTCACCGTGGGCGTCACCCCCTGGTCGGACTTGACGTCGATGTTGAACCGCACCTGTGGCCACGCGCCGAGCACCTCGTCGAGGCGGGGCACCACGGCGGAGCCGCCGACGCGCACCGTGGCCAGGTCGGCCCAGCGCATGGCGCCCACCCGGCCACGCTGCCCGGTGACCCGCTCCAGGGTGTCGTCGTGGAACACCACGGCCACCCCGTCGGCGGTGCTGTGCACGTCGGTCTCGACGTACCGATAGCCCAGCTCGACCGCCCGCGCGAACGCGGCGGCGGTGTTCTCGTCGCCGTCGGCGGCGCCGCCGCGATGGGCGAAGGCCAGCGGCGCGGGTGCGTCGAGGTAGGGGTGCGCGTTCGTGGGCACGCGGCGCAGTATGCCTGGCCCCGGTGACCGCCCGGTGGCGGGCCGGCGGCGACCCGGATTCGTCCCGTCGTCCACGCCCCATCCGATACCCACCGGTGATTGCCGGATGCCGGACAGTAACCTTCCCTGCTCGGTCGGCACCGGCGACGATGCCCCGGTGATGCCGTGGACGAGTTCTGTACCGCGACGAGACGACCCGCCCTCGACGCCGGCGGCGCTGACCATCCGCCCGGTGCACCCGCTGCCCGGACGCGTCGCGCCACCGCGCCGCCCGGCGACCCGCGATCTTCCGCCGGGGTTCGGGGCGCTGCTGGTCACGACCCTGGCCGCCGGCAGCCCCTGGGGGTACGAGGTGCTGCGGGAACTGAGCGTCAACCTGCCCCGCATCGACGGCCCGGCCGGGATCCTCACGACCGCGGTCGACGCGCTGCTGCTGGGGCTGTCGTGGCTGCGGTGGGGCAGCCCGGACACCCTGTCCAGCTACCAGCTCGCGCGCACCGCCCAGGTGGCGCTGTTCGTCCTGATCGTGCTGGTGCTGCTGCGCAGGTTGGCCGCCTGGGCCACGCCTCCCCGGGCGTACCGCTTCTTCGGCACGCTCGGCGCGACGGTCGTGGCGGCGACGCTCGCCACGACCGGCGGCGCCCTGGTGCATCTGGCCGTCGACAGCGGCGTCTACACCGGGTCGGCGATGCGTGCGGAACTGCTGAACGAACTGGTACGGGCACTGCTGTGCGGGTTCGTCGTCGGCCTGCTGCTCGCGGCGGCACCGGCACGGCGGCGCCGGCCGCGACCGACCGTTCCCGGTCTGGGAGGCAACTGACATGGTGATCCGGCAGGCCACCCCCGAGGTCTCGACGGCGGGCCCGGCGGACGCCACGAGCGAGGCGACCCGCTACCTGTGCGTGGCGGCGCACACCGACGACACGTTCGCCGACTCGGCCCTGTCCGAGGTCCTCGACGACGAACTTCGGGCGGTGGCGCCCTCGGTCGGCTTCGACCTGACCACCGTGCTGCGGCACTGCCTTGAGGCACGTCAGCGGCGCATCCGTCGCGATGCCGGCCTGCTCATCGCCGGCAGCATGGCCCTGCTGCTGGCGCCGCTGTGGACGCTGCTGGCCGCGGCGGTGCTGGCGGTCGGCATGTCGCTGACCCGGGCCAACCGGAACGGCCCGCTGGCCTCGGCGGCGGCACTGGTCGCGACGATCGTGGTGTCGCTGTGGCTGGTGGCGCAGTTCGCCGGGGTGCAGACCGACGAGGACGGCACGCTCGACTGGATGATCGGCCTGCCCTGGCTGGCGCTGGTGGCCGGGCTGCTCGCGTACCTGATCCTCGTGCTGCACCTGCTGGGCACCCGGCAGCTGCTGGTGCAACGGCTGCGGCGCGGTCACTTCCAGCCCGCGTCGCCCGAAACCGGCCCGGTGCCGCAGCGCCACGCGGCCCGCCTGGCCCAGCTCGACACCGCGCAGCACGGCAACGTGACGATCTACAGCGGGTACACCCCGTTCGTGGGGCACGGCGCACCGGTGGCCGGCTGGTCGTTCGCCCTGCCCATCCACCGGGCCGAACAGCACCTGCCCGAACCGGCGACGGCGGTCACCGACGACGACCCGGACGCCACCGTACAGTTCGCCGTGGTGGATCTGATCGACCACGTGCGGCAACGACTGGCGGCGATCCGGCTCGACCCGGCCGGCGACCCGGAGCTGAATCCGGAACGGCTCGCCGGGCTGGTGCTTGAGGATCGGGTCTTCGTGCACGGCGGTCTGCTGACCGACGATCCGCAGCTGCTGCCCGAGCGCAGCCGGATGCCCCGGCAACGCTGGTCCGACGAGCGGCTGCGAGCGGTGGCGAGCCGGCCGCAGGGCGCCGCCCGACACTTTCTGGGCGCTCTGGTGCCGTCCTGGGGCGGCGAGGTGGTGGCCTGCACGTTCCTGCACTTCTCCACCGATGGTCGGGTGCTCTACCTGGAGTGCGCCCGGACGTTGCTGGAGCCGCCCCGCATCGAGTACCACGACGTGGACCGGCTGACCGAGTGGATCCCGGTGCGCCAGTTCGTCCAGTTGTTCACCGCCGCCGCCGAGCAGTTGGTGCGTACCGCCTTCGGCGCGCCGGTGCGCCTGGTACGCGACGGCGTCCGGGTGGTGCGTCACCAGATCCGGCAGTCGCGGTCCCGCCGGATGGCCCGCGAGGACCTCGGCTACGACTACGGCGCCCGGGCCGGGGTGCGGGAGCTGGCCACCGGCACCACCTACCACAACTACTTTCAGGTGCTCGACGCCGCGAAGCATCTCAAGGTGGTCGAGCGGCACGTGCTGGCCGCCATCGTCGACTTCCTGGAGGACAAGGGTGTGGACACCGCCGAGTTCCGCACCCGGCAAACCATGATCCTCAATCAGGGTGTGATCCAGACCGGCGGCCTCAGCGTCGTCGGCAACCAGGCGGTGGGCGCCGGCGCGCGGGCGGAGCAGCAGACCACCACGGAACAGCCGGCACCACAGGGCACGAGCCGTCGAGCCGGCACCGGGAGGCCGTCATGACCACGTCCGACAACTCGATCAACTTCGGGATCCAGCAGTCGGGTGGGGTGAGCCAGGTCGGCAACCAGGCGGTGGGTCCGGGAGCGCACGCGGTCGGTGGGACGTTGTGGGCCACCGCGCCGGGGGTGGACGTGCCGGCGCTGGTGGCCCAGCTGGTACAGACCCTCGACCAGCACCGTGACGAGCTGCCGGAGCCGGCTCGGGCGGTGGCCGCGGAACTGCGGGTCCAGCTGGCACGGCCGGATCCGGAACCGGCCCGGGTGACGGCGCTGTTGCAGCGCCTGGCGGCCCTGGCCGCGCCGGTGGCGCCGGTGGCCTCGGCCGTGACCGAGGTGTTGCGGGCCGTGCAGCAGGCGACCTGAGGCTCAGCCGGCGGCGGGGCGGCGCCGGTGGGCGCGGCTGGGGTCGACCGGCCGGCTGGGGTCGAGGTGGCGGGGGCGGTCGGGTTCGTCCGGCCGCAGCGGGGCCAGGGTCTCGGTGAGCGCGTCGATGATCCGGTCGGTGGCCTGTCGGGCCGCGCCCGGCGTGCCACGGGTCACCTCGGCCAGGTCCACCGGGTCGCCGAAGTGCACCCGTACGGTGGGGCGGCGCACCAGCGCCCGGGCGACGCCGCGCAGCATCCCTTTCGGGGCCTGGTAGGGCAGCACCTCGTGGGATCCCCACTGGGCGAGGGGAATCACGGGCGCGCCGCAGGCCAGGGCGAGGCGGGCGGCGCCGGTCTTGCCGCGTTCGGGCCACATGCCCGGGTCCAGGCCGATACGTCCCTCCGGGTAGACCAGGATCGGTGCGCCGGCGGCGACCGCGGCGGCGGCATCGTCCAGGGCCCGGTGTACGCCACTGGTGCCCCGGTCGACCCGGATGTGCCCGGCGCTGCGCATCGCGGTCCCGATCAGCGGGGCCCGGAACAGCCCGCCGGTGGCCATGATCCTGGGTGCCACCCGGCGGGCCCGGCAGGCCGCGGCGAGCACGATCGGGTCGAACGGGCTGATGTGGTTGGCGGCCAGGATCAGCGGCCCGCCACGCAACCGGGCCGGGATGTCGCCGGTGACCTCCAGCCGGGCCAGCGTCCCGACGACGACGCGGGCCAGCAGCAACGCGACGCGCCAGATCAGCGGCGGACGCCAGGGGGAGTGGGCTGCTTCCATCAGCGGGAAATGGTCGCACGGCGGGCGGGCGGCCCGGCGGCCAGGGCGGGCCGTACGACAGAGGTGAGCAGGGTCATTGGTCCCGGTCCGGTTCGGGCCGGCCGCCTCTGCCAATCCTCGTACGACGCGCTGTAGTATTTACTACGTCTTGTAGTATGAATAGCCTGGGGGTCGCAGGTGGACGCGTTGGACGTCGCCCGCTGGCAGTTCGGTGTCACCACCGTCTACCACTTTCTCTTCGTGCCGTTGACCATCGGCCTGTCCGTTCTGGTCGCCATCCTGCAGACACTCTGGCACCGCACGGGGGACGAGAAGTACCTCAAGCTCACCAAGTTCTACGGCAAACTCTTCCTGATCAACTTCGCCATGGGCGTGGTCACCGGCATCGTGCAGGAGTTCCAGTTCGGCATGAACTGGAGCGACTACTCCCGCTTCGTCGGCGACATCTTCGGCGCGCCCCTGGCCATCGAGGCCCTTGTCGCGTTCTTCCTCGAATCCACATTCATCGGACTGTGGATCTTCGGCTGGGACCGACTACCCAAACGCCTGCACCTGGCCAGCATCTGGGCCGCCGCCATCGGCACCAACCTGTCGGCGTACTTCATCCTCGCCGCGAACTCGTTCATGCAGAACCCGGTCGGCTACCGCTACAACCCGGACACCGGTCGCGCCGAACTGACCGACTTCCTCGCCGTGCTGACCAACAAGGTCGCCCTGATCACCTTTCCGCACACCATCGCCGGCGCCTTCCTGGTCGCCGGGTCGCTGCTGGTGGCCGTCGCCCTGTGGCACCTCATCCGCCACCGCGACAGCGCCGACACCCCCGCCTACCGCTTCGCCGCCCGCTTCGGCTCCTGGGTCACCCTGATCTCCGCCACCGTCGTGGTCATCACCGGCGACATCCAAGGCAAGATCATGACGCAGGTGCAGCCGATGAAGATGGCCGCCGCCGAAGGGCTCTACGCCACCGAGAGCCCCGCGTCGTTCTCCGTACTGACCGTCGGCAGCCTCGACGGCAGCCGCGAACTGTTCGCCCTCAAGATCCCGTACCTGCTGTCCTACCTCGGCACCGGCGACCCCAACGGCACCGTGCAGGGCATCAACGACCTCCAGGCCCGCTACAGCGCCCAGTACGGCGCCGGCAGCTACACCCCGATCATCCCGGTCACCTACTGGAGCTTCCGGCTCATGATCGGCTTCGGGCTCGCCGCCGCCGCCATCGCCCTGCTGGTGCTCTGGACCCAGCGCAGAGGCCGCGCCGTCCCGAACAGCAAATGGCTGCTGCGCGCCGGCCTGGCCATGCCGATCCTGCCGCTGCTGGCCAACTCCTTCGGTTGGATCTTCACCGAGATGGGCCGCCAGCCCTGGATCGTCTTCGGCGAGATGCTCACCCGCGACGGCGTGTCCCGCAGCGTCTCCCTGACCGAGGTGCTCACCTCCTTCACCGCCTTCACCCTCATCTACGCCGTCCTCGCCGTCATCGAGGTGAAACTGCTGATCCGTTACGCCAAGGCCGGCGTACCAGACGTCACCCCGGCCCCCGAACCCGACGACACCGACGACGCCGAGCGCCCGCTCGCCTTCGCCTACTGAGTCCGGAGCCCCACCGTGGAACTGACCACCATCTGGTT
Organism: Micromonospora sediminimaris; assembly: GCF_016863575.1. Taxonomy (NCBI): domain Bacteria; kingdom Bacillati; phylum Actinomycetota; class Actinomycetes; order Micromonosporales; family Micromonosporaceae; genus Micromonospora; species Micromonospora sediminimaris. Next base: position 447,557 of record NZ_BOPD01000002.1, read on the forward strand.
TCTCCTCGTCGCCGTGCTGTTCACCGGCTACTTCATCCTCGAAGGCTTCGACTTCGGCGTCGGCATGCTGCTGCCCGTGCTCGGCCGCGACGACAAGGAACGCCGCGTCATGATCAACACGATCGGGCCGGTCTGGGACGGCAACGAGGTCTGGCTGATCACCGCCGGAGGCGCCATGTTCGCCGCCTTCCCCGAGTGGTACGCCACCCTCTTCTCCGGCTTCTACCTGCCCCTGCTGCTCATCCTGCTGGCCCTGATCGCCCGCGGCGTCGCCTTCGAATACCGCCACAAGCGTCCCGAGGCGTCCTGGAAACGCCGCTGGGACAACGCCATCTTCTTCGGCTCACTCGTCCCGGCCATCCTGTGGGGCGTGGCGTTCGCCAACATCCTGCGCGGCGTGCCGCTGGACGCCGACCACGAGTACGTCGGCGGACTGCTCAACCTGCTCAACCCGTACGCCCTGCTCGGCGGCGCGACCACCGCGGCGCTGTTCGCCACCCACGGCGCCGTCTTCGTCGCCCTCAAGACCGTCGGCGACATCCGCGCCCGGGCCGCCGCGCTCGCCGTGCGCCTGGGCGTGGCCGCGGCGGTCCTCGCGGTGGCCTTCCTGAGCTGGACCCTGACCATCCGCTCCAGCACGGCCGCCGTCGTGCTCGCCGTCGCCGCCGCGCTCGCCCTGCTCGGCGGTCTCGCCGCCGCCACGGTACGCCGGGAGGGCTGGGCCTTCACCGGCACCGCCGCCGCGATCGGCCTGGCCGTGGCCACCCTGTTCGCCGCCCTGTTCCCGAACGTGCTGCCCTCCACGCTGGACCCCGCCGGCACACTCACCGCCACCAACGCCGCCTCCACCCCCTACACCCTCACGATCATGACCTGGGTGGCGGTGTTCTTCACCCCGATCGTGCTGGCCTACCAGGGCTGGACCTACTGGGTCTTCCGCAAGCGCATAGGCGTGGCCCACATCCCGCAGCACTGACCGGCCGGCGGGCGGAATCCGGGAAAACCCGGGCCCCGCCCGTCACGCCGCCGCCAGGGTCTGCTCGGCGCGGCGGCGCACCACCTCCAGCACCCGCGCCGCCGCCGCGAGGTCGTCGGTCGGAAGATCGGCCCACAGCCGGGCGCCGATCTCGGCGGAAGCCGCGGCGACCAACTGCTGCGTGTGCCGCCCGGTCGGGGTCAGCGCGACCCGGGAGGCGTCGGAGGGCAGCGGCGCCACAAGCGTCGCCGCGATCAACTCGGCAAGCGTGGCGTACGCCGACGCGGTCGACACCTGCATCGCGTCGACCAGCCGACGGGCGGCATCGACGCGGGGGAGCGGAGCATCGGCGGCAGCCAACGCGTTGAGCAGCAACCCCTGCGCGAAGGTCAACCCGAGACGGTCCAGCTCCCGCTCCAGCACCGCCCGGGTGGCGTAGTGGGTCCGGCCGAGCATCTGCCCGTTGAGGGTGATGGACATGTCAACCTCTATTCATTGGTGAAGCCAACGTTGGCGGAGCCAACATACCATCGATCGTGGGTGCCGCCAACGAAATCGCGTACAGTCCCCACATGGAGCAACCCAGCGCCCCCACACCCAACCGACTGCGCACCACCCCCAGCTGGCTGCTCACCCAGACCGCCGCCCACGCCACCCGCCTCGTCACCACCGCACTCGCCACCCGCCACGCCCGCGGCTACCACTACCGACTACTGGCCACCCTCGCCGAAACCGGCCCCGCCAGCCAGGCCGACCTCGGCCGACACAGCGGCATCGACCGCAGCGACATCGTCGCCACCCTCAACGACCTCGCCGACCGCCACCTCGTACGCCGCCAAGCCGACCCCACCGACCGCCGCCGCAACATCGTCCACATCACACCCGCCGGCCAACGCGAACTCACCCACCTGCAACACGCCCTCGACACCGCCCAGGACACCCTGCTCGCCCCACTGAACCCCACCGACCGCCACGAACTCGTCCGCCTGCTCGACCTCCTGCTCACCCACCACAGCGAACCGGAAGGCTGACCATGGCCCGCACCCACCACTACGCCACCACCGTCACCTGGACCGGCAACCTCGGCACCGGCACCAGCAGCTACCGCGACTACCGACGCGACCACGACATCACCACCGACGGCCGCCCACCCATCCCCGGCAGCTCCGACCCCACCTTCCACGGCGACCGCACCCGCTGGAACCCCGAACAACTCCTCCTCGCCGCCCTGTCCCAGTGCCACATGCTCGCCTACCTGCACCTGTGCGCCGACAAAGGCATCGTCGTCACCGACTACATCGACCACGCCACCGGCACCATGACCACCGACAACACCGGCAACGGCCACTTCACCGAGGTCACCCTGCGACCCCACGTCACCGTCGCCGACCCCACCACCACCGACATCGCCACCGCCCTGCACGACGACGCCCACCACACCTGCTTCATCGCCAACTCGGTCAACTTCCCGGTCCGCCACCACCCCGTCACCACCACCTGAACCCACCGGAAAATCCCGTCGACCCCACCACCACGACCGCTATCGTCGGCCCGTGCCCGACGTGCGTGAACTCACCCCCGACGACCTGAACGACGCCTGGCAACTCGGCCGGCTCGCCTTCGGCTCCGACCCGCAACCACCCCCACCACCAAACCCCACCGGCCGAACCGCCCACGGTGCCTTCGACCCCACCGGAAAACTCATCGGCAAAGCCATCGACCTGCACGACGAACAATGGTGGAGCGGACACGCCGTACCTGCCGCCGACGTCGCCGGCGTCGCCGTCGCCCCCGAAGCACGCGGCACCGGAGTGGGCCGAGCCCTACTGACCACCCTGCTCCGCCACGCCCACGACCGCGGCGCCGCCGTCAGCACGCTGTTCCCCACCACCGCCGCCCCCTACCGCGCCTGCGGCTGGGAGATCACCGGCCAACTACGCACCCTCGACCTACCCACCGCCACCCTGCCCCGACACCGCCCCGACCCACGGCTGACCATCCGCGCCGGCACCAGCGCCGACCTGCCCGCCACCGCCGAGCTCTACCAACGCGTCGCCCACCACCGCAACGGCCTGCTCACCCGCACCCACCGCCGGTTCACCGCCACCGACGAACTGCCCTACGACGGGCTCACCCTCGTCGAACACGACAGCCAACTGGTCGGCTACGCCGGCTGGGACCGAGGCCGCGGCTACGGCCCCGACGCCGTACTCACCGTCGAAGACATCCTCGCCACCACCGCCGACGCCGCCCAAGCCCTCGTCGGCACCCTCGCCAGCTGGTACAGCGTCACCCCGACCCTGCGCGTGACCCCGCTACCCGACGACACCGTCAGCACCCACCTGCCCCTGGAACGCGCCCGCGAACACGAACGCGAAGCCTGGATGCACCGACCCGTCGACATCGTCCGCGCCGTACAGGCCCGCGGCTGGCCCACCCACACCCACGGCCAGGTCACCTTCACCCTCACCGACGACCTCGCCGACTGGAACACCGGCACCTGGCAACTCACCGTCGCCGACGGCCACGCCGACCTGCACCGCACCACCACCGACGCCGACCTGCACCTGACCGTACGCGGCTTCGCCCGCCTCTACACCGGCACCGGCACCGCCCGCACCCTCGCCGAAGCCGGACTGCTGCACCACCGCACACCCGACCCCGCCGCCCTGGACCTGCTCGCCGCCGGACCCACCGCCCACCTCATCGACTACTTCTGACAAACGCCGACGGCCCGGCCCGGCAGGGGATGCCGGACCGGGCCACCGATCGGATCGAAACCCTCAGCCCGCCTCGCGCAACTCCGCCAACCGGGCCTCGATCTCCGCCAACTCCGCCCGCAACTTCTCGGCCTGCCGCTCCGCCTCCGACCGCTCGGCGGCCAGAATCTGCTCCACCGCCTCATGCACCCCCGGCACATCCACCAACGCCACCATCCGCAGCGCCTCCGCCGGCTTGAGCACATACGGCTTGGCCAACACCTTCCCACCCTGCTGCGCCGCGACCGTCCACTCGCCCTCGGCATAGGCCAACGTCACCGTCAACCCCGCCGGCCCCTTCGGCTTCGCCGCCTTCACCGCCCGCCGAGCCGGCTTCGCCTCCACCTTCGACCCCACCGTCTCGTCCACCCTCGGCTCCTCCCGACCCGACTGCTCATCCCGCCCCGGCTGCTCCTCCCGACGCTGCTGCGGCACCCGATCCAACACGAACTCCGGCGTCACCACCGCCGGCTCGACCGGCGCCGGCTCCACCTTCGACTCCGCCGGCCGCCGACCCGCACCCCGCGGCGCCACCGCCACATCGGCGGGGGAGAAGGGCAACTCGTCACGCCCGAACCGCACCACCACGAACTCGTCGGACTCCGCCGGATCGGTCAACTCCACCACCTGACCCAACTGACCGGCGATCTGACCGGCCGCCGCCGTGAACACCACCTTCGGCTTACGCCCCGCGGCCAACGCCTCCCGGATGCCGCGCACCTCGTCCTCGGACAAACCCTGACCAGCGGCACCCATCGCCCAACCTCATTCCTCGTACACGTGTTCAGCCGCCTGCCTTGATACCAGCAGCCAGCGACAACCCGAAGATCAGCCCCCCAACGCCCGCAACGCCCGATCGGCATGCTCATTCATGCCCAACTCGCTGTGCACCACCTCGACGACCCGCCGATCGACCCCGATCACGAACGTCATCCGCCGGGTACTCAACGGACCCAACGGCAGCCGCCGCCGCACCCCGAACCGCTCGGCCACCACGCCGTCCGGATCCGACAACAACGGATAGTCGAAACCGTGCAACCGCGAGAACTCCGCCTGACGCCGCACCGAATCCCGGCTGATGCCCACCCGCTGCGCCCCGACCGCCGCGAACTCCGCCGCCAGATCCCGGAAGTGACAACTCTCCGCCGTGCACCCCCGCGTCATCGCCGCCGGATAGAAGAACAACACCACCGGCCCCGCCGCCAGCAACTCCGTCAACCGCCGCGGCCGACCCGTCTCGTCCGGCAACTCGAAATCCTCGACCAGATCCCCGACACCTACACCCGCCACGAGCCCTCCCCACCGACACCATCGCCGCGAGCGTAAGCCATCGCCCACCACCGACCGTGCGCTCGACCACACCGCGCTACCCGCCACCGCCACCACGCCGGTAACGTCCCCGACACCGGCTCGGGGCAGGGGAGAGGTCCATTGGCCAACGTCACCGTCATCACCGGCGGCAGCCGCGGCATCGGCGCCGCCACCGCCCGCCGCCTCGCCCACACCGGCCAGCACATCGCCATCGGCTACCGCCGCGACCACACCGCCGCCGACACCGTCGTGGCCGAACTGCGCGCCACCGGCGTACGCGCCATCGCCGTCCCCGCCGACACCCGCGATCCCGACCAGGTCACCGCCCTGTTCGACGCCGCAGCCGAACTCGGCACCCTCACCGGCCTGGTCAACAACGCCGGCATCACCAGCCCGATCGGCCCCTTCACCGACCTCGACCCCGACGACCTGCGTCGCGTCGTCGACGTCAACCTCATCGGCTACGTCCTCTGCGCCCAACAGGCCGCCCGCCGGATGAGCGACGGCGCCGCCATCGTCAACCTCTCCTCCGTCGCCGCCACCCTCGGCAGCCCAGGGGAGTACGTCCACTACGCCGCCGTCAAAGCCGCCACCGACGCGCTCACCACCGGCCTGGCCAAGGAACTCGCCCCCCGCGGCATCCGCGTCAACGCCGTCGCCCCCGGCATCATCCGCACCGACATCCACGCGCTCTCCGGCCAACCCGACCGGCCCAACCAAGCCGCCGGCCGGATCCCACTCGGCCGCCCCGGCGAACCCGACGAGGTCGCCGCCGCCGTCGCCTGGCTGCTCAGCCCCGACGCCTCCTACACCACCGGCGCTATCCTCCGCGTCGGCGGCGGCCTCTGACCGCCGACCCGCCAGCGCCAGACGGCGCAGGCACGACGCCAACGAGCCAGGCCGAGCGGGAATGCGCGCCGGTCACCCGGGTAGCCCCACGAAGGCCGCCACCGCGCTCCGGGCGCCCGGCGGCTACCCGACGCAGGAGGGGAGCAGACATGCAGACCACCTACGACTCGGTGGACGACCTGGCCGCGGCGCTGCGCCGGGCGGCGTCCGCCCACGACCGCCACGAGAAGAAACTCGGCCACCCCGACCCCGACTGGCCGGACTGGTACGCCCGACACATGGTCGACGAGCGCGCCGGCCACCAACAGCACCGCTGAGCGTTGAACCGCCGGTACCCGTGCCCGCCGTCAGGCAGGCCACGGCACCTCGTGGTACGTGATCCCCGAGGAGATGGTGACAACATGCTGGTGCCGCCGCAACGGACCGTCCCGTAGCGCGTCGAGGTCGACCGGTCGCGCCTCGACGAAGACCGTAGGCCAGGTGAGATCCGGAACGGGCTGGCTGTTCAGGGGATCGCCGAGCCGTGACCATTCGGCCTGCCCAGTCCAGTCCTGTGCCCAGCCGACCTGAACAGTCCAGCCCCGCCCGGGGACGAGGTAGCCCAACCCGGGCTTGGGTAGCAGCAATCCGTCCTCGGTCCTGCCGTTCGCCGCGTAGTAACTCTCGATCTCATCGATGGCCGACTCGGTGGAGGGCACCAGCCCGGCAGCTCTGGCGTGCCTGTCGACCTCCCGCAGCACCTCCAGCAAGTCACCGTCGGCCCCGAGATACCTGGTCTCGGTGAGACCGCAACTGATGCGGTACTCGTCGTGGGCCCACAGACCGTTCGTGTCGCCGGCATGGCAGATGTCCCGCGTTGCCACGGCGACCGGCCTGAGCGGCGACGCCCGGGCCACGTCGGAGAGCAGGATGCTGAGCTGCTCGGCGCTCGACGCACTTGCCTGCCGGACCGCTGCCGATTGCGCTTCCCGGCTGGCTTCCTCGCGCGTGGGTGCGTCCGACCCGCAGGCCGCCAGCGTGAACACCAGAGCTGCGGCTGCCGCCGACGTGACCAGGTGACGAGGAGTCATGGTTGCGAGGATGCTGGCCGCAGTCAGACGAAGCATGAGTCGCCGTACTCATCTCGCCGCATCGCCGACGTCGTGAACGCCAGAGGTGGGAAGCCGCACGTCGGCGGCCCCGCCTCTCCTCGACGACGACCATCCGCGCACCGATTCGATAATGCACATTATGTAACGTTGAGTGGGTGGGGCCCCTGCCCTGACCGATCCAGAGGCCCACCCGACGGTCAGCCGATGGGACCGAAGTTGACTTCGGCGGCCTGGACGGTCCCGGCCTGGCGGCCGGGTGCGCTGTGGAAGCTCCAGTACAGGTTGGTGTGGGCGATGACCTGCTCCGGCGGCGGCGCGCCGTAGGCGGTCAGGTCTTCCGTGGTGTGCGCGTCGCCGACAAGCGTCGCGTCGTAGCCGCGCACGAACGCGCCGTGCAGAGTCGACCGGATGCACGCGTCGGTCTGCGCGCCCGTGACGACCAGCCGGCCCACGCCGCGCTCGGCGAGCACCGCCTCCAGGTCGGTGTCCTCGAACGAGTCGCCGTAGCGCTTGTGCACCAACGGCTCGGTGTCCTCGCGGAGCAACTCGGGCACGTACTGCCAGGCCTCGCTGCCCTGCGGGAGGCCTTCGTCGGAGTGCTGCACCCAGACGACCGGCACGCCCTCGGCGCGCGCCTTACCCAGCACCGTGTTGATGTTGGCGATGACGCCGTCACGGTCATGGGCGTCCGCCACCACCCCGTTCTGCACGTCGATGACGAGCAGCGCGGTGTTGGGTCGCTCGGGCAGGGTCGTCATGGTGCGCCTCCGGTGACGGTGAACTCGGTGATCGCACCGTAGCTCCGACCCCTGACAGAAACGCTCCCCTGCCCTCGGGCCCGGAACGTGAAAGTCATGCATAATATCCCTTATGCATGACAAGCAGGACGAATCGGTAACAACGCTGATCGAGGAGTTCCTGACCGCCCGGGCCACCCGTAAGCCCTCCCCGCACACCCAGGCGGCCTACCGGCGGGATCTGACCACCGTCGCCGCGCTCGCCGCGGAGCTGTCCACCCCTCCCCTCCCCCTGGCCGAGCTGCCCGTCGACTCGCTCTCCCCCAGGCTGATCCGGGCCGCGTTCGCCCGATTCGCCGCCGGCCGAGCGGCCAGCTCCGTCGGTCGGGCCTGGTCCACCTGGAACGGCTTCTTCTCCTTCCTGGTCGCCGAGCAGGTGGTGCCCGGCAATCCGATGCCGGCCGTGGGACGTCCCCGCACTCCCCTGCCGACGCCCAAGCCGCTGCGCGGTGAGGACACCCCCGAACACCTGCTCACCTCGGCGGCACGGGCCGAGGGACGGCAGCGGGACCCGTGGCCGGAGCGGGACGTGGCGGTGCTGGCGCTGGCCCTGTGCGCGGGGCTGCGACTGTCGGAGCTGCTGGCATTACGGGTCGATTCGCTCGGTGGCCGCCCCGGTGAGCGCCGGCTGGAGGTGGCCGGCAAGGGCGGGCGCCCCCGGGTACTGCCAATCGAGCCGGATCTGGACGCGGTGCTGGCGAGCTATCTGGACAGCCGTGCCCGCCGCTTCGGCGCGCGTACGGTGCGGCAGGTGTCGCCGCTGTTGGTGGACCGTCAGGGTGAGCCGCTGCGCCGGGGCGGTCTGCAGTATCTGGTGGAGTCCTGCTACCGGCGGGCCGGGATCGTCGACCGGGTGCCGCGTGGGGCGCGGCTGCACGCGCTGCGGCACACGTTCGCCACCCGGTTGGCCGAGGACGGCGCCGGGGCGGCGGAGATCATGCGGCTGTTGGGGCACGCGTCGTTGGCGTCGTCGCAGACGTACATCGAGGTGACGTCGGGGCAGCAGCGGGAGGCGGTGCGGGCCAACCGTACGAACCGGGCGTTGGCGGGGCTGCTGCCGGCTCCTGACTGAGCTGACGCGGCCGGTGGTGTGGCAGGCTGGCGAGGACGCGACTGGCGGCATCGGGGATGGGATCGACCATCGGGAAGCTCGTCGTGGGGGGTCGTCCGCCTGGGCCTGCCACGGGCGAGGTGAGCCATGTCGACGACGGCGCGGTTGCTGCCGGGTGTGCCGGTGGCGGAGGAAATTCTGGCCCAGGTGGCCGAGGGGGTGGCGCAGCTGCGGGCGGCGGGGGTGACTCCGACGTTGGCGACGGTGCTGGTGGGTGACGACGAGGCCAGCGCCGGTTACATCCGGATCAAGCAGCGGCGGGCGGCGGAGCTGGGTTTCGCCTCGCCGCACGTACGGTTGGCGGCGTCGGTGTCGCAGGCCGACGTGCACGCGGTGCTGGCCGACTTCAACTCCGATCCTGGGGTGCACGGGGTGTTGGTGCAGCACCCGATCCCCGGCGGTCTGGACTACGACCGGGCGTTGCAGACCCTCGCCCCGGATCTGGACGTGGACGGGATGCATCCGGTGAACATGGGGCGGCTGGCGTTGGGGTTGCCGGGACCGCTGCCGTGCACGCCGGCGGCGATCGAGGCGTTGTTGGCGTACCACGGGGTGCCGGTGGCTGGTCGTGAGGTGGTGATCCTGGGTCGTGGGGCGACGTTGGGGCGGCCGTTGGCGATGCTGCTGGCGCAGAAGCGGTCGACGGCGAACGCGGCGGTGACGGTGGTGCACACGGGGGTGGCGGACTGGCCTCGGTATACGCGTCGGGCGGAGATTCTGGTGGCGGCGGCCGGGGTGCCGGGCATCGTGCGGCCGGAGCATGTGCGCCCGGGTGCGGTGGTGGTCGGTGGTGGGGCGCGGTACGCGGGGCGTCGGTTGCTGCCGGACGTCGATGAGTCGTGTGCGCGGGTGGCGGGGGCGATCACGCCGAGGGTCGGTGGGGTGGGTCCGGTGACGGTGGCGATGTTGTTCCGGAACGCGTTGCGGGCGGCCCGGTCAGCGGCTGGCCAGGTGCTTCGCCAGGGCGGTGGCGCTGAGGCACTACCTCGGTGACCGCGCCCTGAAATCGGGGAGGCGGCAACAACGCTGTAGTTGCCGCCTCCCGGGGGCCGGACACCGCGACAACCCTGATGTTGCTGGGGCGTCGGAGGAGCGGCGTCCGGCGGGTTCGCGGGGTCAGGGGCGACTGCCGAGGTCGACGACCAGGGGGCGGTGGTCGGAGATTGTCGACAGTGGGGTGCGCACGGCGGTGACCGGGGGTAGCTGGTCGAAGCCGTGCCGGTCGGCGAGGATGTGGTCGAGTTGGACGCGGGGTTGCGCGGCGGGGTAGGTGGGCCGGCGGGCGAGCAGGTGCCAGCCGGAGACGACTCGGGTGGCCCAGGCGGGCAGGTTCAGGTCGCCGAGCAGGATGCGTGGGGCGGGTAGGGCGCGCAGGGCGCGGATGACCTGGCGGAGTTGGCGGACGTTCCAGCCGGCGACGAAGGACAGGTGGGTGGCGGCGACGGTGAGGGGGCCGTGGGGGGTGTCCAGCACGGCGGCGAGGACGACGCGGGGTTCGTCGCGGAGCAGGATGAGGCCGCCGCCCGGGCCGGGCACGTAGACCGGGGAGCGCACCGGGGCGGGGTGCAGGCGGGTGACGCGCCAGTGGGTGACCGGGTGGCGGGAGATCAGGCCGACGCCGTAGCAGGGTTCGCCGTGGCCGTCGTCGTCGTGGGTGAGGGGGCGGAACTTTTCGCCGGGGGTGCCGACAACTGCGGCGGCGAAGCGGTGCTCGGGTGCGCCGAGGGCCTGGGCGGCGATGGCGGTGAGGTCGAGGTTGCCGCTGCGGGACTGGTCACGGTCGACTTCCTGGAGGGCGAGGATGTCGACGTCGAGGGCGGCGACGGCGGCGGTCAGTCGGGCCGGGTCGACCAGGCCGTCGGTGAGGGACCGGCCGTGCAGCAGGTTGAACGTGGCCAGGCGCACGCTGTCACCTTAGCGACGGCGTGGGAGAGTTGCCCGATGCTGCGGGCGTTGTGCTGTTCGGTGCTGGTGTTTGTGGCGGTTGCCGGGATGGGGATCTGGGTGCGGCGTCGTCGGGGCCGGTGAGGCTGGCCACAGCCGGCGGTGTGAGCGGGGGGCCGGTGGGGAGAATCCCTGGTCGTGGAGTTGGACCCGGTGACCGTGGTGACGTTGCTGACCGCCGCCGCCCTGGCGGGGTGGGTGGATGCGGTGGTGGGTGGTGGTGGGTTGCTGCTGTTGCCGGCGTTGCTGGTGGCGGCCCCGGGGATTCCTCCGGCGACGGCGTTGGGGACGAACAAGTTGGCGGCGATCGCCGGTACGTCGACGGCGGCGGTGACGTTCGCCCGCCGTACGAAGATCGATTGGGCGGTGGCGGGGCCGGCGGCGGCGTTGGCGGTGGTGTGTGCGGGTCTGGGTGCGGCGTTGGCCGGGGCGGTGCCGCCGTCGGCGTACCGGCCGGTGGTGCTGGTGGTGCTGGTGTCGGTGGCGTTGTTCGTGGTGCTGCGTCCCGCGTTGGGGGTGCTGGCGGTGCCGCAGCGGCGGACCCGGCCGCGGGTGGTGGTGGCGGTGCTGGTGGCCGGGGTGGGCATCGCCGCGTATGACGGGTTGATCGGTCCGGGTACGGGCACGTTCCTGGTGCTGGCGTTCACCGCGCTGGTGGGTGCGGATTTCCTGCACGGTTCGGCGATGGCGAAGGTGGTCAACGCGGGCACGAACGCGGGTGCGTTGGCGGTGTTCGCGGTGACCGGGCACGTGTGGTGGCTGCTGGGTGCGGCGATGGCGGTGTGCAACATCGCGGGGGCGTCGGTGGGTGCGCGGATGGCGTTGCGGCGCGGTTCCGGGTTCGTGCGGGTGGTGCTGCTGGTGGTGGTGCTGGCGTTGGTGGCGAAGCTGGGATACGACCAGTGGGTGGCTGGTTCAGCTGCGGCGGGAGGAGTCGAAGCGGCCGGCGCGGATCTCGCGTAGGGCACGGCGGCGGGTTTCGCCGCGCAGGGTGTCGACGTAGAGGCGGCCGGCGAGGTGGTCGGTCTCGTGTTGCAGGGCGCGGGCGAGGAAGCCGCTGCCGGCGATGGTCAGGGGTTCGCCGTGCTGGTCGTAGCCGTGGGCGGTGGCGTGCAGGGCGCGGGGGGTCGGGAAGTACAGCCCGGGGATGGACAGGCAGCCCTCGTCGTCGTCCTGGAGTTCGGTGGAAAGCTCCAGCGTCGGGTTGATCATGTGGCCGCGGTGGCCGTCGGCGTCGTAGACGAAGACCTGCGCGTTGACGCCGATCTGGGGGGCGGCGACGCCGGCGCGGCCGGGCGCGCCGAGCAGGGTGTCCATCAGGTCGGTGACCAGGGTGCGCAGTTCGGCGTCGAAGCTGGTGACCGGTTCGCTGGGGGTGCGGAGCACCGGGTCGCCGATGATTCGGATGTCCCGCATCGTCATGTCGGCAAGGTTATCGGGCGGTGGCCGTCGGCGGGGGTGGCCCGGTTCGGTGGCCGGAGAGAGCGGCCCGCACCGGGGTGGTCTTGGCGGCGGCTTCGGCGACCTCGGCGGCGGGGTCACTGTCCCAGGTGATGCCGCCGCCGGCCCAGACGTGTAGGGCGTTGGCGTCGACGGCGGCGGTGCGGATGGTCAGGCCGAGGTCGATGTGGTCGGGGCCGACCCAGCCGAGGGCGCCCATGCTGGCGCCACGGCCGACGGGTTCGAGGGCGGCGATGTGGTTGAGGGCGGCGAGTTTCGGTGCGCCGGTGACGGAGCCGCCGGGGCAGACGGCGCGGAGCAGGTCGGCCAGGCCGAGGCCGTCGGCGATGTCGGCGCGGATGGTGGATTCGGCCTGCCACAGGTCGCACCAGCGGCGTACGGCGAACAGGTCGTCGACGCGGACGCTGCCGGTGCGGGCGACGCGGGCCAGGTCGTTGCGTTCCAGGTCGACGATCATGATGTGTTCGGCGCGTTCCTTGGCCGAGGCGAGCAGGTCGGCGCGGCCGGCGGCGGTGGCCGGGCGGGTGCCTTTGATCGGTCGGGTGGTGAGGGTGCCGTCGCGTACCTCGATGAGGGTTTCCGGGCTGGCGCAGCCGATGGCCCAGCCGGGGCCGGTGAGCACGCCGCCGTAGCGGGCGCCGGGTAGGCCGCCGAGGCGGGTCAGGGCCGGCAGTGGGTCGCCGGTGTAGGGGGTGCTGGCGTGGCCGACGATGTTGACCTGGTAGACCTCGCCGTGGCCGATGGCGCGGCGGATCGCGGTGACCGCGTCTGCGTGTTGGCGGGGGGTCCAGCTTTCCGTCCAGGCGCCGTGCCACCAGGGTGGTGGTGGGTGGGGGTGGGTGGTGCGGGCCGCGGTGTGGGCGTAGACGACGACGGCGACTTCGGGCAGGTCGGCGGGGTTGGGTGCGCCGGGTGGGCCGCCGGCGAGCAGGGCCGCGGCGGTGGCGGAGAGGTAGAGCGCGGCTCCGCAGATGCCGTGCTGGTGGTGGGGGCGTGCCGGGCGGGCCAGGTCGCGTAGGTGCAGGCCGTGTTCGGCGAGGAACTGCTCGGCGTACGTGGCCGGGTCGCCGCCGTCGGCGGGGCGCCACTGCCAGCGGGCGTGTTCGACGAGCCGGCCGCGGCAGGGCGCGGGAACCGCGGGTGGATCGACAACCATCCGTGGGAGCGCTTCCACTACGTCTGGACGGTTCATGCTCATCCGTTCAGCGGATTTCCCGCGCACCACGCGTACATCTGCTCGATGCGGCAAGCTTTCGCTTGGTACTGTGCGTCACTGGTCATGTGAACCATGACACAGTGCCCCCACAGTCCGGAGAACCCGATGTGCCAGCACCAACCCACCTGTCCCTCCGCCGAAGCCACCGACCGGGAAGCCGCCAGGGTCATCGCCTGCTTCCGTGAACAGGGCTGGAGCCTGCTCTGCAACGGAGTCATCGTCTTCGAGGACACCGGCGAGCTGCTGCCCGACGGCAGCAGCATCGCACCGCACCGAGGCCCCGCCCGACACGCGCTCGCCGCCTGAGGCGACGTCACGATCCGTCACGACGTCTTTCCCGCGCCGACCCAGGCTAGTCCCCCGGTCAGGGACCGCCACGACCAGGTCGGCGCGGTACCGGACCCGGTCAGCTCTCGTACGCCTGCGGTGACGGGCACGAGCAGACCAGGTTCCGGTCGCCGTACCCGCCGTCGACCCGACGCACCGGCGGCCAGTACTTCCCCGCCCGCTCCACCCCCGCCGGCCAGGCGCCCACCGACCTCGGGTAGGGGTGCGGCCAGTCGTCACCGCCGACCATCTCCGCCGTGTGCGGCGCGTTGGCGAGCGGGTTGTCCCCGGTCGGCCAGGCACCCGAGCCCACCTTGTCGATCTCCGCCCGGATGGCGATCATCGCGTCGCAGAACCGGTCCAGCTCGGCCAGGTCCTCACTCTCGGTCGGCTCCACCATCAACGTCCCCGCCACCGGGAACGACATCGTCGGCGCGTGGAAGCCGTAGTCGATGAGCCGCTTGGCCACATCGTCGACACTCACCCCGGTCGCCTTCGTCACCGGCCGCAGATCCAGGATGCACTCGTGCGCGACCAGGCCCTTGTTGCCCGCGTACAGCACCGGGAAGTGCTCCCGCAGCCGCGCCGCCACGTAGTTGGCCGCCAGCACCGCCACCCCGGTCGCCCGCGCCAGGCCGTCGGCGCCCATCATCCGCAGGTACGCCCACGGGATCGGCAGGATCCCCGCCGACCCGTACCGGGCCGCCGCGATCGCCGGCCGCCCCGGCACCGGCGCACCGGCCGGATCAGCCGGCAGGAACGGCGCCAGGTGCGCCCGCACCGCCACCGGACCCACCCCCGGCCCACCGCCGCCGTGCGGAATGCAGAACGTCTTGTGCAGGTTCAGGTGCGACACGTCCGCACCGAACCGGCCCGGCCGGGCGAACCCGACAAGCGCGTTGAGGTTCGCACCGTCGACGTACACCTGCCCACCGGCGTCGTGCACCTTCGCGCACAGCGACGCGATACCCGTCTCGTACACCCCGTGCGTCGACGGATACGTCACCATGATCGCCGCGAGGGTGTCCCGATGCGCGTCGATCTTGGCGTCCAGGTCGACCAGGTCGACGTTGCCGTCGGCGTCGCAGCCGACCACGACCACCCGCATCCCCGCCATCACGGCGCTGGCCGCGTTGGTGCCGTGCGCCGACGACGGGATCAGGCACACGTCGCGGTGCTGATCACCCCGGCTGCGATGCCACGCGCGGATCGCCAACAGTCCCGCCAGCTCGCCCTGCGAACCGGCGTTGGGCTGCACACTCACCGCGTCGTAGCCGGTGACCTCGGCCAGCCACCCCTCCAACTGGCCGATCAGCTCCCGGTAGCCGGCGGTCTGCTCCGCCGGAGCCAACGGGTGGATGTTCGCGAACTCGGCCCAGCTCACCGGCTCCATCTCGGCGGTGGCGTTCAGTTTCATCGTGCACGACCCCAACGGGATCATGCCCCGGTCCAGGGCGTAGTCGAAATCCGCCAGCCGACGCAGGTACCGCAGCATCGCCGTCTCCGACCGGTGGGTACGGAACACCGGATGGGTGAGGAAGTCACTGGTGCGGGCCAACGCGGCCGGCAACATCTCGGGCACCTCACCGGCCACGCCGTCGACACCGAACGCCGCCCACACCACCGCCACCTGCTCGGCCGTGGTGGTCTCGTCGCAGGACACACCGACCCGGTCGGCGTCGACCAGCCGCAGATTCACCCCACGCCGCTGCGCCTCGGCGACGACCTGCCCGGCCCGACCCGGCACCCGCGCCGTCACCGTGTCGAAGAACGCGACGTCGGCCACCTCGACCCCACCGGCCCGCAACCCGGCGGCCAACCGGGCCGCCATCCGATGGGTACGGGCCGCGATCTCCCGCAGCCCGTCCGGGCCGTGGTACACGGCGTACATGCCCGCCATCACGGCCAGCAGCACCTGCGCGGTGCAGATGTTGCTCGTCGCCTTCTCCCGGCGGATGTGCTGCTCCCGGGTCTGCAACGCCAACCGGTACGCGGCCGCGCCGGCCGCGTCCCGGGACACCCCGACCAGCCGGCCCGGCAGCATCCGTTCCAGACCCGCCCGCACCGCCAGGTAGCCGGCGTGCGGCCCACCGAAACCCATCGGCACCCCGAACCGCTGGGTGGTGCCGGCGGCGATGTCCGCGCCGATCTCCCCCGGCGGGCGCAGCAACGTCAACGCCAACAGGTCCGCCGCCACCGTCACCAACGCCCCGACCGCGTGCGCGGCCTCGACCAGTGGGGCGTGGTCCCGCACCGCCCCGGACGCCCCCGGATACTGCAGGTGCACCCCGAAGAACTCCGCCGGCAACGGCTCGACGGCCAGGTCCAGCACCCGCACCTCGATACCGAGCGGCTCGGCCCGCCCGGCGATCACCGCGATGGTCTGCGGCAGGGCGTCGGCGTCGACCACGTACACCCGGCTGCCGCTCTTCGACGCCCGCCGCGCCAGGGTCATCGCCTCCGCCGCCGCGGTGCCCTCGTCGAGCATCGACGCGTTCGCCGTCGCCAGACCGGTCAGATCCGACACCATGGTCTGAAAGTTCAGCAGCGCCTCCAGCCGACCCTGGCTGATCTCCGGCTGATACGGCGTGTACGCCGTGTACCAGGCCGGATTCTCCAACACGTTGCGGCGGATCACCGCCGGGGTGTGGGTGCCGTGATACCCCAACCCGATCATGGAGACGGCGACCGTGTTACGGGCCGCCAAGGCCCGCAACTCCGCCAGAGCCTCGTGCTCGCTGGCCGGTGGCGGCAGGTCCAGCCGGCCGTGCCAGCGGATCACCTCGGGAATCGCCGCGTCCATCAACTCGTCGATCGAGGCGTACCCGACGGCGTCCAACATGCGGCGCTCGTCGTCGGGGCCGGGACCGATGTGACGATCGGCGAACTGCTCGGCGGTCATGGGCGCTCCTGCGAGGGGCGGGGGTCGACAGGTCGGCCCTCCCCCTCTGTCACACCCCGCGGGCGCTCCACAGTGCCTGACCCGACGTGGTCCTTCTGCCTGAGAGGTTCCGGGGAGGATTTGCCCCTTCGGCGCCGCCCCGGCTGTCGCCAGGCGGTCTCTCCCACGTCGGTGCTACCGGCGCGATCAACGCTACCAGCGGGCCCGACGGCCCGCACCGAAGCCCCTGACCTGCCCGCCGCTCACCCGCCGACCGGACTCGGCACCCCCGGCAACGCCGCCGACCCCACCGCCGGCCCGGCACCGAGCAGCCGGTCCGCCAACGCCGGCAACAGCCGCCCCAACGGCGCCTCCACCCGCAGGCACGCGTACTCGTCACCGCGGGTCGACCCCTGGTTGACGATCACCACCGGCACGTCCCGCTTCGCCGCCCGCAACACGAACCGGCGACCCGACATCACCGTCAACGACGACCCCAGCACCAGCAGCAGCCGGGCCTGCTCCACCATCGCGAAACACGACTGCACCCGATCCGCCGGCACCGTCTCGCCGAAGAAGACCACATCCGGCTTGAGCAGCCCGCCGCAGGCCACGCAGTCGACCGTCCGGAACGCCGCCACCTGCGCGTCAGCGAGATCAACGTCACCGTCCGGGTTGACCGCGGCGGCCTGCCCGACGAACCCGGGATTGGCCGCCCGCAGCCGCCCGTCCAACTCCGCCCGCGACGTACGGCGTCGACACCCCAGACAGACCACCTCGTCGAGCCGACCGTGCAACTCCGTCACGTCCCGGCTACCGGCCGCCGAGTGCAACCCGTCGACGTTCTGCGTGATGATCCCCGTCACCAGCCCGCTCTGCTGCAGGCGGGCCACCGCCCGGTGCCCGTCGTTGGGTGCCGCCCCGGCGATCAACCGCCACCCCAGGTGACTGCGCGCCCAGTACCGCCGCCGCGCCGCCGCGTCGGCCAGAAACGTCTGATACGTCATCGGAGTGTGCCGGCGCGCGACACCACTGGGCCCCCGATAGTCGGGAATGCCCGACTCGGTGGACAACCCGGCGCCGCTGAGCACCACCACCCCACCGGCGGCCACCAGCCCCGCCAACGGCTCGATCAGCTGCTGCACCCACCCATCGTGCCCCAGCACCGTCGCCGCCGACGAACGCCACCGGCAGCGGTTCAACCGCCGCCGGTGGCGCCACGGTGAGCGGGGCACCGCCAGACGGGCTCGCGTCAGCGCTGCTGATGCCGAGGCAACGACCGGGCCGCCGCCGCACCGGCCGCCGCCGGCTGCGCCCCGATCCGCTCCATGGTCCGCGACAACTGCTCACTGCCGTCGTCCAGATGCCGCGCCGCCGCCTGCATGTGCGAGATCATCATCTCGCCGTAGATCCGCAGGGCCTCCCGCGCCGCCACCCCGTCGTCGAACGTCGGCCCCGCCGCCACGTGGTAGTCCTGCACCGCCCGCTCCGCCTCCTGACGGGCCTCCTCCACCGCCGCCCGCACATAGCTCTCGTACTGGGTACGGGCGTACTCGGCGACCCGCCGCGCATAGTCGTGCGCCTGGGCGATGATCTGCTCGGCCTCCCGCTGCGCCGCCGAAAGCAGATTCACCTCCTTGGCCGCCGGCACCTTCGCCGTCGGCTCCGAACTCGGAATCACCCCGTGCCGGTGCAACTCCACATGGTCGTTGAGCCGCTCGTTCTCCGCCCGCAGATTCGCCACCTGCGTCGACAGCAGATCCAACTCATCGGCCACCTGCACCCGGAACCGGTCCACGTCGTTCTGGTCGTAGCCGCGACGCCCGAACGACGACGACCCGAACTCCCACCGGCGCACCCGGTCGGCGGTCATCCGCACCTGCACACCACCGGCGACCTGCGCACCGTCGTACCTGCCGACCGGGGTTCCACTCACCGCACCGGCCTGCCACTCCCGGCCACGAGGCTCACTCACCGGGCACCTCCGGAATCGTCAGAGACAGCGGGGCCTCCCACCGCCGTCCGCCACGAGGGGCCGTACCAGTGCCTACCCAGACCCTCGTGATGCACCTGCCCGGCATGGAAACCGGACCGGGTCAGGGTGGCCACCGTGTGCGACACCATGTCGTCGGAACCACACACGTACACATGCCGGGACCGCCAGTCACCGTCGGCCAGCGCCCGGTCCACCGGATACACGAACTCCCCCGGCCGGTTCAGGTCCAACCCCACCACCTGCGTCACCGACAACCAGGCGTACGAGGCGGCCAACTTCTCCAACGCGTCACCGTCGTAGAACTCGCTGCGCGAACGCGCCCCCACGTACACGTCGACCCGACGCCGGGAACCCTCGGCCGCCACCTGCTCCACCAACGCCTTCAGCGGAGCCCAACCGGTACCACCGGCCAGCAGCAGCAGATCCGCCGAACCCGCCGGACGCAACGTCAATCCGTCACCCACCGGAGCGGCCAGATGCAACTGGTCACCCACCGCACACCCGTACACCAGCCGCGACGACACCGCCCCGCCCGGCGCCGCCCGGACATGCAACTCCACAGTGCCGTCCGCGCGCGGCGCGTTAGCCGGCGAGTAGTACCGCCACGACCGCACCGCCGGATGCGACACCCCGATCGACTGACCCGCGGTGAACGGCAACAGATACTGCGGACGCAACGTCAGCACCGCCACGTCGAACGCCCGCCGCTCGTGCCCCACCACCTCCGCCACCCACCACGGTGGACTCACCGCCTCAGCGGCCTGCGCCGCCTCGGACATCACCTGCGCCACCAGCCCGTACGCCGCCGCCCAGTCCTGCGCCAACTCGTCGGTCCACTGGTCGGCGAGAAAATGCCGCAACGTCGCCAGCAACGCCTCCCCCACCGCCGGGTAATGCTCCGCCCGCACCGCGAACTTGCGGTGGTCGACGCCGAGATCCTGCAGGAAACCCACCAGCCGGTCCACCTGGTCCACCTGGGACACGATGTGACCGAGCGCATTCACCAGCCGATCCCGCTGACCCGCCATGTTCGTCGGGAACATCTGCCGGGTCTCCGGATACGCCAGGAACAGCGTCGAATAGAAGTAGAGCGGCACCTGGTCGCCGTGCGCAGCCACCAGCGACCAGCTCTGCTTGAGCCGGGGCACGTCCACGCTCAGGCGCCCGCCTGGTCCCCGCCGGCCACCACCTGGTCCTGCACCTGCGCCAGCACCGCCTGCACGTCGGCGATGATGTCACCCGGCACACCCAGCTGCGTCAACGTCGCCGTCAGATGCTCACCAACCATGACGTAGTGCGCCACCGGAATGTTCAACGGCTGATGCGCCGACGCCAGATCCCGGCCGGTGTACTCGTTCGGACCACCGAGCACCACCGTCAGCATCAACGCCAGGTGCCGGCGCTGCCCCGCCATGTCCACCTCGGCGAAGTAACCGGCAAGCTCCGGATCGGCGAGCACCCGGTCGTAGAACAGCTCGACAGCGGCCTTCACCGAAGCCGCACCGCCGATGCGCTCGTAATGCGAGACCGGAGCGGTCTCCTCGGTAACCGTCACGGTTGTTTCCTTCCGTCGTGAGGGGACGCGCGGTGTCAGCGCGCGCAACGACGACCCGCCGACACCGGAACCACCCCACGGCAGCGGCAGCGGCAGACCGTGTCGGACGATAGCGTGCCGCGTCCGCCCCGTCACCGCCGGCCCATCGGAATCCCGGACACAACCAGACACGAAGAGTCACAAATCTCACCCCGGACCGTCACCCCGGGACAACCGGACCCACACCCAACGTGATCAACCAGGCCCGGTGGCCTGCCAGCGGCCGAACGTCACCAGCGGCACGCCCGAGCGCACGACGACACAGTGGAACGACTAACCCGCCCGCCGCCGGGCCCGCCGTGCGGCCAACTCGTCGCCCACCGCACCACCCTCGGCAACCTCCGGCGACCCCTGCTCCACCGACACCGCCGCCGGCTCCGCCGGCAGATGCGACAGCGAACCCTGGATCTCCTTGAACGCGCCACCGATCGCGATGCCGAACACCCCCTGGCCGCCCTGCAACAGGTCGACCACCTCCTCCGGCGAACGACACTCGTACACCGTCGTCCCATCGGAGATCAACGTGATGCCGGCCAGGTCCGCCACCCCACGCGACCGCAACGCCTCGATCGCCTTACGGATGTTCTGCAACGACACCCCGGCGTCCAGCAGCCGCTTCACCACCTTCAACACCACCAGGTCGCGAAACGAGTACAACCGCTGCGTACCGGAACCCGACGCGTCCCGCACACTCGGCACCACCAGAGCCGTACGCGCCCAGTAATCCAACTGGCGGTAGCTGATCCCCACCGCATGGCAGGCCGTCACACCCCGGTACCCCACCGCACCGTCACCGTCAGTTGCCGACCCGGGCATCCCACCCGACTCACCCGACACCGCACCCTGATCGGAATCCCGCGGCTCGTACATCCCGACAACCTCCCCGTCAGTGCGGTGCCACGCCGCTTCCGGGACGCGCACCCCTCGACACGGCAACCCTATAGCGACCATCAGGAGTTACCACGGAGAAACCGTCGCGACACGCCGCGCATCGACAGCGATGACCATCACCATCACCGACAGTCACCGCCCACACGGCCTTCCCACCGACATCGGCAGGGCCGAACACTCAGCCGGCGAAATCCTCCGGGCGAACCTGCTCCAGGAACTCCCGGAACTTCTCCACCTCGTCCTCCTGCTCGTCGGGAATCACGATCCCCGCCTCACTGAGGACCTGCTCCGCACAACGAATCGGCGCACCCACCCGCAACGCCAGAGCGATCGAATCACTCGGCCGAGCCGAAACCCGCACCCCATCACCGATCAACAAATCAGCGAAGAACACGTTCTCCTTCAGCTCGGTGATCTCCACCGCCCGCAACGGCGCCTTCAACGCCGCCAACACATCCCGCAGAAGATCATGGGTCAGCGGACGCGCCGGCTTGACACCCTGCTGCTCATAAGCGATCGCCGTCGCCTCGACCGCGCCGATCCAGATCGGCAGATAGCGGTCCCCCTCGACCTCCCTGAGCAGGACGATCGGCTGGTTACTGGGCAACTCCACCCGAACCCCGACCACGCTCAGCTCGCGCACCGCCGCCTCCGTGTCGTTGTCACCTACGCCGCACCGCGCCCTTCTCTGCACGGTACACGGACCGCGACACGGCCGTCTCATGCGCTACACGCACCCACGCCCGCGCCAGAAGAGGGGTTACCCCCGCAAGCCTACGCCACTCACCAACCAGCCGATCAGTACGCACACGCACCTCACCGACCCAACGTCGAACGCAACCCCACCCGCACCAACGCCGCATGCAACTGCTCAGACAACGCCACCAACTCCCGCGCCGTCTCCGCCGCCCGCGCCCGCGCCGCCGGATCACTCTGCCGCACCAACGGCGCCACCAACTGCGCGAACAAACCGACCTCGCGATCCGCCGCCGTCCGATAACCCCGCAGATGCCGCGGCTGGAACCCGTACGCAGCCAGACCCGCCACCGCCCGCGCAATGATCAACGCGTCACCGTCATACCACCCCGGCGGATCCGACACCACCAACCCGAGCCGCTCCAACTCACCCAACGTCGACTCGTCCAGCCCACTACGCGCCACCAACTCGGCACGATCCAACCGGACCTGCGCCGACTCGACCGACGCCGCCGCACCACGACCCGGCACCTCACCATCAGGGCCCACAGCAACCAACGCCGGACGCGACCCCTCCGGCACCTCACCATCGGCGTCCCACCGCGCCAACTGCTCACGGATCACCCGCAACGGCAGATACTGATCCCGCTGCGCCGTCAGCACGAACCGCAGCCGCGCCACATCGTCCCAGCCGTACTTCCGGTAACCCGCCGCCGTACGCTGCGGCTCCACCAGGCCCTCAGCCTCAAGAAACCGCAACTTCGAAATCGTCACGTCCGGAAAATCCGCCCGCAACTGGGCCAGCACCTCGCCGATACTCATCAACGGCGGGGCGCCACCCACCCCGGACGGCCTGGAGGCCGCAGGCTCGTTCACCCCCGGCCGGCCTCACCCTCCGGGCGCGGACCGGCGATGAACACCACCCGGAACTTGCCGATCTGCACCTCGTCACCGTTGCTCAAGGTCGCCGCCTCGACCCGCTCCCGGTTCACGTACGTGCCGTTCAAACTGCCCACGTCCCGCACCGTGAACGTCCCACCATCCCGGTGGAACTCCGCGTGCCGACGCGACACCGTCACATCGTCGAGGAAAATGTCACTGTCCGGATGCCGCCCACTGGTCGTCACATCGTGATCCAACAGGAACCGGGCACCCGCGTTCGGCCCCCGCCGGACCACCAGCAGCGCCATCCCCGGCGGCAGCGAACCGGACATCCGGCTCGGCACCACATCGGTGTCCGGCCCCTCCAGCGCTTCCTCGAGCGAACCGAGATTGAGCGTCGACGTGACGTCGAGCGGGGGGAACTCGTCGCCTGGGCGAGTCATGGGGACCACCTCACGGAATCTGTTTCGGTCGGCGTCGGGTGACGGCGGGTCTGGCCGCCGGGCTCTCATCCACCCGGCGGCTGGCTCTCCGTGCCCCGAAAGGCTGTCCGCGACGCTCAACTAATGGGTTCTCGGTCGACTGGGCGAGCCTAGCCAGCGCCGAAAAACAGGGCAACCGGACGCGCGGCAGACACCGCCCCGCCCGCACAGCAAAAAGCTCAGCTCTCGGTCAACTCGCGATACGCGGCCGCACTCAACAGACCATCCACCGCCGCCGCATCCGCCGCAGTGATCTCCACCAACCAACCCGCACCGTACGGATCACTGTTGATCACCTCGGGGGTGTCGACCAACGCCTCGTTGCGCGCCGACACCGTACCGGCCACCGGCGCGTACAACTCCGACACGCTCTTGGTCGACTCGATCTCACCCAGCGACTCACCGGCCGCCACCGTCGCACCCGCCTCCGGCAACTGCACATACACGATGTCGCCGAGCGCGTCCTGCGCGAAATGAGTGATGCCCACCCGGACGGCCCCACCGTCCGCGACGGCCACCCACTCATGCTCGGCGGTGTAACGCAGATCCTCAGGAATCACCAGCAGCGTCCTCATCCATCGCGACACCGGACCAACCGGTGCCGGCCCGCCGACCTTCAGGAGACCGGACGGGCATGTTCCAGCGGGCGGGGCACGTGCAGCGCCGACACCTCGGCAACCTCACGCTCCTCAACGATCACGTTACCGCCGTCGCCAGCCACCGACGCCACCACCCCACCAGGAATGTTGAGCGCCGTACGCATCGTCGCCGGGTCACCCAGCACCGTGATGGTGAACGGCCCCGTCAACGGACGCCCGTCCACGATCAACGCCCCGTTCTCCCCGTTGAGGAAATACGTCGACGCCACGATCCGCACCGTCGCCTGGTCACCACCGGAGATCTGCATCGCCTCCGCCCCGGCACCCCGCAACTCCTGCACCGCATCCAGCACCCGCACCGCCGAGATCGGCTTCGCCCCCGCCTGGAACCGCACCGTCAGACCCGGGCCCCGCGCCGGCAACGTACCCGCCAGGATGCCCAACTCGTCCGCCCGCCGGGTCGCCTCCTCCAACGCGGCCTGACGCCCCTGCTCACCCGAACGCAACTGCCGCTGACTCTCCTCCAACGCGGCGATGTCCTGCCGCAACCGGATCTCCCGCGCCTCCAGGTCGTACAGGATCCGAACCAGATCCTCCTGCCGCGCCGCCGCCAACGACGAATCCGTCGACGTCATCTTCAACTGCACGGCCAGGGTGAACCCCAACAGCCCCAGCAACACAACGATCACCACCGCCGCCGAGCTGAACCGTCGCCACGGCGACACCACCGCAGCCGGACCCGCCGCGGCAACCCCCTCCGCCGGTGCCGCGGACGGATCCTCGTCCTCTCCCGACGGGCGCTCCTGCGGCGACAACGGACTCAACTCGTCCGGATCCGGCGCCTCCGGACGCGGATCCGGCTCCCCCGCCGGGCCATCCGGCCGCGTCGGCTCCGCCGGCTGCGGCCACCCCGTACCCGTCTGCGTGTGCTCGTCACTCACGCCACAAACCTACGCCCGGAACAGGTGCCGACGGATCGCCGCCACGTTGCCGAAGATACGAACCCCCAACACGACCACCACACCGGTGGACAACTGACCGCCCACCCCCAACTGGTCACCCAGATACACGATCAACGCAGCCACCAGCACGTTCGAGATGAACGACACCACGAACTGCTTGTCGTCGAAGATGCGGTCCAGCTTCGCCCGCACCCCACCGAACACCGCGTCCAACGCGGCCACCACCGCGATCGGCAGGTACGGCTGCAACGCCGCCGGCACCGTGGGATCAAGCCACAGCCCGAGCAGCACCCCGGCCAACAGGGCCAGCACCGCGATCATCGACCACCTCCGGAGGGACTGGGGGACGTACCCGAGCCGGACGACTCGTCACCGCCCGACGACGACACACTCGGACTCACCGCGGGCTCCGCGTAGCGTAGCCGCAGCTCCGGAGCAGCCGGCAGCGTGAGGTCATCGGCGTCCCGCACCGCGAACGACAGACCCGTCACCTTCGCCACCTGGCGCATCGTCAACGCGCTACCGCTGGCCTCGTACCGCTCCCGCATGCCACCCGGCCCGATCGCGCTCACCTCGTACGGCCCGGTCACCGGACGGAAGTCCACCAGGATCGCCTGACCCGCGGAACGGATCGTCGACGTCGACGTCAACCGCTGCCCATTGATGGCAATCGCCTCGGCGCCGGCACCCCACAGATCGTTCGCCACGCTCTGCAGGTCGAGATAAATCACCTGGGCGGGACCGGCATCGGCACCGCCGAGCGCATCCTGGCCACCTGGCGCGTCCGCCAACTCCACCACCACACCGTCACCGCGCACCCGCCCCAGGCCGGTACTCGCCTCCAGCTCCCGCAACCGGGCCGCGCGGGAACCACCCAACGCGGCCTCCCGCTGCCGGTTGACCTCCTCGCGCAGTTCCTCGGCCCGGGTCGACAAGGCGTCGGTCTCACCCTGCCGCTGCTTGATCTGCGCCACCAGGCCGGACCGGGCCTGCGCACGCCCCGGCTCCTCGGCCATGGTCTGCCGGTAGGCCACCGCGAACAGGAAACCGAGCAGCACGATCACCACCAGGCCGACCGGCCCCACCGACCAGCCCGACCGCGCTGGCCGGCCGGTCTCCGCCCGCCGGGCCGCCGCGTCGGCGTAGCCCGGATCCAACGGGTTACGGAACAACTCGGTGAGGAAATCCGGGGTGAAGGCCCTCGGCCCACGCCGGCTCTGATCGTCACTCATGCCGCCGCTCCCTGCCGACCGCGTACCGCACGAACCAACTGCCGGGCCTGAATCACGTACAGCGCGCCAGCGACCCAGTAGAGCACCAGCCCCCACCACGCCAACGCCCAGCCGATCGTGCCGGCCACCGCTGCGGCCGCCGGCACCACCGCGGCCAGCAGCAGGATCGGAAAGGCAGCCAGCAGCAGGAAGGTAGCCGTCTTACCGACGTAATGCACCGGCGGCGGCCCGTAGCCGTGCCGCCGCAGCACCCCGAGCGAGCCCAGCAGCAGCACCTCCCGCGCCAACAGCGCGGCGGTGAACTGCCACGGCACCACTTCGCGGGCGGTGAACGCGACAAGGGTGGCGAGGATGTAGAGCCGGTCGGCGAGCGGGTCGAGCAACTCGCCCAGCCGGCTGACCTGCCCCAGCCGCCGGGCGATCCAGCCGTCCACCCAGTCGCTGGTGCCACCGACGGCCAACACCACGATTGCGGCAGCGTCGGCGCGCACCACCAGGAACAGAAAGAGGAAGAGGGGAACACCCAGCAGGCGGACGAAGCTGATCAGATTCGGCCAGGTGAGCACCCGGTCGTTCGGTCCCCGGCCACCGTCGCGGGCCTGCGGTTGCTCCTCCCGAGCCGCCCGACCCGACACCGAACCTCCTCCGCGACGCGCTCGGGCACCGCGGACCAGGTCCGCCGTTCGGCGTCGTACGCGTGTCCAGCCGGCTGCTGCCGGCGCCCCCTGTGATCCCCTGCCGGGATCCGTCCCCTGACCCGCCGTCCATCGTCGATGATCACGGGCCGGTCGAATGCGCTGCCACTATAGCGGGCTGCTGCCGTGGTTTCGCTGCCCAGCGGGCCCGTGCCGATGGCTGGTTGTTGCCATTGTGATGGGCATCACTGCGTGTAAGGCATCCTAGGACACTAGTCGAAGTGGATTCCCGTGCGTCGGACAGTGGCGCTCGCGCCACTGTCCGACATCGTGGCCGCCTGCCCGAACGCCACCAGCGCCCCGAGCAGGTCCTGCCGCCCTCGGGCCGGCATCCGTTCGAGCACGGCCCGCACCGCCTCGTGCCGGCGTGATCGCACCTCGGCCAACAGCACCTCGGCCGCCGCCGTCGGGACGAGGCGCACCTCCCGACGGTCGCGCGGGTCGGCCGTTCGGCGCACCAACCCGATCGCCTCCAGCCGGTCACAGAGCCGACTGGCCGAGGAGGGGACCACATCCAGCAGCGCGGCCAGCCCGTTGACGTTGATCTCCGGGCGGATACTCAGCAGGGACAGCACCCGCAGCTGGGTCGGCGACACCGAGAGGCGGTGCCGGGAAACGGCCGAGTCGAGCACGCCCACAAGCGTCTCGGCGGCCGCGTCGATCGCCGCGGTGAGATCCGGTCGCTCCACGCGATGTCCCCTGCGATTGTCCCGCTGGTCCTGCACCGAACCGCCGGACGGGTCGGTCAACCCTGTTCCTGGCCGGCCGAGCCGCGCCAGTCCAGGCAGACGACGACCGCGTCGTCCCGCAGATCGGTGTCCGCGTGGAAGGTCTGCAACTCGCGCATCACCGTACCAACCGCCTCGGTCGGCGGCTGCAACCGCGTGGCCCGCATCGCCCGGGCCATCGCCCGCTCGCCGTACGTCTCCCGGCCGCTCGGATCGGCCGCCCACACACCGTCGGAGACGATGAACAACCGGTCCCCCGGGTCGAGGTCGAACTCCTGTAGGTCGTAACGGCTCTCACCGAACATCCCCAGCGGAAGCTGCTGCTCGAGAGCGACCCGGGAGACGGCGCCGCCGCGCACCCGCACCAGATGTGGCGAGCCGGCGTCCACCGCCCGCACCCGCCCGGTGACACAGTCCAGTTCGAGCAGCAACGTCGCCACGTGCCGGTGCCCCCGATGCTGGTAGTAGACCGTGTCGGAGGCCAGCTCGGCCTGTTCCACCAGACCGCCACCGGAACGGCGGGCGTTCCGCATGGCATTGACCGTCACCGCCGTCAACAGGGCAGCGGCCAGCCCGATACCGTCGCCGTTGAGGACGGTGACGGTCAGCCGGCCCTCGTCCAGCGACCAGTCGAAGTGGTCACCACCCACCGTGTACGCCGGTTCCAGCTGGCCCGCCAGTTGGAACGAGTCATGGCTGACACTGCGCCCCGGCAGCAGTTCCCACTGCAACTCGGCGGCCATGCTCAGCCGCTCCCGCCGCCGAGCCCGCCGGTAGCGGTCGGTCTCCCGGTCGGCCGCACGCAGCGCCATGGCCATGTCCCCGGCGATGTCGACCGCCTCGCGCACCACCGACTCCGTCGGCTCCCCGGCCAACTCGACCATGAGCACGCCCAGCCGCTCGCCCCACACCGTCAGCGGAACGTAGATGCGGCACCGCCCGTCCTCACCGGACTCCCGGACCGGCTGCTGGCTGCTGAAGCAGCGCTGCACCGTACCCTGAACCTCGGCGACCGCCACGGCGGGCTGGCGGGAGTCGAGCACCGGCCACAGCCCGCTGATCCGGTAGTCGGCAACGAACACGATGGTGCCCGACGCGCCGAGCGCCGACCGGATGGCCACGTCGGCGGCCTCGACCACGCGGTCGGGCGGGGCCTCGCGCAGGGCGCGGGAAATCCCCGTGGGCGCATCCGCCATGACCATCCTCCGAAAAATACTTGCTCTGGGGCAAGCATCATACGGAGGTGGTTTCGCCCATGGTCACCCGACCGACCGCACGGCGACCGCGCCGTGAAACGCGTCCGGCACCTCCTCCGGTCGCCCCTCCGGTCGCCAGCGGGTCACCGGCACGATCCCGTCCCGGGTGGGCTGCCACCGGCCGAGCAACGGGCCGAACGCGGCCGGCGGGCGCATTCGGAACGCCGGCCCCATCATCGCCAGCGCCTGCGGATACGCGGCGAGTTCCTCGGTGTCGAAGTCGATCGCCAGGTGACTGCCCGGTGCCACCGCGGTGTACAGCTCGTCCAGCGTGCGGGCGAGAGTGTCGTCGTCGAGGAACGCCGCCAGGCCGAGAAAGACCACCCCGACCGGGCGACGCCCCCAGCCCGGCACGAACCGGTGCAGCAACGCCGGGTCGACGGTGCCGATGTCGGTGGCGTCGCCGAAGCCGTAGCCCGCCCGGTCGCTGCCGGCCAGGATGCGCTGCCCGAGACGGATGGTCACCGGGTCCACGTCGGTGTAGAGAACCGTCGCGTCGGGTGCCACCTCGTGCACGTTGCCCATCGTCGGCACCCCGGCGCCGAACACCAGGAATCCGTCCACACCGGTGGCGGCTATCGCCCGTACGGCACGGCCGAGAAAGGCGCGCAGCGCCCGGAAGACCGGAGCACACGGCCCGTACGCCTGCTCGAAGGCGCGGGCGGCGGCCACGTCCACCGGATGGTGGTGCGTCCCGCCGAGCCAGAAATCAATCATCCGTGCGGTACTGGGCTGGTCGGGCTCCACCATCGACGACGCTCCTTCCCCAGTCGCCAGCGTACCGACAGCACGTCGCTCGCCGGTATCGCCCCGTTGGCCGCCGGGGGCGGCGATACTTACCCAAACCGGTCCCGACGGCGGGCCCAGCACAGGGAGGCGACGGTGAGCTCGGTCAGCGGCGCGGCGGTGGTGGTCGGCGTGGACGGCTCCGAGCCCGCCCGCGCCGCGTTACGACTTGCCGCCGCGACGGCGGCCCGCCGCGATCGCCCGCTGCGGGTGGTGCACGCCTTCATCTGGCCGACGCTGCACTCCCCCGTCCGGCCGGCCACGGAGAGCGCCCCCGGCGGGGGTCTGCGGGCGCGAGCGGAACGGATGGTCGCCGACGCCGTCGAAGAGGCCGAGGCGACCGCGCCGGGACTACGGGTCACCGGCGAGATAATCGACGGTGAGGCTGCGGCCGTGCTGCTCGCCGAGGCGCCCGGCGCGGCGATGATGGTCCTCGGTGACCGCGGTGCAGGCGGTTTCGCCGCACTGCTGCTCGGCTCGGTCGCGGTGAAGTTGGCCGCGTACGCCGATTGTCCGGTGCTGGTGGCGCGCGGCGCGCAGCACCCCGACGGTGTCGTGGTGGTCGGGGTGGACGGTTCCGAGTCGTCCCGCCGGGCCGTGGAGTTCGCCGTCGACGAGGCCGCCCTGCGCGACGCCGCGGTGCTCGCCCTGCACGCCTACCGGCACCCGGTGTCCACCGGCCCGGGTGACATGCAGCCGCTGGTGTACGACGAGTCCGAGTTGCGCGACGACGAGGACCGTGCGGTGGCCGAGTCCATCGCCGGGCTGACCGAGCGGTACCCGGAGGTGCCGATCACCCGGAAGTCGGTGCGGGGTCGGGCCGCCCGGGTGCTCACCGACGCGTCCCGCCAGGCGCAACTGCTGGTGGTCGGGGGGCAGGGGCGTGGTGAGGTGACCGGGTTGCTGCTGGGTTCGGTGAGCCAGTCGATGCTGCACCACAGCCACTGTCCGGTCGCGGTGGTACGCGGCCCCCGGTGACCGGCCGGCACGGTTGGCGGCGGCCCAGGCGGGTAGACGGGCCGCGTACGCCACCGGCGACGACCAGAGAGGTCACCGACGCCACCGGCGGCGGCCCAAGGGGGTCACCGACGCCACCGGCGACGAACAGGGGGATACAGCCATGCCAGGACCTCGGCCCGGCAGCAACGCCTACGACAAGCAGCGTGCCCGCCTGCGCAACGCCATCGACGGCTCCGGCCGGCGCACACCGGACCAGAAGGCCGACGAGGCGGCCAACCGGATCCTGCGGGAGGATCGGGGCCGGCGCGGCGTCGTGCGGGGCGAACGCGCCTACGGGCCCAAGGGAAACCGCGAGCCCGGGGATCCGAAGAAGTGAGGACCGCCGACCTGACCGACGGCCTCATCGCCGGGGCCGTCGGCACCGCAGCGCTCAACATCGTCACCTACCTGGACATGACGGCCCGGGCCCGACCGGCCAGCCAGACGCCCGAGCAGAGCGCCGGGAAACTGGCCGGTGCCTTCCACCTGTCCCTGGGGCCGCCGCAGCAGGCGGACAACCGGCGCAGCGGCCTCGGCGCCCTGCTGGGCTACGGGCTCGGCGCGGCCGCGACGGTCGGCTTCGCGCTGCTGGCCCGGGGCCGTCGGCAGCCGTTGCTGCGCGCGGCCACGCTGCTCGGTGGGGGCCTGATGACCCTGTCGGACGGGTCGCTGACGCTGCTCGGCGTCACCGACCCGCGCACCTGGCGGCGCGTCGACTGGCTCGCCGACATCGTCCCGCACCTCACCTTCGGGCTGACGGCCGCAGCCACCTGGAACCGGCTGCGGCCGTCAACCGGCAGCAGGGCCTAACGGTCGCTGTCGTCCTCGGCGACCGGTCGACCGCTGGGTCCGTACGGTGACACCTGGCCGTGCGGCGCCGGGCGGCCGGTGTCCCCCGGCGAGGAGCCGCGGTTGCGGGGATGGCCGGCCGGGTCGGGGCCCTTGTTGTCCTGGCTGGTGTCACCGAGGGCGTTACGCCGGAGTTCCTGCTGCTGCGGGTTCGTCACGGTCGTCTCCCTTCGCCCGAGCGCGGCACGGCGCCGCGTCACCACGGCTTACCCGCCTCCGTCGGCGGCATTCCGGCACGAGGGCTAACCGGGCCGGCGGCGGGTACCCCCCGAGGATGGGTGACCAACGGGCGCTGGCGCGGTCTCTGCTGACCCGCCGCACGTACGCCGAGGAGGCCGGCATCGCGCTGGCTGACCGACCCGCGCCGCTGTACCAGTTGCTGGTGCTGGTCACGTTGCTCAGCACCCGGATCCGGGCGCAGGTGGGGGTGGCGGCGGCCCGGGAACTCTTCGCGGCCGGCTACCGCACCCCGCAGGCCATGGAGGCCGCCAGCTGGCAGCAACGGGTCGACGCGCTGGGCCGCGGACACTACCGCCGCTACGACGAGCGGACCGCCACCATGCTCGGCTCGGGCGCCCGGCTCTGCCTGGACCGCTGGCACGGCGACCTGCGGCGGTTGCACCGGGAGGCGGCCGGTGAGCCGGCGCAGTTGCGTCGGCTGCTCACCGTGTTTCCCGGGATCGGGCCCACCGGCGCGGACATCTTCCTGCGCGAGGTGCAGTTGGTCTGGCCGCAGTTGCGCCCGTACGCCGACCGGCGGGCGGTGGCCGGCGCGCGGCGGCTCGGCCTGCCGGCCAGCACGGACCGGCTCGCCCGGCTCGTCGACGACGTCGACTTCGGCCGGCTCGCCTCGGCGCTGGTGCGGGTCGCCCTCGGCGAGGAGTCCGCCGGGCAGATCAGCCGCGGTGTGGCGGCCCGCTGAGCGCCGTCACTTCGCCGCGTCACCGCCGGGTTTGGTCAGATACCACACCAGCAGCGACGCCAGCAGCGCCAGCACCACCAGCCCGCCGGAGAGGCCGCGCCCCTCCTCCGGGGACCGACCCGTGGTGCCGAAGTAGATCACGGCGAGGCCGGCGAGCACCGCGACGAACTTCCGGATGCCTCGGTCCTTCACAGCTGGCACGGTACGCAACCGGGCACCGTTATGGCGGATTAGCCGGTTTTGTCCCCCACCCGGGGAACTCCTCAGTCGACTTCCAGGTCGTCGAGGGAGATCTTGTGGCTCATCAGCCACCGGGCCAGCGCCGACATGCCGAACAGCCACAGCGGCGCGGACTCGGTGGTGCCGTTCGTCGCGTAGACGGCGAACCGCAGATCGGGCGCCCGGTACGCCTCGATCCGCCACCGGTGCTGCCGGTCCCGCCAGACCGCGGAGGGGTCCATGCCGTCACGGTAGGTGCCCGGCTCCGCCGCCCGCCGACGATGTGCTCAATCCACCACCACCCGAGCATCGTCGGGTAGCCGACGGGTCAGTCCCCGCTGGTCCAGCAACTCCAGCAGCGGCACCGCCACCCGGCGGGTCGTGTCGAGCGCCTGCCGGGCGGCGCTGAGGGTGAACGGCTGCGGGAGCCCGGTCAGCACCCGCACCGCCTGCTGCGGCGCGCCGGGCAGCAACAGCACGTTACCGGTCAGCCGCAGCAGCGCCCCGGCCCGCACCGCGGCACCGATCTCCCGGGTGCCGAGCCCGACCGCGGCGAGCCGGTCCGCATCGGGAGCGCGGAACGGGTGTGCCGCGTAGTCCTCGCTCACCAGAGCCAGCGCGCGGGCCACCGGCTCGGGCAACGACGCCGCACCGGGCGCCACCACCCGACCGGCGACCAACCGCAGCGGCGGCTTCACCAGGGCTTCGACCAGAGACCGGTCGGGCAGGTCGAGGTGTCGGCGCAGTTGCTCGACCGGAGCGCCAGATGCCAGCGGATGTGTGCGGGCGTGCTCGGCCACGGCCACGGCGAGCCGGTCGCCCAGCCCTCGCCAGTGCTGCGGATCGGCCAGCCAGTCACCCGCAACCGGGGCAACCGTCACCGGAACACCCGCCCGGACCAGGTCACCGACCCGGGCCAGGCCCCGCCGGCTCAGCTCGCCAGCAAGCTCGGGACGGCCGTCAAGGGTGGCCAGCACGGCCGCCCGAGCCGCCGCGGCACCCCGACGTGCCAGCGGTGGCGGCCGCACGTCGAGCACGGTGACCCCGCCGGCGACGTACCGGCGGCCCGGATCGCGCAGCAACGCCCGGTCCCCGATCAGCAGCGGCAGCGGACGGCTCAACCGCAACCGGGCGGTGTCCCCGCCCAGCGGACGGACCCGCACCGGCACCGCGGCCGAACCGACGTGCAGCGTCAGCGTCACCGGCAACTCGGCCACCGCGACACCGGCCAGGCGGACGTCCACCAGGTCGGTGGGTTGGAATCGGCCCGGGGTGAGCAGGGCGTCGCCGCGGCTGATCCGGTCGCGGGCCACGCCCCGCAGATTCACCGCCACCCGGGCCACCGGCAGCGCCTCGTCGCAGGCCGCGCCGAGCCGATGCAGGCCCCGGATCCGCACCGGTACACCGGCGCCGGCCAGCTCCAGTTCGTCGCCGACACGTAACCGCCCGGCGCCGAGGGTGCCGGTGACCACCGTGCCGCTGCCCCGCACCGTGAAGCAGCGGTCGACCCAGAGCCGAACCGGCCCGTCGGGCACCGGGGCCGGCAGCCGGTCGGCCAACCGGTCCAGGGCGGCCCGCAGGTCGGGCAGACCGTCACCGGTGGCGGCACTGACCGTCACCGTCTCCACCTCGCCCAACGAGGTCGCCGCCAGCTCCGACCGGGCCCTGGCCAGGGCCGCGGTGGGATCGGCCAGGTCCGCGCGGGTCACCACCAGCAGGCCGTACCCGACGCCGAGCGCGTCCAGGGCGGCCAGGTGCTCGGCGGACTGCGGCATCCAGCCCGCGTCGGCCGCGACCACCACGACGGCGGCCGGCACCGGACCCACCCCGGCCAGCATGTTCGGCACGAACCGCTCGTGCCCCGGCACGTCGACGAACGCGACGGTACGACCCGACGGCAGCGACGTCCAGGCGAACCCGAGGTCGATGGTCATGCCGCGCCGGCGCTCCTCCGCCCAACGGTCCGGTTCCATCCCGGTCAACGCCCGCACCAGCGTGGACTTGCCGTGGTCGACATGCCCGGCGGTGGCCACCACCAGCATGGTCAGTCGTCCCCCGGCACGGCCAGCACCGCCGCGCGCAGCAACCCGTCGGCCCCCTCCGGCACGCACCGCAGGTCGAGCAGGAGCCGAGCACGGACCACCCGACCCAGCACCGGTGGGTCGGCGGCACGCAGCGGGCCGGCGTACCGCTCGGGCAGGCTCAGCGCCCACGAGTCCAGTTCGACGCCAGGCGCGCCGCCGCCGCCGACCACCGCCACCGACGGCACCACCTCGGCCTTGCGGCCGTCGGCGGCGAGCGCGTCGCGCAGCCGTTCGGTCCGCTCACGCAACGCCGCCGGGTCGGCGTGCAGCGCCCGGTGGGTCGGGGTGGCCGGGTCACCGAGGGTGCCCGCGAGGGCGGCCAGGGTCAGCTTGTCCACCCGCAACGCCCGCGCGAGGGGGTGCCGGCGCAGCCGCTCTACCAGGTCGGCGACGCCGAACAGCAACCCGGCCTGCGGGCCGCCCAGCAGCTTGTCGCCGCTGGCGGTGACAAGCGCCGCCCCGGCACGCAGGGTGCTCGCGGCATCCGGTTCGTCCGGCAGCAGCGGGTCGGGTACGAGCAGCCCGGAGCCGATGTCGGCGACCACCGGCACACCCAGCCCGGCCAGCCGCCGCACCGGCACCGCCGAGGTGAAACCGGTGACCCGGAAGTTCGACGGATGCACCTTCAACACGAACCCGGTACGCGGCCCGACGGCGGCGGCGTAGTCGGCGAGGGTGGTCCGGTTGGTGGTGCCCACCTCCCGCAGCCGGGCACCGGTGCTGGTGAGCAGGTCCGGCAGCCGAAAGCCGTCGCCGATCTCCACCAGTTCGCCCCGGCTGACCACGATCTCGGCGTCGGCGGCGAGCGCGGTGGCCGCCAGCACCAGCGCGCCGGCACCGTTGTTGACCACGTGCACCGCCTCGGCGGCCGGTACGGCGGCGGCGAGCGCCCGCAACGCGTCCCGCCCTCGGCGCGCCCGCCGCCCGGTGCCCAGGTCCAGTTCCACGTCGGTGTACCCGGCGGCGGCGGTCACCGCGGCCACCGCAGCCTCGGAGAGAGCGGCCCGCCCAAGATTGGTGTGCAGCACCACCCCGGTGGCGTTGAGCACCACCCGTGGCACGGGCGGCGGCAGGTCGGCCAACGCGGCGTCGCGTACCTCGGCGGGGTCGATCTCACCCCGGCGGGCCCGGTCCTGGGCCTGCCGCACCGCGCTGCGCACCCGGTCGCGGCCGACCGTCGCAGCGGCCGCGACCAACTGCGGATCAGCCAGCAGCACATCGGTACGCGGCACCCGGCGCCGCGGGTCGGCGCCGCCGTCGCCCATCGGTTCATCTCCTCGCAGCCTGGCGGAGACGGACGGGAATCGAACCCGCCTGGCCCGGATCCCGGACCACACCGGTTTTGAAGACCGGGAGGGGCACCAGCCGCCTGAACGCCTCCACCGGCCATTGGATCACAGCTCGGCGGCGGGTGTGCGGCCGAGTCGACACCATGGTCACCGGCCGGGATCGGCCGCCCGCCGGTCGAGCCGGGCCCGCTGCGGCAGCACCGTGTACTTCGGATCGCGGGCCGAGGCGACCCCGGCGTGGAAGACACCGAAGCGGGTGGCCACCGAGGCGGCCAGCAACGCGGCACCGGAGACCGCCGAGACCAGTCGGCTACGCCGGCCCAGCACCGCCCCGGCCACCCCGGCCACCGTCAGTGCCCGCCCGGCGCGCAGCAGCCGACCGGGCCGCCCCGTCCGGTAGGGCTCGCCCAACAGGCCGAGACGAGTCTCCACCCGGTGCGCGCCGAACAGTTCCAGTCCGGCGCCGGCCACCGCCATCCGCCGCGCCGGACCCGCCTGCGCGGGCGGCACGGCGAGCAGACCCACTCCCGCGCCGCTGGCCAGCGCGCTGCCCGCGAAGACGAACGGCAGGTCGGCGTACGCCTCGTGCCAGGACGGCACGGCCGTGTCGGCCAGCAGCACCGCCGTGTACGTGCCCAGGGCCGGTGCGGCCACCGCAGCGGCCAGCCCGGCAGCCCGCCCCACCGGCGGCAGCGCCCGACGGGCCAGCCCGAGTGGACCCCGCGTGGGCAGCAGCGGCGCCACCTCGGCGACCGCGGCAAGTCCGGCGGCCGGACCGTACCCGGCGAGGATCCAGGTGCCCACCGACATGGGTGAGGTCGGCTTGGCCACCCGCAGCATGTGGTGGAACCGTTCCGGCCGGCCCAGGTCCTTGACCAGCAGGCCGGCGCTGGCGGTGACCGCGGCCAGCGCGGCGAACCGGCCGGCGCGGCGAACCCCGGCCCGCCCGGTGAGCTGCCCACCGGCCGCCAGCAGCGACGAACCGGCGGCCAGCCCGCCGGTGAACAGGTACGCGGCGATCTCCCACGTCCACACCGGCGGTTTCAGGATCGGCCGGCCGTAGTAGGAGGTGAATTCCGCCGGCGGCACGGCCAGTTCCTCACCACCCCGGCGGCCGGCGCGGAAGCGCCGGAACCGGTCCCCGACGGCCGGTCGGTCCCGGTTCACCGTCGACCACCGAGGAACGCACCGACCGCCGCCGCCGTCATGGCCAGCGCGGCCAGCCCCGCCCGACGCCACATCGCCGGCAGGTCCCGGGTGGTGACCTGCGGATCCGGCGGCAGGCCGTACACCTCCGGCTCGTCGAGCAGCAGGAAGAACGCGCCGTCGCCACCCACCCCGTCGTCCGGGTCGTGGCCATAGAGCCGTGCCTGCGTCTCCCCCCGTTCCCGCAACGTGGCGACCCGCGCGGCGGCCCGTTCCCGCAGCTCGTCGAGGGGGCCGTACTGGATGGACTCGGTCGGGCAGGCCTGCGCGCAGGCGGGGGTCAGGCCCGCGCCGATCCGGTCGTAGCAGAGCGTGCACTTCCACACCCGGCCGTCGTCCACCCGGCGGTCGATCACCCCGTACGGGCAGGCCGACACGCAGTAACCGCAACCGTTGCAGATGTCCTCCTGCACCACCACGGTGCCGAACTCGGTGCGGAACAGCGCCCCGGTCGGGCAGACGTCGAGGCAGCCGGCCCGGGTGCAGTGCTTGCACACGTCCGACATCATCAGCCAGCGGAAGTCGCTGCGGCCCTCGGCGCTGCCGGTGCGTCCCGGCGGCCCGGCCGCCGGCATGCCGAGGAACTCAGTCATCCGGGCGGCGGCCGGCGGTTCACCGGGCAGCAAACCCGGTTCGGTTCCGGGCTGGGTGACGGTGCCGGCTGACCGGGCGGCGGAGGCCGGGCCGGCCGGGTCGCCGGTCGGGTTCCCGGCGAACGACGCGGTGCCGTGACCGGCGGGTCGGGGCTGTTCCACGAAGGCGACGTGCCGCCACGAGTTGGCGGTCAGCGCGCCGGTGTTGTCGTAGGACATGCCGAGCAGATCCAACCCGGCGGTCGGTACCCCGTTCCACTCCTTGCAGGCCACCTCGCATGCCTTGCAGCCGATGCAGACGCT
Source organism: Micromonospora sediminimaris (assembly GCF_016863575.1). Classification (NCBI taxonomy): domain Bacteria; kingdom Bacillati; phylum Actinomycetota; class Actinomycetes; order Micromonosporales; family Micromonosporaceae; genus Micromonospora; species Micromonospora sediminimaris. The sequence continues at coordinate 485,543 of NZ_BOPD01000002.1, forward strand.
GGTGTCGGTGAAGAAGCCCATCCTCGGTGGCGCGTCGACCCAGCCGGCCGCGGTCGCCGGATCGGCGGCCGGCAGCGACGACTGTGGCGGTACGGCGGGCCGGTGCGGCGGGTCGACCATCAGGGGTTCCCCTCTCCGTCGCCGGTGGACCCGGGCGGCTCGACCGGCACCCCGGGGGTGACCGCCGGCGGTAGAACACCCGGCACGATGCCGGCCCTGGTGCGGTAATCCTGCACCAGTTCCCGCAGCGCCGCGCCGGTGGGCCGACGCCCCGGTCGCACGTCACAGGTGCCGATCTTGCTCTCCTGGATCAGGACGTTCGGGTCCAGGGTGATGCCGAACAGGTCGTTGGCCGAGTCGCCGGTGACCAGTCCCTCGAAGCCGAAGTGGTACGGCAGCCACAGCTGTTGGATCACCCGGCCGTCCACCGTCAGCGGCGCCAACCGGTCGGTGACCAGCACCCGGGCCTCGATCGCCGCGCGAGCGGTGATCAGGTGCGCCCACCCGAGATGGGTCAGCCCGGCCAGCGTCGCCAGCTCCGGCGACACCTCCACGAACATCTCCGGTTGCAGTTCCGCCAACGGCGCGACGGTCCGGCTCATCCCGCCCGCGGTGTGGTGTTCGGTGAGCCGGCTGACCGTGAACACGTACGGGAAGACCTCGTCGTGCTGCTGCGGCGGGCTCGGGTTCGTCGAGTTCACCGGGTGGTCGTACCTCTTGCGGGTCGGGTTGGCCTGCTGGCCGTAGAGCGGATTACGCACCGGCGACTCGGCCGGCTCGTAGTGCGTCGGCAGCGGCCCGTCCAGCACCCCGCTGGGCGCGTACAGCCAGCCCTTGCCGTCGGACTGCATGATGAACGGATCGTCACCGGCCAGCGCCGCCGGCCCCGTGGCACCCTCCGGCGGCCGGTACGACGGCGGTTTCGTCACCTCGAAGTCGGGCACGTCGCGACCGGTCCACCGGCCAGCGTCGGCGTCCCACCACACGTACCGTTTGCGCTCGCTCCACGGGCGGCCCTGCGGGTCGGCGGAGGCCCGGTTGTAGAGCATCCGCCGGTTCGCCGGCCACGCCCAGCCCCACTCGGCGGCCACCCAGTCCTGCTCGTGCCCGGGCCGACGCCGGGCCGCCTGGTTCACACCGTCGGCGTAGACGCCGGTGTAGATCCAGCAGCCGATCGCGGTCGTCCCGTCGTCGCGGGCCTGCGTAAAGGTCGACAACGGACGGCCACTGACCGTGTCGTATCCGTTGATTTCCCGCAGCACCGCCTCGGCGTCCGGCTCGGCGAGCCGGCCGTGCGTGGGATAGTCCCAGGTCAGGTCGAGCAGCGCCCGGTCGCGCGGCAGGGTCGAGCCGGCCAGCTTCTCCCGGATCCGGCGCCCCAGGTGGTAGAAGAACCACAGCTCGGAGCGGGCGTCGCCGGGCGGGTCGACGGCCTTCTCCCGCCACTGCAGCAGCCGCTGGGTCTGGGTGAACGTGCCCTCCTTCTCCACATGGGAGGCGGCCGGCAGGAAGAACACCTCGGTGGCGCACTGCTCCGGCACGATCTCACCGGTGGCAACCTCGGGGCCACGCTGCCAGAAGGTCGCACTCTCGATCATGAACAGGTCGCGTACGACCAGCCAGTCGAGGTTGGCCATGCCCAACCGCTGGGCCCGGCCGTGCGCCGAGCCGACCGCCGGGTTCTGGCCGAGCAGGAAGTACCCCTTCACCTTGCCGTCGATCATGTTGAGCACCTGCTGGTAGGTGCCGTGATCGCCGGTGAGCCGGGGCAGATGGCCGTAACCGAAGTCGTTCTCCGGTGTCGCCGCGTCTCCCCAGTACGCCTTGAGCAGGCTGGCGGCGTAGGCGCGGGCACCGCCCCAGAAACCCTTCTGACCGGGGTGCCGGATGCTGTCCACCCAGGCGTCGAAGTCGGGATGCTGGGCGTGGTGCGGCATCGGCAGATAACCCGGCAGCAGGTTGAACAGAGTCGGGATGTCGGTGGAGCCCTGGATGCTGGCGTGCCCGCGCAGCGCCATCACCCCACCACCGGGCCGCCCCACGTTGCCCAGCAGCAGTTGGATGATCGCCCCGGTGCGGATGTACTGCACGCCGACGGTGTGCTGGGTCCAGCCGACCGAGTAGATCAGGCAGCCGGTGCGTTCCCGCCCGGAGTTCTCCGTCCAGGCGCGGGCCAATTCCAGGAACTTCTCCCGGGGGATGCCGCAGACCCGTTCCACCATCTCCGGCGTGTAGCGGGCGAAGTGCCGCTTGAGGATCTGGTACACGCAGCGCGGATGTTGCAGCGTGTCGTCCCGCTGGACCTGCCGGGACACCGGGGCACCGTGCGACTCGTGGCGCAGGCCCGCCGCGGTCTCCCGCTCACGGGCGGTGTGCCCGCTGCCGGAGTCCCGCTCGTGGCCCGCGTACTGCCAGCTGTCCTGCACGTAGCTGGCGGTCGCCGGGTCGAAGCCGGAGAAGAGCCCGTCGGCGTCCTCGGCATCCACGAAGTCGTCACTGACGATCGTCGCGGCGTTGGTGTACGCCAGCACGTACTCCCGGAAATCCAGCTCGTTGCTGAGGATGTGGTTCACCACCGCGCCCAGCAGCGCGATGTCGGTGCCCGCCCGGATCGGCAGGTAGGCGTCGGCGACCGCGCTGGTGCGGGTGAACCGCGGGTCGACGTGGAAGACCTTGGCCCCACGCCGTTTCGCCTCCATCACCCACTGGAAGCCCACCGGATGGGCCTCGGCCATGTTCGAGCCCTGGATGACGATGACGTCGGCGTTCGCCACGTCCTGCTGAAAATCCGTCGCGCCACCGCGACCGAAGCTGGCCCCCAGACCGGGGACGGTGGCGGAGTGTCAAATACGGGCCTGGTTCTCGATCTGAAGCGCCCCCATCGCGGTGAACAGCTTCTTGATGAGGTAGTTCTCCTCGTTGTCCAGGGTGGCCCCGCCCAGGCTGGCGATCCCCAGCGTGCGGTTCAACGGCCGGCCCTCGGCGTCGACGTCCTCCCACGTCTCGGCCCGGGCCGCGAGCACCCGATCGGCGATCATGTCGAGTGCCGTGTCGAGGTCCAGGTCCTCCCACTCGGTGCCGTACGGCCGCCGGTAGCGCACCGTGGTCTGGCGCAGCGGGCTGGTGACCAGGCTCCGGCTGGCGGCGCCCTTCGGGCAGAGCCGACCCCGGGAGATGGGGCTGTCCGGATCACCCTCGATCTGCGTGACCTGGTCGTCGGTGACGAAGACCCGTTGCCCGCAGCCGACGGCACAGTACGGGCAGACGGAACGGGCCACCCGGTCGGCGCCCTCCGTGCGGGCGGTCAACTCGGCACTGCGGTTCGAGCACGCCGCAGCGCCCCGGCCCAACGGGTCGGTGCCGGTGAGCTGCCGGTAGACCGGCCAGCCCAGCAACCTGTCCCGCAGCCCCACGCTCGACACCTCCGGTGTTGACCTTAGGACAGCGCGCCGAGATCGGCGACCCACCTTTCGGAACCACATCACGACGTCGCCCCCGGCCCGATCTCGGGCCGGGGGCGACGAAGGTGCCGGTGTGCAGGTCGCCTCTCGGCGAGTGGCGCGACGCGGCTCCAGCCGAACGGTATTCCGCGAAGGCAATTTAGGTGAGGCCCGGGGACACTTGACACACCGACACCCGAGTCAACAGGTTACCCGCTCTGCTTCTTCCTACCCCTATGGTGAGCGCCGCCACAGTAGGGCCGGCACTATCTGAAG